>JAURMD010000115.1 GCA_030830875.1 Thermoplasmatota archaeon | reverse complement strand
TTGCCGTCGTCGGTGTTTGAGAAGTCCGCGTCACGGCGGTAGTTGACCGGCGTGGCTTGCTCCGAGACACGCTTCGAGTTGCCGAGTTCGTCCACAGCGATGCCAACGAAGTAGTACTCCTGCGTCCCGGTGAAGGTCGGCTGGTTCACGGTTGCAGCGGTCGCAGACGCGCCGTCGACGGCGGTGCAGCGGTTGCCTTCGGTCGGGATGGACGCCACGTCGGAGTTCTCACTGTAGCAGATGCGCCAGGAGACGACGTCGCTCATGTCACCGGTCACGGTCCACGTGACGGCCCACGTGGCACCGTCGTCGCTGCCCTCCGCGAGGAGGTTGCCCATCGCAACGTCACCGTCCACTTCCTTGTCGGCCATCACGGTGTATTGACCGATTTGGTCGTTGCAGCCCGCATCGTTGCATACCTCAACGGTCACGACGTAGCTTGTTCCGTGGGTGGTGAAGGTGCCCGGATGGTTGTAGGTCTTCACATCGGAGGTGAATTCCTTCAGGGTCGGGCTGTCGCAGGCGGCCTCATCGACACAGATTTCCATCACGAAGCGCTCGCCAAGCGACATCTGGCTGGTGACGTCCCAGGTGATGAGGATGTCACCGGCACCTTCGGCGATGGCCGAGAACCCGGTGATGCCGGCCGCGGGCGGCACGGCCTCTTCGAGGGAGCCACCGAACAGGACGAAGGTCCCGCTGGTCAAGGAGTTCTGGCCGGCTGCGATGTCATAGGTGTAGACCTGGAGGGTGGAATCGGTGGCGCTGTCTTCGGGGGTGCCGTCGATCAGGTACTTCGCCGTTCCCTGAACATACCACAGGCTGGTCGCGTCAAGCGTCTTGGGCACCGTGAACACAAGGTTCTGGCTGAGGATGCCGTTGGCCTGATACGAGGTCGCCGGGGTGAACGTCATTGCAGCCACAGCGTCGTAGTTGCCAGTGTAGCCGGGGAGTTCCCAGCCGGCGTAGGACGCAACGTCCACGTCTTCGAGGGTGACGGTGAACTGGCTGGTGGTGAGGTACTGAATGCTGTAGGCAAGGCCCACGCCAGAGCCCGATGTGGCTTCGGCGGTCACGTCGTTCCAGATCTGGAAGGAGTAGGTGTCCGAAACGGAGGCGCCGTTGTCGTCGGTCACCGTCAGCACGAGTTGCGGGCTTGTCATGTACTGGGGGAGGACGTTGAAGGAGCAAATCGCACCTTGGGCACCTTCGCCGCCGCACATGGTGAGGGGGTAGGTTTGTCCAGAAGCGTCGACGGACCACTCGTAGGTCAAACAGTCACCCGCAACGCAGTCGGCGTCGAAGGCGAGGGCATCGAACTCAAGGGGTTCGGACTGCGAGACGACGATGTCGCCCGTGTTGTACATCGTGAGCGAGATGATTTGCGGGTTGTTGTTGATCACGTCAAGGGTCATTCCTCGCAGGTTGTTCGAACCCTTCTCGTCCATTTCTCCGTCCACGTTCTCAATCAAACGGCCCGTTTCACCGCCGCTGGAGTCCCACGTACCCTTCATGACCAATTCTGCATCGAAGGTGTATTCGCCGACAACCAAGGCTTGTGCGCCCGTCAGCATGACGCAGGCCGAACCGACAAGGTCGTTCTCTGGGACGTTGATGCTAGGGACATCAGCACCGAGCAACTTGTGTGTGCTGTAGGAAGGCTGGAGTCCAGACGGGCAGGTGTCTGCGGTGTAGGTTGCTTCCGAGCCGTCTGGGCTGGTGACGGTGAAGATTACTTCCCAATCGTAGAGGTTGGAGACGTCAGAACCGCTGTGCTCAACCGCCGCATGGACGAGGGTTGCGCCAACGCGGAGGTCGGCGTCCATCCCGTCGCGGACCACCATCGAGGGGTTGCCCGTGCCGTCCGCGCTGTAGCCTTGTGCTACGCTGAGTGCATCGATGCGAATGTCGTGGAAGGTTTGGGTGAAGCCGTAAATGTCGTCACCGTCGCTGCGAGAGTTGTCGTCGTTTCGGGCGATCGTTTCGCAGAAGTTGGCGCTGGTCGATTCGCCTGCTTCAGGGTCGTTCGGGTCGTTCAGCCAGGATTCGGTGCAGTCGTCGGCCTGACCGTACTGGGTGTAGTCGAGCAGGCTGGCTTCAATGGTGTATTGGCCGTCGGAGCCGCTGTCCGGGGTGATGGAGCCGCTCAGGGTCCACTCGGTCTGGTAGGACACGACCTTGCGGCTGGCGTTCGTGGAACCGTCCGTCGTAACGTTGCGGGTCACTTCGACGGTCTGGGCGCTGCCGGCCACTACGACCCAAGAGGCGCCGTCGGTTGCGAGGTTCATGCCGCCGGCGCTGGCCGCGGACATCCCCGTGAACTCGAGGGACACGTTCACCTCGCGCGGGTTGAACTCGGTGGAGCCGTCCGCGGTGACGGTGAGTTGGAAGGAGCGCGTGTCGGCGTTCGTACCGACCGCAGCGTCGTTGTCGAGGCAACCGTCTTGGTTTGTCCAGCAGAGATCCACCTCGATGTCCGACCAGTCACGAACGCGCACAAAAATCTCCTCTTCGTCGTTGGAGGGGTCGCTGTCTTCGTCGGAATCGATGGACACAACGATGAGGTACTCACCAACAGAGGGGGTCCAAACGATGTCCGAGCCACCGGTGGTGAGGGTCACAGCACCGTTGCCATAGACGGTGCTGGCGAGGAACTCCGTCTGGTCGCAGGACGAGGCGTCGGGGCACACCGCAACTTCGTTCGTCCAGGTCAGGTCTTGCCCGCCGGCGTCCTTGGCCTTCATGCCACGGCCACCAGACGAGTCGGTGAGGTAAATGTCGACGGAGTACGACATCTCCTCAATGTCACCGTCGCCGATGTTCTTCATGACGACCTCAAAGGTGGTCTCGTCGCCAACGAGGAGTTCGTTGCGGCAGCCGATGTTGTCGGTGCACACCGTCTCATCGGGCGAGGTGATCGCCAGAATGTCGACGTCGGCACCGGCCCGGCCGCTCGCGTTGTCGACGGAGTCGACGTCGTTCAACTGGTTGATTGGCAGGCCCGCGAGGATGCTGGTCAGCATCAGCGTCGCGAGAAGGATGGTCGTTGTGTTCCGCATTCTAAGTCCCTCCACAAGGTGGCTAGAGCCTCGATGGTTTGTGTCGTATTTATACTATGGGACGGCTGAATTCTGAGGTCGGTCGGCACGTCATTCGTTGGAACGAAGGGCTGCAGCCGGTGGAATGTTCGTCGCCCGACGAACCGGAACAGCAACGGCCAGCCCAATCAAAAAAGCGCCACAGACGACAATGCCGAGGGCTGTGGACCAAGGCAAGACAAGCGCTGCACCCTGCTCCGCCCACAACGCGGCGTGGAGCTGCACATGGAAGAGCAACCCGACGCCTGACCCGACCAACAAACCGAGGCCTCCTGTCCATGCCACTTCGCCGAGGAGGCTCAAACCAACGCTACGGCGCGGCATGCCCACCGCACGCAGCAACCCGATGATGCCTGTTCTATCCTGAACGGCACGCGCGGTGACCACGCCGATGCCCATCAGACCGACACCGAGCCCGAGGGCGAGGTATGCTCGGAAGATATCGAGGATGGCGATTACGAGGGCCCGCAGCACCAACACCTCGTCCACAAGCAAGGTGACGTGAACGGCATCCTGTGCCAAGGCTGCATCGATGGCCTCGGCCACCCCAGCCGCTGCACGGCGCTCAGCCTCGGATTTTCCTGGGGGAACCTCGACCTCGAGAGGGTCGCTGCTGTAGACTTCGACGTTTTCGGCAACGGAGACATACACGCGCGTCACGGCTCCATCAAAGCGGTCGTCCACCAGCGAAGCGTTGGCCCACACGCCCGGAGAGAAGGCAAGGGAAGATTGTGCAAGGTAACCTGCAACGCGAACGGTGTGCCTGTTCGCAGGGTCTCCCGGCTGAACGAGTTCAACACGCTCGCCAAGCGAGAGCGGGAGCAAACCCACCGCCGCGCCGTCGGTCGCGGTTTCGAGGCCAAAGGAGGCGTCAACGATGACCAAGTCATCCCTCGAAAGGACCGTGGACCACACCTCGGCCTCGGTGGCTCCGAATTCGTCGTCCCAGAGGTACAGGGAGAGGCCTCCGTGCTCTGCGAACGAGGCCCCTGCACCCCTCAGGATGTAGGGCACCGGTGTGTCCTGACCAGCGTCCAGAAGGACGACGGCACGGGAGACGGACGCAACCGCATCGATGCGCGACGCTTGGATGGGATCTAGACCCCACGCACTCGGGTCGTCGCCAATGAGCAATGGAGCCGTACGGCTGCCCGTGAGCAGCACCTCAAATTCCCCTTCGGATTCGTGCACGAACTCAGAGGACACCGCGGTGAATTGGCTTGTGTATCCGGCCAGCACGACGACAGCAAAGACGGTCACCGCGAACATCGACATCACGACCGCCGTTCGTGCGGGTTGCGCCATCGGGTGAGCAATCGCCAACCGTGCGATAAGGCGTGGACGTCGCTGACGAGACTGCAACGCCCTCAACGCTGCGGGTGCGACCGTGACCAACACGAGCACAGAAGCGATCACTTGGACCAGACCGAGCACGAGCAGGCTGAGTTCGTCGAAGGCCATGCCACCTCGAACCGGATCGAGCGAATCGGGCCATGACGTCCAAAGCAGCACGGCCAGCGCTGCGGCACCGATGGCGCGTCCGGGCGCGCGAGCGCGCCTTCGATGTGCAGCAGGGTCCACCCCTCTCCGTGCAACAGGAAGGATCCACACGAGCACGAGGGTTGCAGCAATGAGCAGTCCGTCTCCAACGATGACCCATCGCATCCGTGCCCCAGCCGCGTCCGGGCCAACAAGTGCAAGGCTCAGACCCGCCAGCGCAGAAGCACCGATGGAGAGCACCACCACCACCAACACCTGCCAAGGCAAATCCCGTCGAACACGAGTGCGGACGCCACGAAGGGCGTGAAGCACGTCGAGTCTGCTTGACCACTGGGCCACCATGGCCAAGGTACACACAGCGATGCACGTCCCCCACACGGCGCCAGCCGCCACCGAAGACCATGACCAACCAAAGGCAAAGGCCTCCGCCCCCACCGACGTGAAGGCTGAACTGAACCCGTAGGCAACAATGCGACCCAAGAGCACGCCGCTTGCTCCGCCCAGCACACCTGCAAGGGACGCAAGGAGAAGCCCTTCCAGTAGCGCTATGGCCCGAATGTCCGAACGTGTCATGCCCACCGAACGCAAGGTCGCGAGGTCCCGCCGCCTTGCTTCAACCAGCAGAACGACCACCGTGATGGCCAGCAGGGTCCCTGCCGCAATGGTGAAGCCGCCAAACACGAGGAACATGCCCGCGAACAGGCCGGCCGATTCCTCCGCCTGAAGACCTGCTTCAAGCCGGACAGGGGCCACCTCGACTCCACCGCTGTCGAGGGTTGCCGCCTCATCGAGCCATGCACGAACGGCCGTCTCGACCTCCACCCCAGTTGACCCGTTTGACGTGAGCACGAGCAGGTGCCGATCGCCGACCTCTGCACCCGCCAACATGGCGGCGTCCTCCGCCGACACGATGCCGAGCAACAAGCCTGACAGGTTCGCAAGTCCAAGTTCCTCGAGAACCGAGCCGTTGCTGGATGTGGCGTTGAGGCGGTACAATGTTGCGTCCCCCCACGCCCAAGGCACCCGGCCTGCAACCCACGCCTCGTCGCCCTCGCCCATGTTCAAGGCTGACAAGGCAGGGCCTGGTTCGAGGGAACGGAATGGTCGGTCAGGAATTCCATCGCCCGAAAGGCCGAGCACCATGCGCGGGACCCTGCCAAGCCCCTCAACGTCAGCCTCGACGGAAATACGCACGTGCTTCACTTGGCCTGTGCTAAGGTCCCAACCGAACAGACCGTCCTCTCCGCCGCACCACGCCAAACCGGCGTGCATGGGATCTACGACGCCGGTTCGCCCGTCGCAGAAGGAGGCGTTCGCCGCAACCATGTCCCGTGGCTGAGGAGCGCCGCGTTCGGGCATGGATGCGTTGGTTTGTCGAGCGTTCACATCCAATGGACCAACGTCCAGTTCCCATACCTCCTCCCCGAAGAGGCCTTCCAATTCCAGAAGCAGGATATCTTCGTCAACGGCAAGATGAACGGAGAGCAGCGGCGAGGGTATGCTGAGGTTCAGCGGTGAGATCGAGGCGAGGGCCCCGGAGGGGTCGTACCGCCGTACATCGACGGAGCCGTTTTCATCGACCAAAGCCAGAACCTCATCACCGAGCACCTCCACGGCCAACGTTGGTGAGGCATCGAGGAGGCGCATGCCGTCGTCGAGACGCGTCGCATCGAGACGATGCAGGCCGGCTTCAGAGGCAAACCATCCCGCGTTGTGTGCAACGAGGTGGTCCTCGAGCACGCCTCCTTTGGGCACCGTCCAGACTTGTGCTCGCCCTGTTGCTTCGACCATCACGCCTGCCCCCGACATGCCGACATGCCAGAGGTACCTGTCGTCCCATACCAGGTCGACAAGGTGTGCGTCGGCCAATCCGAGGATGTTGATGTCGTTGACCTCGAACACCTGAAGAGGTGCCTGAACAGCCTCAACGACAACGGGATCGCTCAGCAACCCTGACACATTTTCGTGCAGGGCTTGAACCAAATGTGATTCCAATCGTCCAAGGCCCGTGGAACGGGTAATGGAGACTCCGTTCTGCACCACCTCCGTGGTCAGGCCTTCCATCGTCGCGGTCCATGCCCGATCTGTGAGGGGCTGCAGTGCGTCCGTGGCGGCTGCAGCGGCGCTGGTTGTCTCAAAGGGAAGGGTTGCAGAGAGGTGGAGCGAGGTCGCATGCCCTCCACCTTCAAGCAGTGCTGCTTCAAAGGACGTGAACATCGCGGCTTGATTCAGACCGCCAATGGCAGCCCCACCTTCGGTTTGAAGGATGGCCTGGACGTAGCCTACGAAGGCCCTCCTCACCGTGAATCCGTCGTCGATGGTGGACCATGTGATGTTGATCTGATCGCCCAGCACGAGGTCAAGTTCGTTCGCCATCGGTTGGGTGATGGCCACCTCGTTTCGGCCGGTGGACGAGGAGATTGCGTTGAGGTCGCTGTAGGTCAAACGGTCCTCGCCAGCGCGAAGCGGCGGCCACGGGTCCGGCTCGACCAAGGACCGTTGAGCATACCACCCGACGGAGGGCAGCGCCCTTCCATTGGGCCCTTCCACGGCGACAGGCATCGCCCATGTCGCCCGTGCTCCATCGAACAACGACGAGCCGTCGTCCTGCTTGAGTTCGCCCAATCCTGTGGCGACCTCCGTCCAAAACGCTTCCGTCAATGGAATGGGCTGGGCCGTCGCAGGGTCCCGTCCCTCGAGCACGAGGTCCGTCTCCGACCATACAGCCTCGACCTGAAGGGTGACGGTGGCGTCGAGGCTGTCACCAACGACAAGGGATGAGGAAACGATGGAGGAGGAGACAACCAGCGCAAGCACCAACAATGCGGCTTGACGCGGACGAGCCACAATGCCTCGAACGGCAATCCGCGCTGCAAGGCCTCGGCGTGGCACGAGCATGGCTGGAAGAAGCAAAGACGACAGCAGACCTGCCAATCCCCCAAAGAGCACCGTCACCACAGGCCCGAGCCCAAGCCAGTGCGCTACACCTGCGGCCAGACCAGCATCGACAGCAGGACCAAGCACCACCATAAGCGAAAGGAAGAGCGTTCGGCCCTGAAGGCCGAACAGGGACGCCGCACCGAGCATCGCTCCGAGGCCGACGGAGAGCCCGACCTCGATGAGGAGCATCATTCCTCCTCCCTGCCCACGGCAACGAGGAACCTGCCATCCACCATCCGCAACGTTCGATGGCAGCGCGCTGCGATGCTTTCGTCGTGCGTCACGATGAGGAAGGTCATGCCTTCGGACGCGCAAAGGTCCTCCATCAGGTCCAGCACTTCACCACTCGTTTTTGTGTCGAGGTTGCCGGTGGGTTCGTCGCACAGAACGATGGAGGGGCGGTGCACGATGGCCCTCGCCACCGCAACACGCTGCTGTTGTCCTCCGCTCAGCATGGCGGGAAGGTGGTCGACCCTGTCCGCCAAGCCAACATCGTGGAGCGCACGACGTGCCGTGGCTCGCACGTCCGCCGGCGGCGTCGAGGAAAGGAGGAGGGGAAGTTCGACGTTCTCAAGCGCAGAAAGCACGGGATGCAAATTGAACGCCTGAAACACGAACCCTAGGCGCGAGCCACGAAGCCGAGTCAGGACGTCATCGTTGAGACCACCGATGGAAACTCCTTCGATGTCAACGTGGCCAGCAGAAGGTCGATCCAGGCCACTCAACACGTTCAGGAGGGTTGTTTTTCCACATCCGGAAGGGCCGGTGATCGCCACCATTTCCCCCTGTTGCACCTCAAAGGTGACACCACGTACGGCCTCCACGTGACCACCTTCAGCGCTTGGGTAAACCTTCCAAAGGTCCGTGGCACGAAGCGCGGCGGTCACGATCCGGAGACTTCAGCGCGCGTTTATCAAGACGCGGAGGAAAGCGCACGGCATGGTGGACGTTCGACTGCTCGCCTTTGGCCCCGTGGCAGAACGCCTCGGTGGACGGCATCACGTGGTGGAGGTGGAACTGGGAACGACGTTGCAGGCCCTCGTTGTCCACCTCGGTCTGTCGGATTGGTTGGGCATGGGCATGGCGCTCGCCATCGACGGGACACATGTCGAGGCCTCGACACCGATTCAAGGACCGGTGGAAATCGCGCTTCTCCCCCCCGTTTCGGGAGGCTGATGTGGGCAGGAAGCGGGCACCGTTCGCTGCGAAGACCACGAAGGCTTCAAGCGACCGTGGGACCAGCACGGGTTGAGCGACATGGCGGCAATCGGCGGCACAGAGGTCATGATCATCATCGTGGTCTTCTTCCTTCTCTTTGGAGCCAAGCGATTGCCGGAAATGGCCAATGCCCTCGGCCGGAGCAAGGGAGAATTCCAACGCGGACTCGACGAAGCGACGCGCTTGCCACGCGAGGCTCGCACCGTCGCGGACCTCGATGCTGGGGGTATGAGCCCGGACGTGGCCCTCGTGGAGCGGGCCAAGTCCTTGGGACTCGACCCCTCTGGTATGTCACCAGAAGACCTGAAACGAAAGGTCGACGCACTGGAGCAGGCCGAAGATTGAATCAGCGTCGCTGTCGCTTCATTTCCGTGTGGCTCCCACAATGGCCGCATTCTGGACCGTTTCCGCGTCGAGAAGGTTCGTGATTCGACTCCACTGGATGTTCCTTGCGGCAACCCACGCATCGCCAGACCCAAGACCACACCTCACGGGCGCCGGTCGTCGCCAAGGCGTGGACCACGAGACCTGCCGTCCTCGCAGCGTTTTGCAATCTGTAATCGTCGGTGACCAGTTCGTATGGCCCCTCCAAGGCGAGGGCCAAGACGTCAAGATCGACGGGTGAAAGCCGAGGAAGATCGCCGCTTTCTGCACCGGCAAGGCGGGCCTTCTCCAACGCCATGGGTGAGGGCTCCCTCCAATCGAGTTCCGCTGACTCCACCAACATCCTGCGGGCAGGGGCAAGGGCCTCAAGTTCGGACCGCTGAGAAAAGGCGCATCGACCACCGGCAAGGCGGTCCACTGGCCAGTGAAGCAAGGCCGTGGTATCGAGCACCTGCATGTCGCCACCCTGAGGCACCCTCAAGGTGCAGGCGCATCAAGTCCTCGGCGCCGAAGGACTTTCCCGTGAAGGGCAGCAGCGTGGAGCGTGGGGTGGGAAAGCACCGTCCTTGAGGCGGCCGCCTCAGCGGGCTTGGTGGGACTTGCCGTCTTTGCCTTCACGGAAGCTGCGCTTCAGCCCATTCCTCCCGACCTGCTGATCCTCCCCATGGCTGCCTCGGCGTCCGGAACGGGCGCCTACGTCGCCATCTGGTTGGTGGCCACGTTGAGCAGCGTCTTTGGGGCCCTCGCTGGGGCCTGGCTTGGGGCGACGTGGGGGCGTCCGCTGATGACGCGGTTCAAACAAGAACGGAACCTTGAGCGCCTTGAGGTCCTGCTCGCTCGCTACGGCCGTGCTGGCGTCTTCGTGGCTGCACTGTCACCCATTCCATACAAGGTCCTAGGCTGGGCGGCGGGCATGGGTAAAATGGAGCGCCGTCCTTTTGTTCTCGCTGGCCTTGCCGGCCGAGGCCTGCGGTTTGGCACCGAAGTGCTCCTCGTTGGTTACTACGGAGACGAAGCGCTCCACCTCATCACAGCCATCCTCGAACGCGAACTCGTGCTGGCGGTCATCATGGTCCTCGGGATGGCAGCAGGTTGGTGGGCTTGGTCGTGGTGGCAGGGCCTCACCACAGACGGTCAAGGCGAAGCGTGACGGAATTTCGTCCATATCTTCTTGAGCGGGTCGCAGGTGGGGCGTTCAGGCTCGTGTGGTGTAGTCCGGCCCATCATTTCGGATTTTCATTCCGACGACCCGGGTTCGAATCCCGGCACGAGCACTCAGCACTGCGTTTTTGAGAAAAACCGTGAGGTGCTTCTCAAAGAGTATTGCTTCTGAGACACGCGCAAACACCGTTCACCACCTCAGGACCTGCGCTTGGATGGTGCGAGGACAGGCACAGGTTGATGCACGACACAGCAAGCCCCCCCCATGCCTCGCTGGCGCAGCGCGTTGATCGAGGCGACCGTTGGCGACGAGGTCACAGGGGGCGGACCACGACAGGTCCCCGGTGCCTGTTGGTCACGATGCAAGGCGGAAGCCATGCCAGACCCCGTGCTTCGGCTGTGGAACGAGACGCTCGCTGATGAACTTGGGGGACTCAGCAACGATTCCGCTTTGTGGACTGGGAGCCGAACTGAAACGGGAATGCAGCAGCATGCACACCGCTACGGAGGCCATCAATTTGGAACGTGGGTTGGCCAACTCGGGGACGGTCGTGCACTCAGCCTTGGGCACGTGGAGGGAGCATGTGGGTGGACGGAGGTCCAACTCAAAGGAGCAGGTCGAACCCCCTATTCCCGGCAAGGGGACGGTCGAGCCGTATTGCGTTCTTCGCTGCGAGAGTACCTCTGCAGCGAGGCCATGCACCACCTCAGGGTTCCAACCTCGCGCGCCCTGTCCTTGTGCACCACAGGGGAATCGGTGCCTCGGGACATGTTCTATGACGGCCGTCCAGCCATGGAACAGGGAGCCATCGTCGCTCGAACAGCACCGTCCTTTCTTCGGTTTGGCTCCTTTCAGATCCTTGCTTCCGACGGCGACGATGTGGCCTTACGCGGACTCATCGCTCACGTCATCGAGGCCCACGAACCGGACGTGACCATGGAGGGAGGCAGCGATGCTGCCATCGTGCACTGGCTGACCTTGGTCGCCCAGCGCACGGCAAGGATGGTGTCGGGATGGATGCAGCACGGCTTCGTCCATGGAGTCATGAACACGGACAACATGTCCATCCATGGCGTCACCATCGACTACGGTCCCTTCGGTTGGCTGGAGGCTCACGACCCGACGTGGACACCGAACACGACCGATCTTCCCGGTCGGCGGTACCGGTTTGCAGCACAACCCTCCATTGCCGCGTGGAACCTCGCGCGTCTGCTTGACGCCGTGGCGCCCGTGATGCAAGATGCGTCAAGGCTTGAACGTGTGATGGCGGCCTTCTCCTCCTCCTACGGTCAAGCGAGAAACGTTGCCTGGGCGGAAAGGCTTGGGCTTCGAACATGGACCGAAGGCGACGAAGGGCTTGTCCGCGAGTTCCAACATGTGCTCCATGAGCATCAAATGGACGGGGTCCGTACAATGCGAACGATGGCGGACGGTGCAACAACGGTGGTCGACCTCATCAAGGGCGACTGCATCTACGGTCCAACGTCTGGTCTCGGGACCCTGGAGGCGTGGATGCACGCATGGCTTGAGCGATGCAGCGGAGCGCCGGACACGGAAACCATGCAACGTCGGGTCCCGGTCTTTCGAGTTCGGAACTGGGTTCTGCAACTCGCCATCGACGCTGCTGAGGCAGGGGACTGGTCAAAGGCAGAAGCCTTGAGTCAACGGCTCAAACACCCGTTCGACCACCGCCCTGAGGACGAGAACGCATGGTGGTCGGGCCCGCGTCCAGCATGGGCCATGACACGGCCCGGGTGCTCCATGCTCTCATGCTCGAGTTGAACGAGACCAACGGGACACTCACACCGGTCGGAATTCGAGCAACACTTCGCCGGAGCCGGTGATGCGCAACGTGGGACGGAATCCTTCGTGGGGGGTTTGAAGGATGGCTGAGGTCAACTTCGCTTGCATGGCCGGGTCCATCTCGAAATCCATCTTCACCTCCTGAGCGCTGGCTGTCGGTGCGGGCGCAGCAGGGAGGGCAGGTCGATCCATCGCCTGCAAAGCACCGCTCAGGCGCTCGTTGTCTCCGGATGGTGCAGCGGAAGCCTCCGACTCGTCCTCCATCGGCAGGGTCGCGGATGCCTGTTCGATGGCGGCTTCCACCTCCTCGGGGTCCATGTGTTCAAGATCGAACCCGTCGAGTTTGTCCTTTTCAGACGCTGAAGCCGACGCCGCACCAGTGGGCGTGGGCAAGGAGGCAAGGAGCGCGCTCGCCGTATCCAGCAGGGGCCGTTGGGCCTCTGCCGCAGTGGGGGCAACCACGGTATTCGGCACGGGTTCGTGGATGGGCATGGAGGGGGCAGCGGCTGACGCTCCTGGAGCGGTCCCGTAGGCCCCTTGACCGACGCTCACCGTGGTGAGGTCACCCCGCCGTTGGAGGTAGAGGGAACCGAAGCCGAAGGCCACGAGCCCAATGAGGAGCAGGATGAGGGAACGTGCGAAGCCGTTGAAGTTCAGCATCAGGATGAACAGCGAGACCAGGCCTCCGTAGACGCCAATGCTCCTTCGCCACGCGGCTCGCCCTTCGCTGAAGCCTGTCAGGCCAACACCAAGGCACACAAGGGCGATGGAACCCCACCGCAGCACCGGTGATTGCACGTCACCGAGCATCAACTGGATGGAGATGGCCAGGTACCCCATGCCGAGCATGCCCGCCATGTCGCGTGAACGTTCAACGCCCGGAGCCGTACGCTCCAAGGCCGCTGAAACGGGGTCCTCGGACGTCAGGCCCATCCAGAGGAGCACGGCGGCTTCCACCCCAACCACGACCCCAGCGACCTGCATCGCTGGAAGGTTGTACTTCGAAGCCAAGACGAGTACGGCCAGTCCGTGCAGCACGGGAAGCGAGGCGAGGGTGACGTCGTTCGGGCGACGGAGCAGCCGCGACGTCGCAAGCGCCGCGCCTGCAAGGTGGCCAAGACCACCGAGCACCCCAGGGCTCGCAAGCAGGAGCGCGATGCCCGTGAGTTCGAGGACGGTCCGGATGTTGTCCCGTCCTTCCATCGTCCCGTGGTCCAACGAGTGGGTCGGCTTTGCCGTTTCATCGGGCACCGGGTCGCTGTACCGGAAGAGCAGCGCCGGCTCACCGAGGCTGAAGGCCGTTGCGAGCAGCCCCACCAACAACGCCACCGTCGTGGCGACCTGCGTGGGTGCTTCTGCGCCCGGGGACAGCACCGTCAGGCCCCAAAACAACAACGCTCCGTGCAGCCAGACCACGTGGTCGCCCCGCCCAAACCACCACTGACGGACGGTCAAGAGGAAGAGCACGGCCATCCCTGACCAGCCAAGGTCAGGGACCAAGGTGAGCACCATCAGCAGCATCCAGATGGTAGGCACGGTCGCATCGTCAGCCTCCTCCCCTGCACGACGGGCTGCGATGGAGCGCTGAACGGGCGTGAGCATGCCAAGGGCGATGGCCATGGAACCGACCGTCGAGAGGTTCAGCAGCCGGTATTCCTCCTGCTGCAAGAGGTCGCTCAACGCGCTGTCAAGCGGGGACAGGAGCAAGCCCTGGTCCGCAGCGATGGGGTTGAACAGCCACACAAGGGGGGCGAACCAATACACCCATGGCTGGCGGTGCCGCTCGGCCATCCACGTTAGCACGAGGAACAACCCAAGTTGGCGTGCTCCAACGTGGACGTCAAGGGCAGCGAGGAACATCAGCGCCAAGAGCGTGAGTTGATCGAGGCTTTTGTCGTCGTACTCCATGCGGTCCTTGCGCAGGACAAGGACGACGACGGGGATGCCGACGAGACCGAGTTCATGGAGCAGCAGGTGGGTTGTCCCATCCCCCGTAGGGAGGGAGCCAAGGCTCCAAAGGCCTGCTGCGAACGGCCAGACCGTCAACAGGCAGAGCACGAGCATGCCGTACAAGCGGTCGATGGAGCGAATGCGTTGCAAAGCAATGGCTTCACCCAGAATGAGCAGGTGTGGAAGCAAGGGCAGCACCAGCAGGGCACCGGTGGGGCCGAGGCCCGTGCCTGCATCCGCGAGCAAGATCAGGGCCACCAACAGGCTGGGGTCGTCGAGTCCAGCCAGGGTGCGTGACTGCTCTTCGCCGTTCGACGGTTGCAGCATCGCCCCAACGAGCGCGCCTGTGCCCCACTGCCGTGGACGAGCGACGCGCCCGACGCCGTAGACAATCACGGCCGCCAGGAGCACCGGTGCCTCCTCCCCGCCGACGGGCAAGGTGAGGCGCCCAGCCAGCGCCAGCACGGCGACGATGGCTGAGGCGACAAGCCCCTGTACGGACGTCGACAGCGAACTCATCGCTTCGTCAACGGACCTGCTGTCCATCTGCCACAGCACCAGCGGCACCAAGGCAACGGCCCAGCCGAGCCAGGACGTCTCCTCCATCAGGGCGTTGAAGGAGGGGCTCAGGACCATGAGCAACACAATCACCATGGGAGAAGCACGGGGCACCAGCGCACGTTGCCGTCCGATCACAGACAACGCCAACACCGTGAGAGGAAGCATCCCCTCCAGCGTGCCATCCAGCAGGGAGGAAGCGTCGAGGGCGCCCTCCCGAAGAAGCAGGTCACGTAACAACAGGGATGCGGTCAGCGCCACCAGCGTGGCGGTGGCTACCCATGGGCGCGTGGCCTCCGCCACACCCAACATGTACACCGTGACGGCCATCGCCACGATCCACGGCATCGTGGCCGCGTCGCCGTTCATGCTCCACAACGTCGCAGCGAGCACGATCGGCATGGCAGGAATACGGCGCTTGTGCACCGCTGGAAAGTAGCCGAGAAGGAGGCTGAACCAAAGGACGACCCCCAAGGTCACGACGTTCGGGTCCAGACCGAGGTCGCTGGGCGTGATCCCGCCCACGCTGACCTCCGTGGTCGAGGTCATCACGGTGATCATGACCATGCCCACGATGCCCACCATGCCCCACGAAATTCGCTCGACGAGTTCTCGTCGCAGGCGTTCGTCGTATGCGAAGTAGCCCTGCAGGAAAATCAGGGGCACAAGCATGCCGTACCCGCTGAAGGCGTCCGCATCGGAAACGACCAATTGGTAGACGACCGGAAGCAGGCTGGTCGTCACCGCGGCCACCCCGAAGGTGAAGGCCAGGTCGGACCGGACGCTGGCGTACATGGAGGCGGCACAGAGCATCAGCACCGAGAGCGTCAATTCCACGCCGAGCACGCCCTCGGACCACGAGGCCCACGTGCCAAGGCCAACCCACAGCAACCCAATAGGGGCGAAGACCGTGACCGCCCAACCAAAGAGCGTGGACCCCGAATACCGCTTCATCAACCGCATCATTCCGAGCATCATCAGGAAGGTCAGGCTGGCCTGCACGATGGCCGCGCCGGAGTTTGGATGCCACGTGTCGCTGGTGAAGGACCACGCCCCGACGCCTTCGCCAGCAAAACCGGTGATGGCACCGGTTCCTTCGGCCCACCCAATGAAGAATCGTGAGCCCCACATCACCCCGACCGCGAGGAAAAAGCACCCGAGGCCGAGCAAGTATCCCTGCGGGTCCTCAAGGTGCCCGTTGTGCGAGCGAACACGGTTCTCAACCATCACAAAGGCCATGCCTGCTGAAAGGAGCCCACCAAGGCCGAGGATCAGATAATTCGATTCCGTACCCCCTTGCCCGAAGGCCAAGGAGAAGATGCCCCCCCAAATGGACACCATTGCGACGCCATAGAGGATGACCTGTGAGAAGTGCTCCAGCCCATCGTGGCGATGCGCCGTTACGGGTTGGAAAGCCAGTTGATTGGCCTCGCTCAGGCTCCCCGTGTTCACCATCTCAAGGCTTGGTGGAACAATCAGGGAGTTTGGCGCCATGAGCAGAAAGCGTTTGATGCCTGTAAAACGGTTCTGCCGAAGCGATGCCGTTGGAGACGGAATCCCAGTGACCGTGCGGGACGCGGAGGGTTCAATGCAATGCAGGCAAAGCGGCATCCGTGCAGGGAAGCCCACCGACCCCGTCCCTTCACGACAGCGTCGTTGCGGGTGACCTGCATACGGGCGATGTCATCCACCACCACCACCATTACGCCGCGGCGCCGGCTCCTGTACAGGTTCCGTTCACGCACACCACGATGGTTCAGCAGGTGCCGGTTCAGGTGGTTCCAGCACACCATACAGCCACCCTCACACGCCTCCCAGGCGAGAAAGACATGCTCGTCACGTACCTCTTTTGGCTCTTCATCGGCGTCTTCGGAGGACATCGATTCTACCTGAATCGACCGCTCAGCGGCGTTGCCTTCCTTTTCACCTTCGGATTCCTTGGCATCGGCTGGTTGGTCGTCGCCGCCCTGATCCCCGGCATGGTGGAGCACAGCAACATCAGGGCGCAGCACCGCATGCTCAGGGCTCAGGCGAGGATGCCGGCGCGGTAATCGTCAATGGCTTGCATGATTTCCTCTTCGGTGTTCATCACGAACGGACCGTACCGGGCAATGGGTTCGTCAAGCACCGGGCCTGCGAGCAGCAGCAGTTCGGCTCCGTCCTCGCAAGCGGTCAATTCGACCTCATCCCCCGGCAACAAAAGCGCAAGGTGGCCATCTTCGACCCGTCGGCCCTCCACCTGCACAGCACCACCGAAGAGGTACAGCATGGCGTTCAG
>JAURMD010000114.1 GCA_030830875.1 Thermoplasmatota archaeon | reverse complement strand
TACGGGGAGGAGTTCCCCAACGAGTGGATGGTTTTCGGGGCCCACTTTGACATCGCACCACCGGCCAACATGCTGGCGGACGACCCGCACGTTACGGGGCAGCGCACCTACGGCACGCGCGTGGGCGCCTACGACAACACGGCCGGGACGTCCATGGTGCTCACCGTGGCCGAAGCGATGGCCGACGTGGCCACGCGCCGGACGATGGTTTTCTGCTTCTGGTCCGGCGAAGAAGGTGGGAAGCGAGGCAGCGATTACTGGACGGACTACTTCGTCAAGGACGAGAACCCGGACGTCACGGTGACGAACTACGTCAACCTCGACATGGCGGGCGTCAACTGGCCCGGCGGGGGCGGCGCACCGCACGGCGACCCTCAACCGGAGATCGACGAGGACGGTTACCCCAAGGACGAGGAGGTCTGGCCCATGCGCGTCTACATTGGACCGAGCCTCGACCACGACCAATTCAACCAGCCCGGCATGGTCGGACTCGCCCAGTGGATCGGCGCCGACGCGATTGGCGTGGAGCAACAGATGTCCACGCTCATCGGCACCGGCTACGAGGCCTCGACGTGGAAGGTCGACGACTGGCTCGCCAAGGACCGCCCTGAGATCATCGTCTACGAGGACACCACCGCTCGCAGCGACCACGACAGTTTCCAACGCAACCTCGGCACCGTCACCATGGGCTTCGGTGGTCTCGTGGACGGGTACTGGTGCTACCACCAGACCTGCGACACCCTCGACGAGATGGAGGCGTGGATGGACACCACCGGCAAGGACTACGGCGAGGCCCACTCGGGCACCTCAAACCTCGTGGACGCCCTCGACACCATCACCTGGTGGGCCGCCATGGCCTTCTTCCACCTCGACGAAAGCCCTGTGCTCAACGCCTACCTCTGACGAAGCGGGCCTCGAAGGTTCCGGCGTGGTTTTCGCTCACAGCGGCATGGTGTTTGTGGGCACAGCCCCGTACGGGTTGTCCATCGGCTGGCCATCGGTGACGTACCAAACCAGCAGGAGGATGCCACCAACAAGCGGGATGAGGCCGATGAGGAACATCCACCCGCTCCTTCCGGTGTCGTGCAACCGTCGAACCATCACCGCCAACATGGGAAGGATGCCTCCAAGATAGGCAACAACCGTGAACAAACCCAATCCAGTCACGACATCAAGGACAACTGCGGCGATGACGATCAACAACCAACCGAGGTACGACCACCAGAATTCCGAACGTGAGGCACGTCCAGAAAACGTCGCATACTTCATCTTGAAACTGGTTTGCATGGCATCGCCGAAGGACATGGCCTTGGCAGGCCGAGTGCCCATCGCGACCATCTGCACAGGCATCTGCGTTGGTGAGAAGTTCATGGGTTGTGGTGCTGCTTCCATGCGGTGATATTTTTTTGAGCGTTCATAACATCTCCGCCGTATTCGATGCGCTGGACCACCGTTCCTATCGTTTCAGCCCCGGGCCATACGGGAAATGACCCGCGGCCGATTCGGTGGGTCCACGCCCTGCGGAGGTGCGCTTCAAGGGGAGGCATCAAAAGCCGTGGACGTTGCGGAGGCTTTGATGTCAGGCATCAGTTATGTTTCAGCAAGCAAGGTCAAGGAGATGCTCAAGGGTATGGACTGCCGCACCGGCAGCGACGCCCTCGACGGGTTGAACGGGTTCGTCCACTGGCTCATCAACGAAGCCGTGGCGTCCACCAAGGCCAACGGCCGCAGCACCGTGCGTGCCCACGACTTCCTCGCCTCCAGCCCCGGCAGCGACATGAACATCGTCACGGCCTCCAAGGTCAAGGACGCGATCAAGGGCATGGACCTCCGCACAGGCTCGGACGCCCTCAACGGCCTGAACGCCTACGTGCACCACTTGGTTGCCACCGCAGCCGCCCGTGCCACGGCCAACGGCCGCAGCACCGTTCGTGCCCACGACTTCGTGGCCCGCCACGGCTGATCAGCCAACTGGCACCGACCGAAGGGTTCCGCTTCCGAGCTCCATGGCCGTGAGGCTCGAACCTTTGAGGCGGCGGCCGTAAGCCGCGCCCGTGTCGAGCATGACCAGGAACGGGCGGCCGTCGGGAAGCAGGACGCGTGAGCGGTAGGCCCCCTTGGGGTCACCCAAGCCGTAGTCATCGAGCATCTGCGTCGGCGTGTGGCCAACGAGGACCTGCCGTTGCGGGTCCACCGGCTCCTTCGCGTGGAAGATGGTGCGGCTCCACGTTCGGTCCTCGTCCGTTTGTTGGTCCAGCGGGCGACGCCAGTCGTAGCCTGCGTGCACCAAGCGATGCCGGTCAAGCACGATTTCCGTCGGCAGGCCCCGCAGGAAGGGCACCCACGATGATGCGGCGCGGTCGCGTTCGGAGGGGGTATTGCCCGGCATGGAGGACAAGGCAGCATCGCCACCGTTCCCCGTCCAATGCCATCGGTCCGAGGCGTCGGACGAAGTGTAGGTCGCAAGCATCATGCCCTCGTGGTTGCCCTGAATGGCGTGCACGTGGTCGAGGTCGCGGGCCAGCACGAGCACGCCGTGGCTGTCTGGACCACGGTCGATCAGGTCCCCAAGCAGGACGACTTCGTCGCCGGGCTTCAGGTCCATGTCGAGCAGCAGGCGGCGCAGGGCGTCCGCCTGCCCGTGCACGTCGCCGACGGCCCAGACCTTGCGGCCGTCGTCGAGGGCGGCCTGCAGGCGCGTTTCGAGTGAGGTATTTCTGTGGGTGGTCAAGACAAAAGAGACCGCCTCGACCCCTTTTGAACCTCAACTCGTTCAGCCATGGAAGCAGCACCGCGCGTTCGGAAGGGTGATGGGGGACCCGTCCGACTCCTCGACCATGGTGGTTCGCTCGGTGGTGGTGCTCGGCACCGCTCAGGACGGCGGCGTCCCCCAGGCCGGTTGCGCCTGCCCGTGCTGCGCAGCGGCCGCCAGTGACCCGGCCCTGCGGCGTCACCCCGTGGCCCTCGGCGTGACGCTGTCGGACGGACGGCGCCTCCTCGTGGAGGCCACGAAGGCGCTGAGCGAGCAGGTGTGGGCGTGGGGCCGCAGCGAAGGGCTGGCTGCACCAATCGTCCCCGACATGGTCGCCCTCACGCACCTGCACCTCGGGCACGTGCAGGGGCTCGGCGAATTCGGCACCGAAGTGATGGGGCGTTCGGGCGTGCCCCTCCTCGCCAGCGAAGGCGTCGTCGCCGAGCTGGCCCACCGTCGCCTGCTGGCGCCCTTTGTGGCGGTGGGGCTCGACGCCGTCGATGGGGTGCACTTCGTTCGCGTCCCGCACCGCGACGAACACGGCGACACCCATGCCCTCCTGTTCGAAGGAGCCTCGCGTCGCCTGCTCTTCCTTCCCGACCACGACACGTGGGCGCAGACCCTCGACCTGCACGGCGAGGCCACGGTGCGGGCGTGGCTCAGCGCGATGAAGGTGGACGTGGCGCTCCTCGACGGCACCTTTTGGTCCGGAGCCGAACTTCCGGGGCGGGACATGTCGCGCATCCCCCACCCGACGGTTCAGGACACGTTGGCGCGGCTTGGTGCCCGTGTACCGGGGGATCCAGAGGTGCACTTCACCCACCTGAACCACTCCAATCCGTGCTTGCAGGCCGGGGCGGAACGGCAGGCCGTGCTCGACCATGGCTGGGGCTTCGCTTCCCTTGGCCAGCGATGGGACCTCTGAAGGACCACGCGCGCCTCGCTGGTGCATGGCCCGCATCCTCGTGCTTGGCTGCGGGCTCGTCGGGGGCTGGGTGGCCACCACCTTGGCCAACGACGGTCACGACGTGGTGGCCATCGACGCTTCCGCTGTGGCGCTCGACAACCTCGGCCCTCACGTGACAAGGGTGCTCGGCCCTGCGTCCGCTGCGTCGGCCGACGAGCACGACCCCGACGTGGTGGTCAACACCTTGCCCGGCCGCCTTGGCCATGGCGTGCGCACCGGCTTGTTGGAACGTGGCCTCAACGTGGCCGACCTCGCCTTCACTGCGGAAGATCCCGGAACGTTGGACGGCCTGGCCCAGCGCCACGGTGCAACCTTGCTGTGGGACGTGGGCGTGGCGCCCGGGATGTCCAACCTGCTGCTGGCCGAGGGGGTTCGCCGGCATGGCCGACTTCGCTCAGGCCGGGTCCGCGTGGGCGGCAATCCGGTGGAGCCGGACGACGGGTGGTCCTACATGGCCCCCTTTTCGCCCTACGACGTCCTCGAAGAATACACCCGCCCTGCCCGCATTGTACGCGGCGGACGGACCGTCGAGGTCCCGGCCTTGTCCGAACGGGTTCCCTTCGAAGTGGAGGGCCGTGGCACGATGGAGGCCTTCCTGACCGACGGACTGCGGTCCGTGCTTGAAACGGTCCCCGCCGAGGCATTGATCGAAGCCACGGTCCGATGGCCGGGTCACATTGACCGCTACCTCGCGCATCGCCATGCCCTCGACGAAGACGAGTTGGTGCAGGCCTGGGCTTGGCGCGAGGACCGGGCTGAGTTCACGTGGATGGAGGTGGTATGCGAAGGCGAAGACGGTGCACGAAGCCGTTGGGTGCTGGACGACGTCGGCCGGTCCGATGGCTCATCGATGGCCCGCACCACC
>JAURMD010000113.1 GCA_030830875.1 Thermoplasmatota archaeon | reverse complement strand
AAGGCGCGAAGGCGTTCGATGAGGTCGGATTTCTTTCCGCCAACAGGCAGGCCAGCCGCCTTGCAGCGCTCCTTCAAGTCCGAAACAGAGAGTGCATCGAGGTCCTCGTCGTGATCGTGGTCATGATCATGGTCGTGATCGTCGTGGTTGTGAACGTGTCCGATGCCCCGTGCTTGGTGCACCTCAAGGAATGTGACAGCGCCAAGGTCGTCCATCGCGTCGCGCAACACGCGAACGAGGCTGAATTTCATCATCGCAGCGTTCGTGTCGAACAGCATCGATTGTGGCAAGGTGATCCACACGTCGTCTCCTTCAAACTTGACACCGAAATCGCTGTGACCGGTGTTGGATTGGAGCAGCGCTTCAACCGTGGCCTCACGTCCTTCCACGACCTTGACGATCCGGAAGGAGTAACGAAGGTCCTTGCCGGCCATGGGGTGGTTGTAGTCGATGCGGCAACGACCGGCTGCCACATACGAGAGGTAGCCTTGGCGGCCCCCAATGTTTACCGGTGCCCCGATGTACAACTGGTTCGGATCACGCACAGATCGAAGCAGTTTGTCCCGAGAAATCGTTTCCATTTGCGCAGGGTCCTTCTCGCCGTAAGCTTCCTCGGCAGGGATCGTGATGTCAATGTCTGTGTCGGCCTTGGCCTCGAGCAGCGCGGTCTCAAAACCAGGGATCAGGTTTCCTCCACCCACTACGCAGACCATGGGGCTGTATTCGCGGCCCTCTTGGTGCACTTCGTGTTCCTTTGCGGTGGCCGCTCGGGTCGTCTCAATGAGGTCCCCGCTGGCTCCGTCATACAGGTCGTAATCGACGTGGACAATGGCTCCTTCCTCCATGGTACTCACTCCTCAGATGCGCCGAGCCACCGGAGCCCCCCTCATAAGTCAAGCGGCGGGAAGGTGGCCGGTTTTGCGACGACCTGAGATGGAGAGGCCAGCCATCCCAAGCAGCATCAACCCCCATCCAAGCCAAACCGCATGGGACTGCGGCAAACGGTAGACGGTCACCCGGACCGCATCGACGGCATCTTCGCCGTCCATCGCTACCGTTTGCATTAGGTCCCCTGCTTGGGTGAAATCGAAGATCAAGACGACATCACCGGTGGGCCCTCGCACCACGTCAACCTCCGAACGAGGAAAACCGGATGCGTCAAACCGTGTCATGCCGGGCTCAGCCGTTCCACGAAAGTTGCTGCCATCGTAGACATCGATGACCACGTGAACGGCACCGTCACCAACAACGAGTTCGTCGCCAGGAATCAACTTGACCTCACGGAAGGTGTACGTCCAACCGTCAACATCGATGGGTTCGTCTTTGAGCATCGTGATCCGGTGGACGGGGTCGCCCCGATCCACGAGGGTCGTGGTCATCACATGGCCGAAGATAAGCAGCAGCAAACCGACGTGGACGAGGTGTGCATGCACGGGAACGCGCCTCCACCACGGGGTGTTCGACGAGGTTCGTGCAGCACGAACCACCTCGTTGACCACATGCGGGACGGCCACGATGGCAGTGGGTGCGATGACCCATGCGATGTGCCCCCGCTGGACCACGTTACTGAGACCCTCCAGCGCGTCCCCTCCCCAAAGCCCGGGGGCCACCAAGGCCCCCACCAAACTGATGAGAACCAAGCCACTCAAGACCGTCAAACGGACAGCAACACTGCGATGGCGGAGGGTGTACAACAGCAACGCGCCCGATGTGGATGCAAGGAGGATGGAACCATACACTTCGTGAGCAGCGAAGTGGATTTGGTCGATGGAGCCCAGCAAGATCACCAAGGTGAACACGAGCATCAACCCAGCCATTCCCGCCCCTGCCCACAAGGGTGCATGCTTGAGAACCGAAGGGATGCTTGCAACAGGTGAGGACGTGTCTTCACCCGAAACCCAAGGAGCAAGGAAGGGCAGCAGCATCATCGCAGCGACGTGCATGGGGACGAGGTCCGTCCACGCCGAGATGAGGGCGAGGGCCACACCGAAGGTGGCGGCAGGCACGTGCTGTTCGGGCGATTCGGACATCGCAATCGGTGAGAAGAGGCACAACCAGACGATGGCAAGCAGCACGTCGCCTCCAGCCGCTGCGATGCCAAGGGCAAGCAACCAATCCAGCGGCCATCCGCGTGGGCGAGCGAATCCATGCCTTCCGTCCTCCTTCCAGCGTGGCCATCCAACCAGCAGCAAGGTGGGGAACACGACCACGAGGCCCCATGCCCAACCAACAGGAATGATCCAACCAAGCACACCCGGGGCGATTGTGGTGCTCCATTCGAGCAGGACCACCACGCCAATCAGCGCGGGAATCGATAGGTCAACAACAATCCACCGTGGTCGAGCCTCGCTTCCCGAGGAAAGACTGACGTCAACAAGCCACCATCCTGCAAACAAGAGCAGCACAAGGAGGTACGTCATCACTTCCACCCCGGCGTTGCCATCGACGGCAAGCGCCACGATGCGGCCGAAAGCATCGTTTGGAGCGCTCCCTTCCGATGCTACGACGAAGGTATGGACGGAGGCTGCCCAGGCCCCTCCTGCACGGGTGACGAGTGTCGCGAAGAGGGCCAACGCACCCGTGAGGATGGCGGACCCACGAATCACCACCCCAGGCACTTTTCGTGGAACGGTGCGCAGGTGGGCAAGGAGGGCCAAGGCGAGCCACGGAAGGAAGGAACCCGTCTCGACCGGATCCCACGCCCAGTAGCCCCCCCAATCGAGGATGAGGTATGCCCACAACCCACCAAGTCCGATCGCCAACGTCGCCACAAAAAACCCGGGTCGTGCTTGCTGAACCACGCGATTGAGAAGCCCTTGGTCGGTCTGACCGATGCTCGAGATGCCGGTTGCAGCAATCGAAAGGCAGAACGCGTAGGCGCAGAACACCAATGGGGGGTGCACGACCATCAGATCCGTTTGCAACAGCGGATTCAACTCACCTCGGAGCGCACCGGGAAGGGTTGGTACAAAGGGACGCAGATGGATTGCGAGCAGCATCAACACGGCGGCAAAGCCACCCAACAAACCGACCCGGCGCGCAGCAACCTCCGAAGATTCACCCTCCATTGGGGCACGCCACCACCACGCGAGGGTTGCCGTGCATCCTGCCCAAAGAAGCAGAGGGCCGCTCCGAGCCGACCACGTGGCTGCGACCCTATACAGCAACGGCATGGACGCTCCACCTGAGGCGTTCACGGCCGCGATGGAGGTGTCATCAACGATGAACCGCTGCACCAAGAACAGAAAGGGAAGCCACGAAAGCAGCAAGCCGATGGTTGTAAGGTGGCGGATTTGGCGTTCATTCAGCCGTTGGCTCACCGTCATGTGGCCATAGGGAAGGAGCACCACAAGGCAGCCGATGAGGCCGACGGCAAGGACGACGCCACCCATTGGTGTGGAAGGGGGGCGGGCCAAACGTGAACCTGTCCCTTGCATCAGGGGCTTACCAACCGAAGTGTTTGGCCCGGGAGTAGCCGAAGGACAACAGAACAGAAATCACACGCTTTCCAAAGAGCATCGGGCGTCGAACGAGGATCTTCAATCCGATGGTCAGTTTTTGGAGCGGAGACATGGCACCAAGTTCTTCGGGCAAGCACCGCGCCATCGCGGACATCTCCTCATCGCTGAGGTCGTAGAGGGCGGTTTTTCCCTTCAGGATCTTGTGGTAGGGTGGAAAGGCGGCCTTCCATCGACGCTCGTAATTGGAGAGACGTGCCTCGGTGGCTCCACCATGGGAAAGGGCTTCGGCGAACGTCTCCGCCGCCGCACGCCCCGACCAGAGAGCAAGATGCGTCCCCCCTTCGAACAATGGGGATGTGAAACCTGCTGCGTCACCGACAAGGAGAAGCCCGTCACCGACCGTGGTCGGTCTTGGCCCTGAGATTGGGATGGTCCCGCCAAAGGGCCGAACTTTGACACCGTCTTGACGCCAAGGAGGATTCACATGCGGTTTACCTCTCAGGTACGTGTCTTGGATGAAGTTGTCCAAGTATCGAACCGCTCCCTTCTTGTCGGTGGTGACCAAGCCCACGTTCGCACGGCCTCCTGCCTTCGGAATCATCCAAACGTACCCATGGGGGGCGTATTCGGGCTGGATGTAGAAATCGAGGTAGCCGTCGTTCGGGACGTCGTGAAGTTCGTACTGAAAACCAGCGATGACGTCGACATCACCCGACATCTCCAGCATACGAGACGCTGCGCCGTGAACGCCTGATGCATCGATGACGCCACGGCAGCGCAACGGGAAAACCTCGCCTCGGCCGTCCAGATTCCAACCTGTGAACGTTCCATCGTCGTCGAATTCCCGCGTCATTGACGTGACACGGTGCCCGAGGTGAAGCGTTGCGCCTTGAGCCACCGCTTGGTCGATGATCCACCTTTCAAACAGGTGCTTCTCAAGCACGTAGCCGGGCTCAGTCAGCAATTTCGCCGTTCCGTCGGGAAAAATGACCCGAACACCCTGCACCGTCAATGCGATGACGTCCTCAGGAAGGTCGAGTTCAAGTTGTTCAGTGGCCAAGTGGGAGAGGCATTCGCCGCAGTGAACAGGTGTACCTACTTCAGGGTCCGCCTCCATGACGCAGACGCGAAGGCCTGATCGGGCGGCGTGAAGGGCGGCTGAACCACCTCCAGGCCCGGCACCAATGACGACAAGGTCGACGTCGTGGTCTCCCGTGGCCATGACCAATGCGTTCAGCATTGAGTCCATCAATGCAGCGACATGCCCTTGCGGTGGGCCTCGGCGAAGGTCCAAAGGCACGGGGGCAAAAGGCGTGCCGTGGCATGGAGGACGCTGCGCCGGTGGGTGGACCACCTTGAGGGAAGAGGCGAAGTCCTCCGCATCGCACGACCGGTGGACGTCGTCCACGAAGCAGGCGCTATCGCAGACCTGCTGGTGAAGAACGACGGCCCAGCCGTCGTGTTTGAGCAACCCCGGCTCTCAAGCGGGGAGCTCAGTTCGATTCCGTTGGTGATGAACCTCTTCGGAAGCGAAGACAGAACGATGCGGGCTTTGGGCGTCGACCATGAAACCGCCATTGGCGACCGCATGGTCGCGATGATGAAGCCGGACGTTCCACGCTACCTCAAACGCCCGTGGGAGGCGTTGCCGCTGGCCATGGATGCACTGGCCTTTGCCCCCCGTCGAGTTCGAAAAGGACGGGCGCAACGTCGTGTTGACCTGGACCCGGACCTGACCCAGTTGCCGATTCCAACAACATGGCCCATGGACGGTGGCCCCTACATCACCCTCCCCTTGGTGGTGACGCGCAACCTGTCCACAGGCGAGCACAACCTCGGCATGTACCGTTCCCAAATCTTCGGACCAAAGCACGCAGGCTTGCACTGGCAGGTGCACAAGCATGGAGCCGATCATGCCGCGGCTGGGGTGCGCATGCCTGTGGCCATCTGCCTTGGAGGCCCACCTGAGCTGATCTTCTCTGCGATCTCACCTTTGCCTGACAACCTCTCAGAATACCAGTTCGCAGGCATCCTTGGGCGCCGGAGGCTTCCAATCACAAAGGCCGTGACGCAGGACCTTTGGGTCCCTGCAGAAGCCGACATTGTCATCGAAGGATGGGCGGACCCAACTGACCTCCGACTCGAAGGGCCCTTCGGAGATCACTACGGTTTCTACTCCCTCACGGGACATTACCCGGTGCTCAACGTGACCGCTGTCACGATGCGGAAGGACGCGATGTTGCCGGCGACCATCGTCGGTTTGCCCCCGATGGAAGACGGATTCCTTGGCGAGGCCATTGGCCAGCAATTTGGACCTGTGCTCCGGTTCCAGCATCGCGATGTGGTCAGCGTTCACCTCCCGCTTGAAACCGGATTCCACAACCTCGCCATCGTCGCGTCGAAGCAGCGCTACCCACGTCAAGCACGGAAAACGGCGCTTGGGCTGCTTGGGGCGGGTCAAATGATGTTCCTGAAATCGATCGTGGTGGTCGACGCTGAACGTGATCCGAAGGACCTCGAAGGCTTCCTTGACGACCTGAACAGCAAAGTCGACCCTGCCGAAGACGTCCTCGTGCTTGACGGCATGGTGGCCGACGCCTTGGAAGCGGCCAGCCCCTACGAAAACGTGCACGACAAAATCCTGATTGACGCGACGTCCATCCCGACAACCGACCCAAGGTCCAGCGCTACGCCGTTGGAAGGGTCCTACAGACGCGATGCCCCTGCGTGGAGGCGCGGTGAGGCAGAAGCGCCTGGTTGGAGTGGGGGGGATCTGCAGGCTGTGTTGGACATCGACGGTGTGAGCGACGCTCGCCTGCTTCGAACAAGCATCTTGGTGGTCACAACGCACGTTGAAGGTCGACCAAGCCCCCGCACCGGGGCTGAACCCGAGCCGAACGGCGGGGAAGGCGAATCCAAACGTAAATCGCACGTACTCCAATTGAGAAATCAAATTTGGCAATTGGATGAAGCGGAACACGTGCGATGGTTGATGATCACCGACGATGACCTCGACCTTCACACGGAAAAAGCACGGCGAAGGTTGCTGTGGCAACTGTTCTCCCGCTTCGACGTTGGGCGGGGGTTGAGTTTCGACGAGGCACGGGGGCGCATCTGCTGGGACGCAACGACGCCCATTCCATCCGAGGAGCACGGCGTGCGTCGATGGCCTGCGGTTACGCTCCACGACGAGGGAACGTTGCAGAAGGTCGCACAGCATCCTGAACTCGCGAACTATTCATGGCCGCCACACCTCGCCTTCCTTGACGGGGGGTCGTAACATCGGGCTTCGAGAGGTCCTCGAATTTGTCAAGGTCGAGCACACCCTGTTCTCCTTGCCCTTTGTGCTGATTGGATTCCTCATAGCAGCGCGCCAGTTTGGGGAGGGCGGAGGGTTTGACCTCGCATGGATTCTTCTCGCAGCCGTCGGAGCACGCGGCTTGGCCATGGCCTTGAACCGGATCATCGACCGAAAGGTCGACGCTGCCAATCCGCGTACCAAGGGGAGGCACCTAGCCTCTGGAAGCATGTCGCTTCGAACGGCCTGGGGCCTCGCGGCCGCCTTCCTTGCCATGCTCCTTGTCGGTGCGGCGATGCTCAACACCGTGGCGCTCATGATGGCGTGGCTGCCCGTCCTGACCTTCGTGGCCTATCCCTACATGAAACGCTTCACGTGGTTGTGCCATTTCTGGCTCGGTCTTTGCCTCGGACTTGCTCCAGCAGGGGCTTGGGTGGCTGTTGCTGCTGACGTGCACGGCTGGGCGGCCATCACCGGCATGCATGCAACCAGGACAGCGTTCCTGTGGATGCCAACCATCCTGCCGCTGTCGCTTGGCGTCGTGCTGTGGATCGCTGCCTTCGACCTGAATTATGCTCGCATGGACGAGGAGAGCGACAAAGCCCAAGGCATCCATTCCTTCCCGTCGCGATTCGGTGCGAAGGCCACCTCCGCCACCACGGTGGGCCTGACCGTTGCGTGGTGCATGCTTTTTTCCGTGGCCAACCCTGTCGACAACCTCTGGTTTGTGGCCGCTTCCGTCACGATGGCCATCGCGAACGTGGCCGTGGTGCTGCGAATGGACCATTGGAAGGATTTCCAGCGCATGTTGTTCCGAACGTCGATGCTCACGGGATGGGTCCTGCTTGTCGCCCTATTCGTTGCCTACGCTGTCGATGTGCCCATGCTCGACTGATGAAGCGGAGTGCTCAAGGGCCGCAGGGTCCCGTTGGAAGGCATGAACCGGATGCTGACGGCCCTGCTGGAGTTCAATCAAGCCTTTGAGATCCCAACGTTGAACACGCCAGGACTTGGGACGGAGGACTTGGCTGCCCTCCGGATTAAGTTGCTACGTGAAGAGGTGGAAGAATACGCACAAGCCGTGGCTGACGGGGACCTCGTCGAGGTGCTCGATGCGTTGGCGGACATTGGGTACATTCTCGCAGGCTCGGTGCTCAACCACGGTCTGCAACACCTCTACGACGAGGCCTTTGCCGAAGTCCACCGCTCGAACATGGCGAAGTTGGTCGACGGAAAGGTCCTGCGCCGGGAGGACGGGAAGGTCATGAAGCCCGAAGGGTGGACGGCCCCAGACCTCGCACGGATCCTCGCTGAACACGCAGGTGAGGACAAGTGAGCCGGCCCGTCGCGTTGGTGACCGGAGGGGGCCGCGGCATCGGCGCGGCCGTCTGCCGACGGCTTGCCGAAGACGGGTACGATATCCTTCTGACCTACACCACGTCTTCGAAGCCCGCTGAACTCGTGTCCTCAGCGATTCGGGCCACGGGAGGGGATGCCCTTGCCGTCAAGGTGGATTGCTCCGATGAGGCGGAGGTCGCACTGCTCGCGACCCACCCATGGATGTCCCGGTCCATCGACGTGCTCGTGCTCAACCACGGACGGTACGACCGCACACCCGCTTCCGAACTCGATCTGAAGCACCTCGACCGAACAATGGCGATCAATTTCCGTGGTGCCTTCCTCGTCTGGCATGCGGTTACCCAGCACCTCACATCTGGGGCACGAATCGTTGTCGTTGGCTCTCAATTGGGGACGCGCGGTTCGCCTCACGGGGCGGACTATGCCGCGTCGAAGGCCGCCTTGGCTGCATGGGCTCGATCGCTCGCGCAGGACGTCGGTCCACGAGGACAGCGGGTGAACGTGCTTGCACCTGGTTACGTCGACACCGACCTGCTGAGCGGCGACTCTACAGACAAACGACGGCAGCGCGAGGACGAAGTCCCTCTCCGACGGCTTGGGTCGCCCAAGGACATGGCGGGCGCGGTGTCCTTTCTGTGCTCTGAGGACAGCGCGTACATCACCGGCGCCGTGCTGCACGTGAACGGTGGCCTGTTCCTCCCATGAGGTCAGCAAGGGTTGAAGCAGACCCGAACATGGGGCAATCTGTGGTCGAGGGGTGGGACGACGAAGGGTCCTTTGAGACCGTCGCTGACCAGGATCCTGGTCTGCTCGACCTCGAGCCACGCGACCCCTTTGACCTCTCCAAGGCCCTCGAAGGGGCCGCCTTGGAAGGGTTGCATCCAGACGTGTGCCGATTTCGACTGCATGCGGAGCACCAGCCCGCAGGCGATCAGCCGGCAGCGATTGAGGAGCTTGTTCGGCAGTTGGAACAAGGGCAAGAGCGGTGCGTGCTGCTCGGCGTCACAGGTTCAGGCAAGACCTTCGCGATGGCGAACCTCATCGAACGGCTGAACGTCCCCACACTGATCCTTTCACACAACAAAACGCTCGCACGACAACTTCACCACGAAATTGCAGGATACTTTCCTGAAAACGCTGTCGAGTACTTCGTTTCCCATTACGACTACTATCAGCCTGAAGCGTACCTGCCAAAGCGGGATTTGTACATCGACAAGGAACTCTCCATCAACGAACGGATCGAACAGGAGCGCTTCTCAGCCGTCGCCAGCCTTGTCTCAAGGCCGGATTGCGTCATCGTCTCCTCCGTGTCGTGTATCTATGGCCTCAATCCGCCTGAAACCTTTCTTGAGCACCACCTTCGGGTGCACGTTGGGCAGGAGATTGAGCCGCAAGACCTGATGCGCGCGCTTGTCGAACTGCAGTACGCACGAACAAGCACCGACCTTGAACGTGGGCAAGCTCGCCTCCGCGGGGAGGTCCTCGACGTCTGGATGCCGAGCAGGGACGACCCACTTCGGATTCGCTTCGATTTTGAGGGTGTCAAGAGTGTGTGGGTGTGCGACCCTGTCTCATGGGAGGCGCTCGACGAACTGGATGAGGCGTGGATTCATCCAAAGGAATTCTTCATGACCAGCCCCGAGCGCTTCGAAGAGGCCCTCGAGCGTATTGAGGACGAACTTAGTGAGCGACTGAAAGAACTCGATGCAGCGAATGAGCGCGTGAAGCGGCGCCGGCTTGAACAACGAACGGAATACGACCTGGAGATGCTTCGAGAAGTGGGACATTGCCTCGCCATCGAGAATTACTCCCGTCACTTCGATGGACGAGCCCCGGGGGAGCGCCCGTATTGCCTCCTCGATTTCTTCGCCGCATGCGCCCGCCAATTCCACGGCGATGCTCGTCGGTTCCTTGTCATCATGGACGAATCGCACGTGACCCTGCCACAGGTCGGAGGCATGTACCACGGAGACCGCGCACGTAAGGAGAGCCTCATCGAGCACGGCTTCCGGCTTCCATCGGCTGCGGACAACCGGCCGCTCAAATTACCAGAGTTTCAGAACCTCGTTCCGCAGATGGTCTACGTTTCGGCCACACCCGGTGAACGTGAACTGCGGCACCTGTGTGAAACCACAGGCCAGGCCGTGCCGGAGAGCCTCCTTCACGCCGCATCGGCTGGAGGAGCAGGACCTGCAGACCTCGCCAAAAAGTCTCCAGATGCCGCCTCGATGTACGATACCATCCAAGCCATACGGCACCTTCCGAAGATGGAGATTCGCCCCACCGGTCTGCTTGATCCAACCTTGGAAGTCCGTCCGACAGAGGGGCAAGTCGCTGATCTCCTCTCTGAAATCAATGCGAGGATCGACAGAGGACAACGTACGCTTGTCACCGTACTGACCATCAAATTCGCTGAGGAAGTGGCCGCCTACCTCAACAGAATGGGGGTGAAAGCACACCACCTTCACTCTGAAATCGACACCATTGAACGCACCGAGATCATCAACGCGCTGAGGCTTGGTCTGATCGATGTCATCGTGGGCATCAACCTGCTGAGGGAAGGGCTCGACATCCCTGAAGTGAGCCTCGTTGCCATTTTCGATGCGGATCGCCAAGGCTTCCTCCGCAACGAGCGATCCCTTCTGCAAACGATCGGCCGAGCAGCCCGGAATCAGGACGGGACCGTGGTGCTGTACGCGGACGGCATCTCACCTTCGATGGAGGCAGCCATCCGGCAAACGCTCGAACGGCGTGCACGGCAAATGGCCTACAACGAAAGCCATGGCATCGTTCCACGCACCATTGTCAAGGCCCTTCCGTCCTTGGGTCAGGAATCAGAAGGACTCCTCGAAGGGACGACGTCTAGCATGGGTGGCGGACGACGACTTGTTGCTAAGCGGGGCGGGCGCCAGGACGGTGCCACCCTCGGCGTAGGTGCAGAATTGATGGCGACGGCAACAGAACCAGAACGTCCAATTGGAAAATCGAATATTCAATTGGAATCCGATGAGGAGAACTCCACTCCCGATGCCTTGCGGGATCTCGCTGTCGAAGTCCGCGCCGCCATGGAGGACGCCGCACGTGCCCTCGACTTTGAGGAAGCTGCCCGGCTCAGGGACCGGCTGTTGGCCATCGAGGAACGCATGTCCATCAGCGGGGATTGATTCAAGACGGCGCGCAGGCAGCGTCCTCCATGCCGATTGAACCAAACCAATTTGACGTCCCGGTCAAGGACTACAATTTCGCTGAAGCAACCTCGCCACGAGGGTTGATTGATCAAATGGCCCAGGCAGGCGGTTTCACGGCCACAAAATTAGCCATGGCCAGGGACATCCTTCGAGGCATGGCCGAAGAACTTGTAGAAGCAAACCATGACCCAAGCAGGGTGCTGAACTGGCTTTCGTTTCCTGCCTGCCTCTGCGCAACGGGAACACGGGGTTTCTTCGTTGAAGCCCTCAAGCGACGTTTGTTCAACGTCGTTTCAACCACATGCGGCACCCTGGATCACGACATCGCTCGTAGCCATGAATCGTACTACCACGGCGCCTTTGAGTTGGACGATATCGAACTCGGAGAACACGATTTGATGCGGTTGGGAAACGTCATCGTGCCGACGTCATCCTACGGGGAGGTGATCGAACGCATCGTGATGCCTGCGCTGGAAGACATCCGTGAAGAGCGGCTTGCAACGACGGGGAAGACGGGCGCTGAAGCCTGGCTCGGATTCGGTTCAATTCATCTGGTGTGGGCCTTGGGCGAACGCGTCGGCGCAGAAGACTCGCTGATTCGTTGGGCTGCTGAACACCGAATACCCGTCTGTATCCCAGGCATCACCGACGGGTCCATCGGAGCCCAACTGTTCATGTTCCGGCAAAAATACCGGGACTTCCACATCGACACCCTCGCAGATGAGCAGGTCATGAGTGACCTGACCTGGGGGGTCGAGCGTTCAAACGCGTTGATGGTGGGTGGTGGCATCTCGAAACATCACGTGATTTGGTGGAACCAGTACCGCGGTGGACTCGACGCCGCCGTTTACGTCACCACCGCTCCAGAACACGACGGTTCGTTGTCCGGAGCACGGCTGAGGGAGGCCATATCGTGGGGAAAAATGCGACCTGAAGCGCCAAACGTCTGCGTTGAGGGAGATGCCAGCGTGCTGCTCCCGTTGGTTGGGTCAGACCTGTTCGCATGAGCGAGGGTGGGCAAGGGCCAGGCCGTGCATGATCGCTTCTCGAAGCGTGACCTGGGGACGCCATCCTTCTCCGTCAACCGCAATGAGCGCTCGATGCAAGGGTCCATGCTCCGGCTCCTGCTGGATGTCATCACCGATCGACATGACACCGATTGATGGAGCCTGAGGGCGGGACAACACGGCCCTGGTGAACGTTCCGTCTTTCCCTGCGACCGTGCGTTCGTTGAGAAGACCCAGTTCCTCCGCAAACTCATGTTGCGGCCACCAACGGCGTCCGCAAAGTTCGATGTCCATGTCGACCACGTTCACAGACAAACGAAGCAGGGCGTCAATCACGTCCCGTTCTGCCACCCAATATCCACCCTTGAGCGACACCGCTGTTTCGGGTTCAACCCAAAGATCGGGCGTCACCGTACGTAGGACATCGCGGGTTCGAAGCACACAACATCGCAGACCGACCCGCAAGGTGATAACGCCGTCAGCGAATGCACCGGACATCAGGACCGGATCGGCGTACGATGCCGGGACGTAGGTTGAGGTCAACAAAGCATCACGTTCCATCATGAGGCGGAAAAGGGTGTCGGGAAGCACCCCCAGCGACCGCTGACGTTGGAGCGCCACCAAGCCCACACTGGCAGCAAACGATGGCGCAAGCCCCGTGATGTCCAGGGGGCGCACGCTCGCGGGAGAAGGGCCTTGCCTATGAGCACAGCGGACCGTTGATTCGAAGTATTCCAATTGAAGTGCAGAAGAATTCACATACATTGAAGCCGATTTGAACCGGCACAGCGAGACGAACTTTTTCTTAATTTTGGACGAATATTGGCGGTTTTCAATTGCATATCTCTAGATGCTGACGTTGAATTCAACGTGGGGGCGGATGAAGGAACTCACAAACCGAACGAAACACGAGATCATGAATGAACGAAGTGAACGTGCTTCATTTCGTCGGATTCCTCCGAGTTGAAAGGGCCTAGAGTCCAATTGAAGTCCTTCAATGCCATCAACCGAATTTGCCCGGTATTCAATTACAAGGTGAGATTATGCGACCTGCGAATGGCATTGATTTTCAATTGAGGTAGTCAGATACATCCCGTTTCACCAATTGAAATTAGGAGTTATACGACGAAGACATTAAGAATCCCCTCTTTCACAGCACCTCCGAGGGCAGGGAATGGGAACCACAGACTTCAACATCCACGAATTGATGCAGCGCGACGTGTACGTCAAAGACACGAAGGTCGGAACGATCGTTGGTGAACGGCACCATCCAAACGAATCACGGGTCCGCTCCATGCGGCTCCAGGTCGAAACGGACGTGGCCGACGAATTCATGCGCAAACCCGCACATGAGGCACCACTCCCCAAGGAATTGGTGCACAGCATCGGCGACGACGGCTCTGTTCGCCTGTCAAAGTCAATGCGGGAACTGCAACGGCGTTGGCGAAACACGGTTCGAATCAACAAGCAACTCTACGCTCCTGACGAGATGCTTGACCGCGCTGTTCTGGACAACCAAGGAAAGGAAGTCGGCATCATCACCGGTCTGCTCAAAGTCAAGCGGACCTACAAGGGGTTCATCGTGACCTTGCGCAGGGGAATTCAGCAGGAATTCGACTTGGAGCCCACCATCCGACTTCCCGTGACGGCGATTGCAAGGACGCGAGATCGCTTGGACGAAGTGGTGCTCGGTCGCACGTTCGAGCGCGCGCTCCAGCTTCCTTCCTTTATCCAACTGAACGAAATGGACGACGCCGAATTCATGTGACGACCGTCATTCTTATGACGCCGGCACAGGTCGGCGGCTTGCCCAAGCGCGGGTAGCTTAGTCGGTTGGAGCACCCGGCTGATAACCGGGAGGTCGCAGGTTCGAGTCCTGCCTCGCGCACTCACCCCTCCACACGGAAAGGCCTTGAATCGCCGACCCGACGGTCGTCCCACATGGTCGTTGTTTCCAGCAGCAGCGGGCGAACCATTGGGGATGAATTGGCAGAAGCCTTGGGGTGGACTCACGTTCATGCCGAGGCCCGCCGCTTCCCTGACACCGAAGGGTACGTCCGCCTGCCTGAAGAGCACGTGTCCTTGGTTCGGAATGAACCCGTAGTTGTGGTCTCCAACACCTTCCCTGATGCTGGAATTGTGGAAACACTCCTGTTGTTGGATTTGCTTCGCGACCTGCGCGAGGGTCGGATGGAAAATTTGCGAGGAATTGAGCCTCAGAGCCTAGCCTCGGTGGGCAAAGGTTTGATCCTCGCTGTTCCCTATTTTGGATACGCCCGTCAAGACAAGCGGTTCAAGCCTGGAGAAGCCGTTTCTGCGCGAGCGATCGGACGCTTGCTCGCAGCCCACTGCGATGGCCTGGTGGTGCTGGACCTTCACGCTCCTGCGGTGTTGCACGACCTTGACGTGCCGGTCGCCTTCGCCTCCGCGATGCCTGAACTCGCCGCACACCTCAAGCAATCAGTGCAGCCAGACTTCATCCTCTCTCCTGACAAAGGCGCCATTGGCCGTGCCTCAACCGTAGCGCAAGCCATTGGATGCGGGTTTTCATATCTGGAAAAAACAAGGATCGATGCCCACACCATCGTTCATCAGGCAAAGGACCTGGACGTGAATGGGCGCGTAGTGGCGATTGTCGACGACATGATCGCCACCGGCGGCACCATCTGCAAGGCTGCGGAAGCCTTGAGGAGTCAAGGCGCCGTTGCCGTCCACGCTGCATGCAGCCACGGGCTCTTCACTGGAGGGGCCGTCAACAAGCTCTCCAGCCATGTGGACGGCATTCACGCCACAAGCAGCCTACCGAACCGACGTGCCGTCATCAAAGGCGGGCCTGCCATCGCCCGGGGGGTCCGATCCATCCTCGAATCGTT
>JAURMD010000112.1 GCA_030830875.1 Thermoplasmatota archaeon | reverse complement strand
CTGGTGCAGGTCGGCGGAGGTGCGCCGGAGGACATGGCGCGGCTTGCGGCGCACGCCACAGCCTTGGGCGTTGGGTTTCACCCAATGCCGCGGTTGAGCCAAGCGGCGTTGCGTGGGCTCTACCGTGGGGCCGTGGCGGTGGTGTCGCACGCCCACGGCGAACCTTTCGGCCTGACACCGATGGAGGCCTTGGCCGTGGGGGTGCCCCCTGTGGTGGTCGCGGATGGCGGTTTTGTGGAAACCGTCTCGGGTTTTGATCCACAATGGCTGGTGCCACGAGGCGACGTCGAAGCCTTCAGCGCTGCGCTCAAGCGCGCGGAAGACCCTGAATTCCGGGACCAGGTGCAGCGCAGTGGCCCGTCCTACGTGGCCACCACCTTCGCCATCGAGGAGGAGGTGCGGTCGCTCACGGCCTTGCTTGACCCTCTGCTTGCTTCAGCATGAATTGCAACAAGAACTTCTCTTGTTCAAAAAGGGTGGAAGGGGTTGCTCCCCATGAACGACGCAGCGAACGCTCTGCACGATGCAACACACCGGGTCCTCCTTGTCGGTGCCGGAGGCATCGGCTCCAACCTGCTCAGCCTCGTCTCTGCCGGTCTTCGAACGGGCACGACCTCCCTGACCGTGCTGGACGGGGACCTCATCGAAGACCGCAACCTGCCACACCAGCGCTTCACCGAGGCGGACGTCGGACGTCCGAAGGCCGAGGTGCTGGAGGAACGCTTCAGCACCCCGCACCTGCAGGTGGCTGGTCGCATCGACAACCTGCGGTCGCCAGAGCAGGTGGAGGGCTACGACCTCATCATCGTCGCCGTTGACCGCCCCGAGCCGCGCCGCCTTGTGCACGCTTCGGGCGTGCCGTGGATCGACCTTCGCTCCACAGGTCGCGGAACGCTCGTCCTGACCCACCTCGACGACCCGCGTCGCATCGTCGAGCAAACACCCGACCATGCCCCTGCCTCCTGCCAAGCCGACGGCGTGCTGGAACGCGGCTTCGTCCAGTTTGGCTTCGCCTTGGCCGCCACCATCGGAGCGCAGTGGTTGGTCGACCACGTCGTCCACGGGAGCAGCCCTACGACCGCCTTCATGGTCGACGCGGCTTACGGCGGCCTCCGCTTCAGCCCGCTTCCGGAGGTGAGCGCATGATCACCGTCAGCGACGAACTCGTGGACCTGCTCCTTGGTGTCGACGCGGCCGCGTTCGACGTGGAAGCAGAGGCGTGGAGCAACGCGCTCGCTGCGGCCTTTGATCGCCGGGTGGACGATGAGGAACTGCTGGTTGCGCAGCGCGCAGCGGCCTCCCACGGATGCTGGAACGCCGTGTATGCCTTGTCGGCCGCGTCAGGACTGGAAACCTCGGTGCTCATCGACGCCGAAGGCACCGTGTTCATCGATTGGGGAAGCCCAGGTTTGGTCCCGGTGCGCATGCACGTCGGGGCCCTCGCCCCCTTCCGCGTGTGGACCCACACGCATCCACGCTTCGGCGCCTACTGGTCCTCCACCGACCGCGAGAGCCTTGGCTTCGCCACGGGCATCGTCCGCACCGCGCTCGTGCTGGGACGCGACGGTGTCAAGCGGGCGCAGAACGCCTCCTTCGGCTCGAACGAGGACGAGCGCCTTGCCACGACGGGCGCGCTCGCATCGTGGAGCGCGGAGGCACCGGTGCCGTGGACGGAGGATTGGCAGCAGGAGGCGTGCGCATGAGCAGCGTCCGGGCCCCCAAGGACGAGGACGAGGAAGTCCGCGCCCGCTTGCTCGCGATGATGGGCCGAGGTCAATCGGTGGCCGAGGTCATCGAGCAGATCACGGGCGAAACGCCGACCGACGACCTGGTCGACCTGGTCACCGCACGCCTTCGCGCGGCCACAGAAGACGACGAAGCGCTGGACCTGGCCGCGTTCTTGCGCGAGCACGAGTCATGGATGCAGGAGTGGGCGTGAATGGACGTGACCGACACCTTCCACATCAAGCGAATGCTCGACGACATCGAGGACATCATCACGTCCGCCGAACAGGCGGATGACCTCTGGACCGATGCTCGGCTGGCGGCCGAGCGGAAGGGCATGCTGCTGTTCGCAAGCATCGTCCGTTCCGCTTCCAACTGGCACATGGACCGGCGAGGGCGGTTGGTGCACAACACGCACACGTCGCTCGTGTTTGATCCAGTGGATACCATGCGCTCTGCCCTTGAGGACGAGGATGAGCACCTCGTGCTGAGGCTCAAACAGGAACACCTCTGCGTTGTGGCCGAGCGGTTGTTCGACAACGTCCCGATGTCAGATCACATGGCGAGCATGGTCATGCTCGGGGAAGCAGGCTTCCCGATGAACAGGACACCGTCGACCCTAGCGGGCATCTTCACCAGCTCGGAACTTCTTGCACCAATTCAAGACGACGCGCTTGACATCGAGGACCGCTGCCATGCTGCCGACATGCTCGGTCAGTTGATCGACGGTGCCTCGGAAGAATGGACCTGGTTCAGGCGGGTCGTGAAGACCCTGGGCAACGGCATCCGAAACCTGGACTACCCTGCTCCGCTCCTGTACCACCTCCTCTGTTGCTACAGGCTTCGATCAAGGTGGATGGAACACGCCGTATCTGGGCACGAATCGAGCGCCTCCCACCTCCTCGACGTGGCAGAGATGGCCTCAATGGCGGTTGATGGGGGCCTTTCCCACCGGGGCCAATTTGCGAGGGAATTCTGCAGTCGACTCAGCAGGCTGTCCGAAGCGAAGACCGAGGAGAGCCTCGCTCTCCTGACCGAACTCCGGCATTCAAGCCATTGGAACGTGGTGGCCTTTGCAGACGAAGTCCTGAACATCCACGCGCAAGGGGAAGAGGACGAAGCCCAAGGGCACGATGCCGTGTGCGGCCTCTTCGCGCCCTACGCTGAGGAGGACGAACCTTGGGCACGATGGGGGAACGTCGAGGAACGCTACCTTCGCCCGCCAGCCTATTGGCACCGCGGCGCAGACGTCGAGGACATCATGGAGTTCTGATCGACAATCGCCACATGTCCTGGGCGGTCCTGCTTGACCGATCTCAGGCACCGGTGTACGTCGCCCGACGGCCCTCGATCAAGGCCGAGAGGCCTTCGAGCGCGTCAGCCGTCGAGAAGATCGCGTCCAAGCCGTCGAGTTCGGCCTGGAGGCCTTCTGCGAGGTTGGTCGAGGCGGTCAGGTCGATGAGGTCGCTCGCCATCCGTAGGCCAACCGGAGCCACGCGGGAAAGCGCCTTGAGTTGGCGGGCCACCGTCAGGTCCTCTGCATCGTGACCGTCCGGACACCCGCCAGACAGGAGTGTTTCGACGTTGGCGTCGGAAAAGAAGTCGGAGGCGAAGGCGGCAACGGGATGGTTCTCGTCCGCGGGGTGTCCTGGGTACTTGTTGGCCGGCTTGCCTTCGGTGGCGAGGCCTTGGACGGTGGCGTCCACGTCTGCGTGCTCGACGAGGTGGGTGAGAAGACCGAGCGCTGCAGCGGTGTCGGCATCCATCGTGTTCCCAGCGAGGACGGCCCAGCGTGCCGCCGGGCGTCCACTGATGCGGGCGGGGCGCTGCGAGCCACCCAGACCCGGATAGATGCCGATCCCTGTCTCGGGGAAGCGGAAAGAGGTCCGCCGGGTCCCGATGCGGTAATCGCAGGACAGCGCCAGTTCCAAACCACCTCCAAGCGCCAAACCGGTGGTCAGCGCGATGGTGGTGAGCGGGGACGATTCGAGGAGGTTGAGGACGTCGTGACCTTCAGCGGTGAAGGCTTCGATGTCGGGGATGGCGTCAGCCCGAATTTTGTCGACGAAGAACTTCACGTCCGCCCCCGCGACGAAGGCCTTGCCGGCCCCATCGAGCACGAGGGTGTGCACGCCTTGGGTGGCGTGCGCTGAACGGATGGCGTCACCAAGTTGGCCCACCACGGTTTCGTTCAGGGCGTTCATGGCCTCTGGGCGGTTGATGGTCACGGTCGCGACACCGTCGTCGACGTGCAGGTCGACGTAACGGAACCCCCAAGGCGAGCCGGAACCTGCTTGCGTGGAAAAGAAGTCGGGCACGGACCAGCCTTCGCCGGCGAGGTCGGCGTAGGCCTCGCTCATGCGGTGGGCTTCGGTGAGGCCAACCTTGTTCATCATCTCAAACGGACCCCGTGCCCAGCGCAGCCCGACCTTGGCGCCTCGGTCGACGTCCTCCATGCTGCAGACGCCTTCGTCAACAATCTGTGCGGCCACGCCGAACACGACGCCCAGCAGGCGTTCGCTGACGGTGGTGTACGTGGCTTCGTCGTAGGCGCTTTCGTCCTCGATGGGCCACATCGCGCCGCCCTCGACGAGGGAGCGGAGGTTTGCCGCACCGGTGTACCGGGGCGTGTTGAGCTGTTCCGCGAGGTAATCGGTGGAGTGCAGGGCGATGGGTGGCCCTGTGAGGTTCATCAGACCGAATGGCCCGAGGCCAATGCGGAACGCTCTGCATGCGATGGCGTCGATTTGTCCAGCAGTAGCGACGCCCTCTTCGAGGAGAAGGCAGGCCTCGTTGAGCCATGGGACAAAAAATCGGTTGACAACGAATCCGGGGCGATCGCTGCAGACGATGACGACCTTGCCCAAGGTTCGGCAGTACTGCACCGTTCGCTCAATCGTGGAGGCACTGGTGGAGGCTGCGGGAATCACCTCGACGAGACGGTTCTTCGCGGGGTGGTAGAAGAAGTGCAGACCAACAAAACGGTCGGGACGACCGGTGGCCTCCGCGAGGG
>JAURMD010000111.1 GCA_030830875.1 Thermoplasmatota archaeon | reverse complement strand
TGGTCGCTTGCGAGGTTCCTAAGCGTGTTCGCGGAAACGTCGAGATGAATGGTGACGTCCCGCTCCTCCCCGACCTGGAGCACAAAGTTCCGGTCTTGGGAGTCGATGCGCAGTTGCATGTAGTTCGCCGCCTCGCCAGCGTCGAGTTCCATGGCGACCGCTTGAGCCGTCGTGTATTGGTTCCGCACCTTCACCGTCATGGTGTGGATGTCCTCTGCGTCCCGAACTTCGGAGGGCAAGACGGTGGGGATCCGCAACCAGTTCTGCGAGCCAACGAGGTAGACGGCGTTGCCCGTGGCGCTGACCTCAGGGTCGTTGACGGAGGTGGCGACCACGCCTAAGGTGAGTGACCCCTCCGTGCCCTCCCTGAAGGCGAAACTCACAATCACGAAACACGACTCCCCGGGGAGGACCTCGGCCGTTCGACCGGCCTGACTAACGTTGCTGAGCGTTGCGACCATCCCCTCGGGCAGGTCGAGCGTGACGTCGAAGGAATCAGGGCGGTTGCCGTCGTTGCGGATTTCGAACTCCATCGATTGAGCAGGGTCGCCGGGAATGTATGACTGGTCGGCATCCTCGTCGTAGACAAACACAGCCGCGGTGTCGAGCACCTCGACCTGCACCTGCACCGATTGGCCAACGGTGAGGTCATCAACGCTTCGAGCCGTTACCGTCGCGGTATAGAATCCGGGCTGAAGACCGACGGGCATGGGGAAGCGCAATCCAACGGTCGTCTCTCCGTCCCATGCGTCCAGCACTGGGGTTTCTTCCTGAAGGAGTTCAGCATGGAGCATCCAGTTGGACTGCTGCAGGGTGAGGGTGTACTGCTCGTCGTCGTTGCCGAGGTTGAGGAGGGTCATGTAGACCATCTGAGCCTGCCCATTGGCAGGTCCGCTGATGCTGTCGGTATCGGGGGTGAGGGAGAGGTCACGAAGCACCGGCACCTCAACGGTCCGAACGAGCACGTCGGTGCCGAAGAGGCCGCCGCCGCACGTCGGGCATGTGGCTCGGAGGTTGAACGACGTGATGTCGTCCTCCGTCGTTGGCGAAGCGTCCGAGGACGCGGTGACGTTGAGGTTCAGGTTCATCGCCTCGCCCTTGCCCATGGCAATTGGCATTGGGACGGGCGAGCCGGTCTGGTTCTCGACCACGGCCGTCCAGCCTTGGTCGGAAAACACCGTGCTGAGGGCGAAAGCAGCGTCACGGTTGCCCGTGTTCTGGAGGCGAATGGGGACAAGGCCGGAAGCGCCCGGCATGAGTTCAGCGGCCACCAGTCCGGAGGTGCTGGTGAGCATCACGCTGTGTTGCTCAGTGACCCCAACCGGGATGCTGATCATCCCCTTCGATTCACCTGAACTGTGGTCGTAGAACGTCACGTTCCACTGCTGCTGCTGAACGTCCGCGCCCGGTGGCACGGACAGGTTCAGCCACACGTTCGTGGTCGTTCCAGCGTCGAAGCCCTGCAGGATGACGCTGTTGTCGTGGTCAACAGGATTCAGGTCGGCATCGATACGGATTTGCAGGATGGGGCTCATCCACGATTCGTTGGAGACGTTGGTGAACACGCGCACTGGCGCGGGAACGTACCCGTTGTTCGTGACTTCGCACTTCAGGCTCAAGACGCCGTTGGGAGGCGTGGAGTATCCTGCTTCGGGATTGTCGCAGTTGATGTCGAGGGTGAACTCAGTGACCTTGCTGACGCCAAACTGGATGAACCGGTCAACGTGCATCCCTTCGCTGGCCCCGCTGGAATCGGATTGGAACAGGAGCCCGTAGTACCAGGAGTTCCCGCCGAGGAAAATGTTGGGGTTCGTCAGTCCGGGAATCTGGGCCCAGTCGGCCTGAGGGTCCCACGAGAGGTTGGACCACTCCGACGTCGAAGGTGACCCAAGGCTGAGGTTCCAGTGCAGCGACTGCATGGGGTCGTTGTACTGGCCGGGCGGTCGCCACATCTCCAAGGCGACGGAATCGCCGAGGTTGGTTTGTCCGTAGGCTTTGACGAAGAATTGGGTCGAGACGTACTGCCCAGCGTAGAAGGTATGCTTGCAGACGTAGGTCTGGTACAAGTTGGACAGTTCGCCGTCGAGCGAACCTTCGGAACCGCAGTTGCCGGCCGAAGGGAAGTACATGCGAATGAGTCGGTCGTAGGCGTTTGAGGGATAATTCGAGGACGGTTGAGAATGGCGCCAGTGGGCGCTCCCAACAGCACTGTTGGAGGCATCGGTTCCGGCGATGGTCCACGAGCCACCGCCCGTCGCACCGCCACCGGTGATGGGGTAACGCCCGGGAATGAACGAGAGGCGATCGGTGGCCTGCACTGTGCCGTCCATGACGTCGGATTGGACGGCGACAGGGACGGGCTGTTCCCTGACGTCGTTGTCGTTCTTCGTGTCTTGTGCGAACGCGACGCTGGCGGTCAGGACAAGGCCGCCGTGGAGTTCGTTGGTCGAAGTGTTGAGGATGGAGTGCGCAACCTCAGGCGACCAGACAAGGGTGTGTTCGTCCGCGGCGCTGCCGATCAGCGCGGGGGTCTCCCAACTCCACGATTCCAACACATACCCAATGGGGTGAACCACGCTGAGGGTCACCGGAGCGGTAACGGCAAAGGCGGCGTTGCCGAGGCGGGTCACCTTCACCTTCACCTCGATGTTGTCGCCCATGAAGACGTAGGCTTGCGTGGCACCGTCGGGCTGAATCCACGTGTTTGCGGGCTTGGACGCATTCCCGATGGTGATGCTTGTCACGGTGAAATCGTCGTTCGTTCCGCCACGTCCGCTGACCTCGGCACCAGAGAGCCCGAGCGCAAGGGTGTTGAACAGCAGCAGGCCCACGAGCAGGAAGGCGCGTCGTCGGTGCATGGAGGCCACAGCGAGGCGACTCTTAGGGCGCATATGAAGGTCGCCGTGACGTGACCTGCTCATCCAAGACCGCGGACGGCCGGCGGCTCGGCATCTTCGTCGCGTTCGCTCGTCGCAGGTGACGTGCTTGGGCGAAGGTCGGCGAAGGTCGGCATCGAGGTGTTGACGTTCGTTGCCTGCATGGACGCTCGGACCGCTTGGAAATGGTCAGCACGCCGTCGCGCCTCCACCTCGTAGTCACGTTCGCTGGCCTCGTCGCGGGGACGTAGCCAACGGGGCGGATCAAGCCCCCCACCTTCGAGGCATGCAAGCGTGGCATGCACGGAGAGGGGGATGACGGCCAGGGCCGTCATGAGGTCGAGGAACGAACCATCGGGGGCTGCCGTTTCCCCAATGAGGGAACGGAAGATGTCCCGTTCAAGGTGAAGGGTGAGGTCGATTTCACCCTCAAACCACGTCAAGACGATGACGCTCGCCAAGCGACCAAGCAACCAGAGCACGAAGATCGGAGCGAAGTTCGACAGCCGGGTCATCGTCTTGAGGAAGCGCCGCATGGACGCCGCGACACCTACCAACCGGGCAGCAACGAAGGTGTAGACGTGGAAGACACCCATCAGGGCGATGATGTAGAGAACAAACGTCATCGTCAGGTGACGGCCTTCCACCACGAGACCGTCCGGGATGGCGACCATGAGCGCGATGGGAAGGATGACCAGAACCGTCTGAAAGGGGACGGCCAGAAGGATGAGTCCGCCATGGGTCACCGTGATTGGATGATCGTCGAGCATGCGGTCGTGGGCCAGCAAAGCGAGACGCCCATGGGGTGAGCGTGCGTATTCGTGCCGGGCGTTTCGAATCAGGTTCGTTTGCCTCGGGGCGCGTGAGAACCCAAGGAAGGCAGCCCATCCCCCACGTTCGACCACCCGAAGGGGCCGCCAACCACCAAGCACCGCCGCTGCGGTGAAGGCGAGCAATCCGTAACTGACCGAAGCCGCGAGGATCCAAGGCATCATGTCGAAGCGAAATTGGACCGAGGCGGACGACTCTGTGGAGGTGAATTCCAAGAGGTAGGTCAGGCAGAAGGCGACGAACGGGGTCACGAACACCTGCAGGAACAGGACGAGAAGCAGCCACACCTTTGCGAGGAGCGAGGCCTTCGCCCTCCCCGTGGCCATCGCGCGACGTCACGGCCGACCTCCTAAGAGATTCCCCGCGTAAAGCGAGCCGCAGACCCTCATCCGGTGGGGGGCCGTGGCTCGGCGAGGAGCATGGCATGGCCGTCGGCGACCCAGAGGCGGAGGAAGCGCACTGGCCACGGGTCTGAACGCGGGCGCCCGAGGTCCGGCCGCGGCATCGGGTCGAGCATGGAGCGGCAGGCAGCGCAGCGAACAGCCTCGGATTCCCACACCGGAACCGGATGGGCACAACACGCCTCGTCGCCAGCGCACCGGTCCATCACCGCCTGAAGGCGCTGGGCGGTCTCAAGGCGCACGGGGGCGACGTCCAACTTCACAAGCGCAAGAAGGCGGTGGAGGGCCGTCCATCCAGAGGCGATCCATAAGCCGAAGCCGAACGCTGCGTTGCCGCTCACAAGGCTTGCAGCACCGAAGGCCATGGGGATGAGGCTGGCGGGCAGCACCAACCACCATAGCCGACGCATCAGCAGCAAGCGGGCTGTGAGGTGCGGTTCGAGGTGGACCGGTGCAGGATGGGGGGCGAAACGCGCGTTCGCAGCCTTGCCGCGCGTCACGACCAGCATCGGTAAGCGAGGGAGCACATGTCCAAGCGCCAAGCCGACACCAAACCTGCTGATGAAGGCCAGCACGTGCTCACCCTCTCAGCCGGGCCAGGGTCGCTTCAAAGAGGTCCATGCCGCGTTCGATGTCCTCACGCCCGATGGTGAAGGCAAAGCGGAGGTGCCCTTCGCCGCTCGGTCCAAAGGCCGTTCCCGGTGAGCACAGCACGCCGTCATGCAAGGCCTCCATGGCGACCTGTTCGCTGCTCATTCCTGGAACGTCCACCTTCGGGAAGACGTAGATGGAGCCTTTCGGCTTGTGGCATTCAACCCCTTGCATGGCGTTCAACCGGTCGGTGATGAGGTCACACCGGGCCTTGAACTCCTTCGACAACACGTCGGGGTAATCGGCCGCCTTGTCCATGGCAGCCAGGACGGCATACTGCATCGCGTCGTTTGGACAGGCAGTGATGTAGTACTGGACCTTGATGACCTGCTGCATGTGCTCAAGGCTCTCAGCGATGATGTAACCGATGCGCCATCCGGTCATGGCGAACGTTTTGGAGAAGGAATTGACCACGAACACTTTGTCGTAACCTGCACCGAGGAAGGACACGTGGCTGCCTTCGAAGATGATGCGGTCGTAGACCTCATCGCTGATGACCCACAGGTCATGACGCTGTGCGAAGTCGAGCAGCGCATCCCGCTGGGCCTCGTTGATCGTTCCACCGGTGGGGTTGGACGGGAAGTTGTAGAGGATGGCCACTGTATCCTCGTCCACAAGCGCTTCGAGGTCGTCGAGTTGGGGAACAAATGCGTTCTCAAAGCGGCAAGGGTAGTAGGCTGCGCTTCCTCCGACGAGGATGGCGTCCGGACCATACAGGGGAAAATACGGCTCAGGGAGGAGGACCTTCGCACCTGGGTCAACCAGCGTCATGAAGAGGTTCAGCAACGCGTTGGTGCCGGACATGGTGATGCACACGTTGCCCGCACCCATGCCCGGAGCCACGTGGGCCCATGAGGCCGCGATGGCCTCACGAAGTGCCGGGAGACCGGCGGTGGTCGTGTACTTGTTCCGTCCGTCGAGCATGGCTTGATGGAAGGCTTCGATGGCGACAGGTGGCGGTTGGAAGTCCGGTTCGCCCAGTCCGAACGAAATGACGTCGTTCCCAGCTAGGTCGAACATCTTGCGGACGCCCGTTGGCTGGATGCTTCGAGCCCGCGACGCGTAGGTCCGCATGGTATGCGGACCGAGATGCCGCTTTTCAAGACGGTGGGGGACCTGCGCTTTCGTCCTCGCCTCCGACGTCCTCAACAAGCGTTGCGTCGAGCGGTTCACGTTCCACGTCAGCCTCCGTGAGGATGAACGGACGCTCAGAAGCGCCTCGAACCGCAGCGGTACCGGTCAGCACCATCGCTAGGATGAGGATCATCACGGCCAAGTGCGAGAGACCGGATTCACCTTGCTCGGAGACCGTTCCGCTGAAGGTAGCGAAGGACGAGAGGGACAGACCGTTTTGCGTCACAGCCCGAACCTCCACTTCGTGCCCGCCCTCACCAAAGGCGTCGGTGGCCAGCGCGACGGTCCAGTTGAAGCGTTCAAGGGACGAAAGATCGCCCGGAACGGCATCGAAGGTCGCGCTTCGCCATGCCCCGTCGTCCACACGGTACTCCACGGCGAGGAGAGGAGCACCTTGGGCCCAGGCGACACCGGTGAGGGTGACGATGCCGTTTGAGGAACTGATGTTCAGAAGGTGCGCTTGCGCGCTGACGTCGATCAAGCCGGTGGAGCCCTGCTCGGCAAGGTCAATGGCCATCTCCACGGCCGCACGGGCGTCCACGATGCCCCAACCGAAATCCCGGTTCCAGAAGGGGTCAACGTCAGGTGCAGAAGGCTCGCCACGTCGTTCCGCGGTGAACTTCAGGATCTCCTTCACTTCAGCCGTAGACAACTCGGGGTTGGCCTCGAGCATCAAGGCGATGATGCCGCTGACGGAGGGGGTCGCGTACGAGGTTCCTGAGCCTCGGTTCGTGTATCCGTTCTCCGAGGCATCTCCACCTAGGAAATTGTTGCACCCGCCCTGCGTGATGCACCCCTCAGCCTGCACGATGTTGGTTCCCGGCGCGGACACCTCTGGTTTCAGTTCGTCCAAGGGGTTGCCGTCGCCGTTGTCACGGCGGGGTCCACGGGACGAATAGCCCGCGACCGTATCGTCGGTGCGGTCGATGGTGTTCTTGTCGTCGGTCGCCCCGACCGTGATGGAAAGGCTGGACGAACCCATGCCGGAAAGACCGTCGTTGCTCGGGCCGTCGTTGCCGGCCGCCACCGAGACCACGATGCCTGCTTCCATCGCCTCGTTGAGGATGCGGCTGTGCATGTCTTCGCCGTCCGAGCCACCGCCCTCGTGGCTGGTGATCCCCCAAGAGAGGGAAATGATGTCGATGCCGTGGTCGTCCTCGTCCGCGCCCGCCCACGCGTCGTCCTTGTGGTCGATGATCCATTGCAGTCCGTTCATTGCGGATTCGTAGAACTCCTGCGACAGGAGGTAATTCTCGAACGGTCCTGCTCCCGCGTCCGTGCCGATGCGAACGTCGACCAAGGCCGCGTCCGGGGCTGAGCCGGTGAAGTTGGTCTGGGCTCCGCTGGCGTCCAACCCCGTCGCAGACGCCATGCCCATGCACGCGGTCCCGTGCTGGTTGCCGTCGTCCGGGTTGAACGACCCGTCCGTCACGCGACCACCCGCAAGGACGCATTCCGGGTCAGAATGAAGGTAGCACACGGCGTCGTAGCCGGCGACGAACTTTCCGTCAAGACCGGGATGCTCGTCGTCGACACCGGTGTCGACCATCGCGATGACGATGCCATCGCCGCTGACACCAAGGTCCCACGCACCGTCGGGGTACACGGAGGAAGACCTCGCCTTCACGGCCGGGGTCTGCACGTCGCCCCAGAACACCAGTTGGCCGTAGGCTTCGACCATCACCACATCGTCAAGGGAGGACAGCACAGTCAGGAGGGAGGCATCGACCTGCCCGAGCAGCAGGGCGTCCACCGCGGGAACGACGGTGACGGGTTCAAGCCCGAGGTCTGCAAGCGCCTCAAGGTGAGATGGAGCGACGGACGTCCCGTAGGAAAGGCCAACCCACACCGGACCAACCTGCGCTTCAAGCGCGTCGTGAATGCCGTTCCGGTCGAGGTCCAAGGTGGTGCGGGTCCACCACGGGGCCTGAGCCATCAGGGAGGGACCCTCAACCCCATGAGGGACGTCGCGCACCTGACCAGGGAGCAAAAGTTGCCCCTCGCCGATGTGAACGGGTTCGATCGCCATCGGTGCGATGCTCCCAGTAGCCGGGAGCATGAGGCAAGCGAGGGCCAAGGCGACGAGTACGCGGCGGTCCGTCATGGCTCGCCCTGCCGTTCAACCTCAATCAAGATGGCGTCGTGGGGCAGCATCTTCTTGTGGCGGAGGCCTCACCTTTGCCCATGCAACCAGAGGGAACGACGCCACCTTGGGGGGCCATGCCGCAACAAGCCGTCGCCGGTACACCTGTGCTGCCGGCCCAGCCGGTCGCCCAACCGATGCAGGCCGTGCCTCAAGCCATCCCTATGACCGGACAAGTGGTGTACCAGCAGCCGGTGATGATGACTGGGCAGGCACAAATGATGGTCATGGAGAGCCCGCCGAAAGAAAAAATCGTCGCGTTTCTCCTTGGATTCTTCTTGGGGTACCTCGGCATCCACAACTTCTACCTTGGCAAGACCGGCATTGGCATTGTCCAACTCGTCCTAAGCATCACCGTGTTTGGCCTCTTCATTAGTGGCCCCTGGGCCTTCATCGAGTCCATCCTCATCATCATGGGGAAGATCAACGACGCCGACGGACGACCGCTCGTCTGAGGACCTTGTTTGGTGATACGCTCCTCCGATGGAGGCCGGATGGCCAGGGTGTCCGACACGCGGTCACGACGTGGGCGTGTAGCCGCTCTGCATCGAGCACCCAGCGAGCGTCAGCCGATGCAGCGAATGCGGCGGTCATGCCGCCGTCGATGGCCAAACAACGTGGTCGAGGATGGCATTGAAAGGTGGGGGCACAGGGATTTGAACCCTGCCCGGCGGGTTTCTTCTGGTTCCCGCTGCTCTTGTGTGAGCGAGCGTCGTGCGGGAGACACGGGTCGGCGCTCCAGTTGGTCATCAACCGTCAGCAAACCCACACGTCGTCATTCCCGTGCAACTGGAGCCCGCAGTACTACCAAGCTATACTATACCCCCGAATGTTGGTCACCGAAGATCAGTTCTTGGCCTGGCGGCGCGCTCGCTTGCGACGTCGCAGTTTCTTCTTGCGCCACTTCCAGCGCTGGTTGCCGGTCTTCTTCCAGGCGCGGGAACCTCGCTTCATGGTGAACGACCCGGCGACCTGCCGTCACTATATGAGCACATCGGAACGCGCAACGTCGCCACTGATGAGGAGGGGCCCAGGACGTGGGTCAAATCCCACGGCCACGGGCGTTCGAGCCTTCACGCTCGTAGGAGGCCGACGACTCAGCGCGGAGGTGCCAGCCCTGGATGCGCCAATCAAACGGTTTTTCGTTCACGGATCAACGCCACGAAGGCGAGCACGGAAAGCGTTCCGAGCACACCTACGCCAGGCACAACCCCGCCGCCGTTTGGTCCGCCGGGTTGAAGCACCACGGTCACGCTATGACTCGCCGTGTTGCCTGTCAGGGACCCGTCCGAAGCGGTTACCGCACACATCACATCGTCGTCGACAGCAAACGGACCAGCCGTTGAACCTGTCAAGGTGGGGTCGGCCACACCGTTCACGTACCACGTCATCGTCGATTGATCTGGGTCGTTTTCTGCATCCGAGTATGTGTAGGAGCAGGTGAGAATGTCAAGGTTTGTCGGTGACGTTGGTGAGACCAACACCATGCTTACGCTTGGTGCCGTGTTGGGGGACTGCACAACGAAGCATGTCATGCCACCGTCGGTGGCCACCAACACGCCTGATTCGAACAACTCGGTCAGCAAGCAGTAGGTTCCTGCTGGCAATCCGCTCACGCTGTCGCTGTAATCGGCCCAGTAGGTGGTAGGAACCCAGGACCACGAATTCGTAGCAACGACGGTGGGAGGGGGGCCAACTTCGGAGAGGGTGTAGGTCAGCATGTAATTCCCTCCAAGCCGGGTGCAGTTCACAAAGAACTTGAGCGAAGGGGTCTCACCAACACTGTACGTCGTCGGAATGGTCCAACTCATTACCGAAACGAGGGTTGGGTCGATGCCACACGGACCAACCGTGTTGTTCGCGGTGTTGTTCGTCCCGTTGTTGGTGCCGTTGTTGGTGC
>JAURMD010000110.1 GCA_030830875.1 Thermoplasmatota archaeon | reverse complement strand
GCGATGGCGAACACGGTGTAGATCCAACCCGTCACGTCCCCATGGTGAACGGCCGCAGCGGCAAACTGGAGGTTGGCAGCGTTGAGCATCAACTCAAAACACATCAGGACAATGATGGCGTTCTTCCGCGTGAAGGCCCCCCAGAGGCCCATCACGAACAGCATCGCTGAGAGACCGCTGACGTAGAGAGGGTCGATCACTCTTCTTCACCTCCATCGGCGCCGTAGCGCAGCATGAGGTTGTGCAACTCTGGCAGGTCCAGTTGCCCAGTTCCATTCACGTCGAGCGAGCGCAAAAGGGCGTCAACATCTCGGAACGCGAGGTGGTCGATGCCCGCGCGGCGCAGCGCGGCTTCGAACTCCACGACGTCGATGGCCCCCGAAGCGTCGAGGTCGATGGCGGAAAAAAAGGCCGCAACGTCTTGACCGCTAATGTTGAGGTAGGACGCAAACCGCTGGAGTTCGTCGCCTTCCATGGTGGTCGCTCCCATCGCCTTGATGGCTGCAACGTTGAGGCCGGTTTCCTGCCAGACAAGGTTCTCGAAGCGTTCATCGCGAACGAGGTAGGCCGCCCCGATCATCGCAACCGCGAGCAGCACCCCGAGGAGGGCCAGCGGAAGGGACCAGGCACCAAACATTGCATCCGCGAGCATTGGCGTATCGAGCACGGTGCTGGAGCCACCCTCCCAGAGGCTGTCGTCCGCCAGAACGCCAAGGAGGACGAAGAGCAGGGCGAGCAAGCCAAGCCGCGTGGCGATGGAGGTCAACCTCATTCAAAGTCCTCCTCGAGGATTTGACGGCGGGTCAGCATGATGCCGAACAGCACGACAAGGCCAACGCTTGCGATGTAGACCAGAATTTGAATCGCGGCGAGGAATTCGGCTCCGAGCAGGATGAAAATCCCGGCGATGGCCAAGAAGGCGAAGATGACGAAGAGCATCGAATGGGCCACTTTCTGGGCCTTGATGAGCCCGTACGAGCCCGCCAACGCAACGGTCGCGAACACGAAAAACACGGCCGTTTCGGCCGCGGCGCCGAGGTCCATCTCACGCCCCCTCCTCGGCCGTGGCCGTCTTGGCAGCGGCCTTCTCTCGCTTGGTGCGCTCCTTGGTGGCGCGCTTGGCGAGTTCCGCATCGACGGCCTCCTGGTGCACCGAAGGAAGCACGCGGGTGCGTGACGCATCGAACCAGAGTTCCTGCCGACTGAAGCCGGACATACCGTCGTATTCGTTGGTCATGAAGAAGGACGTGAAGCCGCAGGCTTCCATGCAAAGCCCACAAAACATGCAGCGACCCAAATCGATGCGACCAGACACAATCTGGTCGTCGGCCGTGCGCAGGCTTTCACGCTCCACTGTTTCCTCGACACCGGAGTCGTTCCAGCGAACCGTAGCGGTGTTTCCGCTCAAGTCCAGAACTTCACCGAAGCGCCACGCCTCTGGAACGTTCTCGTGCGCCGTTGCGAGGTTGAAGTTCGCTTGTTCCTCAAGCACTTCCGTTCGTTCAATCGCAGCCCAACCGCCGACTTCGAGGTCGGCGCCAAGGCCCCCGTGCTCTCCGTCCGCGCCATCAAGCACGTCCACACGCAGTTCAGTTGTCATGTGTAAGCAATCGTTCGGGCAGGCACTGACGCACAGTTTGCAGGCCGTGCAGGTCTCCCAAATCACGCCGATGCGGCCGTTGTAGTTCCCCGGAACGAAGAGCCAAGGCTCCATGTCCTCAAGCCGCTCGTAGGGGTAGAGGATGGTCTGGGGCCGCCACACCGTCGGAACGAGATCGCTGGCCTCCCTGTCGGGAGCGTACTGGTCCGCGTGTTTGGCCACGTCGTTGTACACGAGCGACCCCTCGGCACGGACCTTGCTTGCGGCGTCCAGCACCTCAGGCGTGAGGGTGTTGTGGTAGACTTCTCCGCCCCGCCCGAGGCCACCGAAGCGCTTCCCAATGACCGGGAAGGTCCTCAGCGCAGTGATGAGGGTCACCTTGAACGGGTACCAGAAGAGGTTCCGGAAGTTGGGCTGGGCATGGGGGTGCATCGGCATGGTCTCACCTCACTCCGTTCCGGGGATGTGCGTTCCCGCGGGCTCGAGGGTGCGGATGTGGAACATCCGCTCGGGCGTCGCCTCCTTGTTTTCGTCCCTCAGAAGGAACGCAAAGATGCCGAGGCTGACACCAGTGACAAGGAGGGGCAAGGCCCATGCAAAAATCCCGAGCGACCACGCGCTGCCAAGACCCTCCTCAACCACACCGCTGGCGTCAAAGAGGAACAGACGGAAGACGGTCGCGAGCACAAGGTTGAGCACCGCGAGCGGCAGCAGCATGCGCCATCCGAACTCCAGAATCTGGTCGGTACGGATGCGAAGCAAGGCCACACGAGCCCACACGAAGACCACGGCAAACACGAGCCAAGCCTTCAGGAGCACCCACAGGATGCTGGGGCTGGCCAGACCAACGATTGGAAGGTCGCCCCACAAACCGTGGAAGGGCGCATGCCAACCGCCGAGGAAGAAGTGGGCGAAGAGGATGCAGGCGGCGTACGTCCGCATGTACTCGGCTGCAAAGAGCAGTCCGAAACGCATGCCACCGTATTCGGTCCACCATCCTTCGACGAGTTCGGCTTCGGCTTCTGGCATGTCGAAGGGGATGCGCTCAACTTCAGCGAGCATCGAGATCAGGAACAGCGCGCCGCCGAGGGGGAGCAGGAAGAGGTTCCAAGCACCTGAATGACCCTGGAAGGTGATGATTTCCACGAAGTTGAACGAGCCGGAGAGGATGCACACCGAAAGCACGGTGAGCAGAAGGGGGATTTCGTAGGACGTCAATTGAACTGCGGAACGAATGCCGCCGATGAGGGTGTACTTGTTGTTGGACGCCCATCCGCCGAAAAAGACACCAATTGGAGCGATGCCGAACACGGCCATCGCGAACAAGACGCTGAGTTCAGGGTTGGGCCCATAGACGCCGCTGCCCATCGGGATGAGGCCAAGGATGAGGACGGTTGAGGAGATCACAAGGTAGGGAGCGACCTCAAACACAAACTTGTCAGCGCGCTCAGGGACCATGTGCTCCTTGATGAGGAACTTCATGCCGTCCGCGATGTTCTGGAAGAAGCCGGGGAAAATCGCAAAGCCCATCCATGAGCGGTTACCGACGCGGTCAACGGTTGGTCGAGCGGGGTCATGGTTGCCAAAGGCCTTGTTCAGCCAACGGTTCAGGGCACCAATCGGACGACCGATGAGCGGGACCATGTTCCACCATTCGCCCGCGGTGGTGCCGTTTTCCCCGATCCACAAGGAACGGAGCGAGGTCATGGCACCACGGCGGTCCATCATGCGTCCGAGTTGCTTGCGTTCGATCCAGAGGATCATGAACATC
>JAURMD010000109.1 GCA_030830875.1 Thermoplasmatota archaeon | reverse complement strand
GCCTGCACCATCAAATCGGACTCGGCTTGCGTGCCCGAGGTTGGTCGCAGGCCAGCATTGCGGACGTGCTCGGGACCACTCAATCCACCATCTCCAGGCAGTACCACAGGGACGCTCCGGTGATGGGGCCGAGCGCCGACGAGGTGATGATCGACGGATGGGCCAACGAAATCGCGACCTCGCTTCATCAACTCGGTGACGACGTTCGTGTTTTGCGTCAGCGCTTCATCGTCGAGGTCCAGCTCAGCGGGAACCACACCCTGAGGTACGACAAATCGCTGACGGGAACCAACTTGACCAACGATCAGGCCGACCTCGCGCTGCTCCGTCGGCTGGAATGGGCGCGTGGCCGGCTTGACCCAGCGCACATCATCCCGTGGATGCCCGCCGTCGGGTTCAACATCGCTGCATGCGCGGAACACGCGACCGACGTCGACGAAGTGGCAGCCTATCCGGGGAAGATCTCGGCGCTGGACGGAGCGCTCAAGCACCACGGGACCCCTGTGATGGGGGCCTCGAGCAGCCTTGCACGGCTGTTGATGGACGTTCGAGACCTTGACCCGGACCGCACTGCGATCCTGAACCTTCGCGCCCCTGCCAACGAACACGGCGTGCGGCGAGAGGTCATCGACCGATGCGTGGCTGCCCTCAACTGGACCATGGTGGAGGCGCCCCGTGGCGTCCTCAAAGAAGGGCTTGGTGACGTGGACCTCGTGCTCGATACAGGCGGCTTTGGGTGGGAACCGGGACTGTACGTGTGCGGGCATCACCCCTTGGACGTCGTTGATCGAGCCAACCGGCTGATCGCCGTCCTGAAGGTGACGGAGGGAGCCGCGTGAAGGGTGCTGCAGTGCTCATGGTCCTTGTGATGGCTGCAACCTCCTTGAGCGGCTGCTTGGGCGAAGACCTGCTGATGCTCGACGACTGCACAGAGGCCGTGAGCGACCAACGAAACGACGACGGGGTGCTTCGCGTCCTGACCTACGACATTGCGTCCCTCACCCCTGAGTTCCTTGAGGCCTTCACCAACGAGACGGGCATCGAGGTTGAACTCATCCGAACGGGGGACGCCGGGGCCGTCCTTGAACAGGTCCTGCTGTACGGCGATGCCCCGCAGGTGGACCTCGTGCTCGGCCTCGATGGCTCGTACCTCCCGATCGCCGTGGCCCGGTGCAGGATCAGCGTTCACGGAGTGGACCTCGCGGCCCTGCAGGAGTCGATCCTCACTGCATCGGGCGATCTCAGCCGACACGGCGTGCCCTTCGACCACGGATGGGTGTGTCTGAACGCGGACAGCGAGGTGATTGACCAGATGCCGACCAGCCTGTGGAACCTCACCGAACCCGACTACGAAGGACGTGTCGCGCTGCCATCACCGCTCAGTTCCTCCCCAGGCCGCGCCTTCTTCCTCGCCACCCTGCACGGCCTCGGTGATGAGGCGTGGTCGTGGTGGGAAGCGATGCTGGCGAACGGAGCCATCGTGACGTCCGGGTGGTCCGAAGCCTACGAAATCCACTACAGTGGCGGCTATGGCGTCTGGGAAGAAGGCCACATTGGGGACGCAGCCGTCACGGTCTCCTACTGCCATTCGCCCGGCGTTGAGGCCTACTACGGAGGCAACAGCACCGCATCGGTCCCCTTGGCGCTCCCGGGTGGGGTCTACCACCAGATCGAATACGGCGCCGTGCTGGCCGGAGCGGCCAACACCACCGCGGCAGAGGCCTTCCTTGCCCACCTCGTTTCACCGGGGGCGAACGCTGAGATGCCGTATCAGAACCTGATGTATTCGGTGCTGGACGGGACAGACCTCCCTGAAGACGAGGGCTACAGGCACCACAGCCTCGTACCGACCGAGGCCGCCTCCGTGCTGGCCGGCATGGACCTCGCTGCTCTTGACCTCGCCCTCGACGCGCTGGCCCTCTTGCTTGAGGCGTGAGCACCGTGCCCACCCCGCAGCGCGGCTGGGGTGACGTGGCGTTGCTCGTCCCCTTCGCGTGCGTGCTGCTCGGACCGCTCGTCCTTGCTGCAGACCGCCTTTGGGCGGTTGGAGGCGCCAACCCAATGGTCGCTGTGGCCGACCTTTCTCCGGCCGGTTGGCGGTCTGCATGGAGTTCCATTCAAGTTGCATTCTTGACATCGATGGGCGTCGTCCTCTTCGGCGTTCCGCTGGCTTTCGCCTTGGCCGACCAGCCCGCTCGACGGCGTCGCTGGATGAACACGGCCGTTGGCCTGCCCTTCGTCACCCCGTCCATCGTGGCTGCGGTGGCCTTCCTCGCTTTGATGGACCTCAGCGGTGGGCTGGGCAGCACCCTACGAAGCACGTCCGCAACGTCCCTCCTCGGCCCGGGAAGCCTCGTCCTCATCCTGGCCATGATTTGGTTCAACGTCTCGTTGATGACGAGGATGCTGACACCAGCCCTCGCACGAACCGACCCGGCCTACCTCGAGCAACTCCGGCTGCTGCCGCAAGGAAAGAACCGCTGGCGGCGCCTCTGGGTCTGGTGGTGGCCCGTGCTGGGGCCGGGTGTGGCAGCGGCGGCTGGCTTGACCTTCACCTTCGCCTTCACGTCCTTCGCTGTCGTACGGTGGCTGGCGCCGGAGGCCACCACGATCGAACTCCTTCTGGCGGAACAGGGCGGCGGCGCTGGCATCCCAGATTACCGGACCTCCCTGAGTCGGTTGGTGCTCGGCGCGGCGGTGGTGCAGGGCCTCGCCCTTCTCGTCGCTGCCCTCGTCGTGAACGCGATGCAGCGTCGGCATGGAACAGGGCTTCACCAGACGTCGACGCTGCAAAGCGACGCGCATCAACCCTCGTGGAGGAGCGTTCTGATTGCAGGCCTCGGCGTCATCGCCGCGCTGCTGCCGCTCCTCGCCGTGCTGGTGGCCTCACTTCGGGTTCGCACCACGGAAGGGCATCGGTTTGGCCTCGACGGCTGGGAGAGGGCCCTCCGCGGTGATGCCGGAGGAGCGGGGTTGCTCGAAGCGCTGGTGACAAGCGGCACGACGGCCATGTGGACCGTAGCGATCGCTCTACCCGTCGGTTGGTGGTGCGCTTCGGCGGTCTTGACGGCGGAGCGTTCAGGTCACCACCACAGGGCCCGCGTCCTTGACCTGCTCGCCAT
>JAURMD010000001.1 GCA_030830875.1 Thermoplasmatota archaeon | reverse complement strand
GTCCCTCTGTACTTTCTTCTTCGATACAATGGGTGTTCAGTGGGTCATTTTAGACGCTACCCACGGAGAGGGCCCGCTGTCAATCGGTTCGCACGTACATGGCGACGGCGTTTCCACCGCCAAGGCACAGCGTCACGATGCCCGAGGTGCTGTTCGTTCGCCGCATGACGCCAAGCATCGTGATCAGGCATCGGGCCCCTGAGGCTCCGAGCGGGTGGCCCAGGCTGACCGCGCCACCGTGGAGGTTGAAACGGTCCTCGGGGATGCCGACCTCTTGCGCTACGGCGCACGAAGCGGCGGCGAAGGCCTCGTTGTGCTCGTAGATGTCCACGTCGAGGACGTCGAGGCTGTTGCGTTCCAGCAAGGCCTGAACGGCAGGAATGGGCGCGGCCATGACGCGCTCGGGTTCGACGCCTGCCGTGACCTGATCGACGATGGTGGCAAGGATTGGCCAACCCATCGCTGCGGCAAGGTCGGCGTCGGCCACGAGGACCGCGGCCGCACCGTCGTTGAGCGTGCTGGCGTTGCCGGCCGTCACGCTGCCCTCCCGGTCAAAGACGGGCCGGAGGCCGGCGAGGCTGTCGGCGGTGGTGCCCGCACGGACGCCCTCGTCGGCGGTGACCGTCACCGGCTCGCCCCGGCGTTGTGGAACGGCGACGGGTACGCGTTCCCAGTCGAACCATCCCTCGGCCTCGGCGGTGGCGGCGCGTTGTTGGCTTTGGGCGGCAAAGGCGTCCATGGCCTCGCGCGAGATGCTGCATTCCTTGGCGATGATTTCGCCGGTGTTGCCCATGTGCATGTCGTTGTAGACGTCCCACAGGCCGTCGTGAATCATCGAATCAAGCAGGGTGCTGTCGCCCATCTTGGTGCCCGAACGCTGGCCCTTGAGGAGCTGCGGTGCGTTGGACATGCTCTCCATGCCCCCGGCGATGATGCAGCGGTGCTCGCCGGCGCGGATGGCCGTGGCCGCGAGCATGACGGCCTTCAGCGAGGAGCCGCAGACCTTGTTGATCGTCATCGCCGCGGTGCTGACCGGCAGGCCTGCACCCAGCGCGACCTGCCGGGCGGGGTTCTGACCGGCTCCGGCCTGCAGCACCTGCCCCATGATGACCTCGTCCACGATGCCCGACGCGGCGTCAAGGCCGCTGCGTTCGATGACCCCCTTCACCGCGACGACGCCAAGGTCGACGGCAGACATCGACGCGAAGGCGCCCATGAAGCGGGCGATGGGGGTCCGGGCAACGGCGCAGAGCACCGGGGTAGGCATGACGCCACGAGCCCGGAGTGGGCCTTGAACCTGTTCAGGCCTCGTCGGTGGGCTTGATGAGGGAGACGCGTTCGGGAGCACCATGGCGAAGGACAAAACCGGCTTCAACCCGGACCGAAAGCAGGACGAAATGCGTCACGTTGAGGTCGAACTCGACTTCACCCCCAACGCCCTTGCGTCCATCCTCTACCGCCAGGGCGACACGGTCATCCTCGCCTGCGTCACCAAGGAACACAGCCTTCCTCGTTGGTTCCCCCGTGACGCCACCAAGGGCTGGGTCCACGCGGAGTACAGCCTGCTCCCAGCCAGCACCGACAGCCGATTCCGTCGCGAGCGCAACGGCGCAAAGGGCCGCACGCAGGAAATTGAGCGCCTGATCGCACGCTCCCTCCGCGCCGCGGTGAACCTCGAGGCCCTCGGGCCGGTCGCGATCAACATCGACTGCGACGTGCTCAATGCGGACGGTGGCACCCGGTGCGCCTCCATCACCGCAGCCGGCATCGCCCTTCGCCTCGCCGTTCGCCGACTCATCGCCTCCGGTGACTGCCTTCCTGCGCACCTTCGACCGACGGAGGAGCAGCGTAGGTCCGGCTGGTCGGCTCCAACGCTGACCGACGCCGAGCGTGCCGAACACGAGATGGCGGTGATGCCGCACGAAATCGCCGCCGTTTCGGTGGGCTTGCTCGAAAGCGAAGTCTGGCTGGACCTCGACTACCACCTCGACAGCCGCGCTGACGTGGACATGAACGTCATCAAGACGAGCGACGACCGCTACGTCGAACTCCAGGCCACCGGGGAAGAAGCCACCTACGACGGCGAGGAACTCATGGCGCTGCTCGGTATGGCCGACCGGGGCCTGACCGCGCTGTGGGATGCCCAGCGGCTGGCCCTCGATGGCGCAGAGTGACGCGTCCCCTTCACGGACGATGGAGAAATCCTGAAGCCTACCACGGCAGAACGAAATCCATGTTGACCCCGAACAACTTCGGGGCCATCGGCTTCGGCGGCACCCTCCGGCCGTCTCAGATTGCCGCTTCCGACATCGTTCGAACCAAACTCGCCGAAGGGGAGCGACGGTTGCTTGTCGTGGCACCCCCGGGCTCAGGAAAGACCGTACTCGGGCTCTACGTCTGGAGCGACCTTGTGCGACTGCCAACGCTGGTTCTGAGCCCGAACTCCGCGATTCAAGCCCAATGGGTGGCGCGGGCCGAAGAGTTGTTCGAACTTGACGGG
>JAURMD010000108.1 GCA_030830875.1 Thermoplasmatota archaeon | reverse complement strand
GGCGCCCGCATCGCCGAGGCCTGCGGTGCGACGGTCATCCGCCACCGTGTCAACCGAGGCTATGGTGGCGCGCTGAAAACGCTGTTCCGGCATGCACGAAGCCTGGACGTCGACGCCTTGGTGATCCTCGACAGCGACGGCCAGCACGACCCTGCCGACATTCCCGCCCTGTTGGCTCCCATCGAGGCTGGAGAGGCAGATTTCACCATCGGGTCTCGCTTCGTCAACGGAGGCGGCGGCGCAGACATGCCTGCTTACCGGCGGCTTGGCATCAAGGTGATCACCGCCACCAGCAACCTCTCCAACGACCTTGGAATCCGAGACACGCAGTCTGGCTTCCGTGCGTTTTCATCGAAGGCCCTTCAATTGCTGCGCTTCGATGCAGAGGGAATGGAACTTTCCCTTGAGATGCTCGAAGACGCACATGAGAAGCACCTCACCGTGCGCGAGGTGCCCACAATCATTCGATACGATGTACCCAAAGGGTCGAACTACACGGCCGTTTCCCATGGCTTTACGGTCTTGTCTTGGGCCCTCATCTCGCTTTCTCAGAAGAAACCCCTGCTCGTCCTTGGCCTCCCCGGCATGGGCCTCTTCGCCACAGGAGCCGCGATGGGCATGAACCTCGCTCAGAACGTCACCACCACCTTCGATTCGGTGCTCGGCCCCGGATTGACCGCGGTGTGGGTTGGCGTGCTTGGCCTCAGCCTGATGGCTGCTGGCTTGGTGCTCCAAGGGGTCCGAAGCCTGCTTCGGCACCTCATCGTCGACCACTTTGGCATCGATTGAGTGCACCGGCCATGGGCAGGTAATAAGGCCCAATTGACCTGCACAAAGCATGGCCGGGAGCGATGGACGCTCACAGGACCATGTGGGAGCCCCACCCATCGCTCGAAGCCCCCTCCACGTGCTTCGGGATTCGGCACGAACGTGGGTGAGGAAGACGGCTGTGAAGGCCCACCAGAGCGCGGAGGGCATGTACAACGCAGCGCTGACATCCCCGCGCATGCTGCTGGCCGTCTGCGTCATCATCGCTGCCATGCTTGGAAACGTGGGCCTCTCCTTTCAAGACCAGATCGACGACGACGTCGAAATCTTCCTCCCCGACGATGCAGAATCCACCGACTTGCTGCTTGAAGTTCGAGAGGAGTGGTCGACGGACCTTGCCATCATTTACGTGCAAACGTCCAACGCTGTGCTTGGCGGCGGGCGTGGTGAAAACATCTCGGATGAAGCGGTCTTGAGGGAAATGTCCTGGGTCGAGGGCGACGCTGACAACGCCGATGGAGGGCCTCGGAGCCGAGGTATCGATTGGAGCAAAACCGATCATGGTCGCGACGACGGGATCCTTTGGATCCTCTCACCTGCGCAGGTCATCAAAGAAGCAAATTCAGCAGATGGTCGCTTCAATCGCTCGGCCTGCGTGCACGGTGTGAACACCAGGATTCCTCTCAACTTCGAGTGTGACATGATTCCGGGTGGTGGCGAGTACGTCATCCCTGATCAGAACCGCGTCGACGCCCTCATCGAAAACCTCGGCGGAGCGTTCACGTCCATGGTACGCGACACCAACGACAACGACCTGACGGTGGACAGCGACGGGGATGGAGACCCAACGAACGATGCGGACGGCGATGGGGTGTGGGACACTGCCGCGATTGTCATCGGGCTCAACCATGATCTTGAGCAAACTGAATTCGCGGACTTTGAGGCCTTGCTTGCCCATGTCCAAGATGTGATCGACGAACGACCGGATGGTCTGCGGGCGACGGACATGACCGTGACCGGCCTGACCAAGGTGCTTGCTGACATCAGCGATGCGATTTACCAAGACCTTCTGACGATGCTGCCGTGGTCGTTGGCCTTCACCGTAGGTGTCATCACGTTGTTGCACAGATCCGCCAAGGTGGTCATCATCACAGGGACACCCATCGTCCTCGCGTTGGCAGTGACCTTTGGGGGCACCGTCCTGCTGAACCTCACCCTGACCCCCATGATCGTCGCCACCTTCCCAATCCTCATTGGCCTGGGGGTTGATTACGCCCTCCACATGGTGAACCGCATCGAAGAACGACGTCGGCACCATGTGGACGAGGCGCACAACGCCAACCGACGACGACAACGGATGGGCGAAGCGGAGCAGCCGGTGCCTGACCTTTGGGACCTCAACCTCTACAGGACCTGCATCATGGAGATGACCAAAACCACTGGCACGGCCGTCTTGCTTTCCGCCGTGACCACCGTGATTGGATTCTCCGTGTTGATGGCACCAGCCATCGTCCCCGTGACGCCAATTCGCTCGGTTGGCGTCACCTTGGTCCTTGGCATCGCCTCGACCTTGGTGTTCAGTTTGCTGCTTGTCCCAACCCTGGCGTGGATGCTGAAATACAACCGTCGAGCGACAGCAGGGGCATGGAGCCCTGTCAGCAAGGCACCTGTTCAGCACTGGTATGCAGTCGTGGGGGTCGTGCTCGTGGTGACGAGCATCGGTGTGGCCAACATCGACGCGTTGGCCGAGCCAATCACAGGCTCATCCGAAGCACCCGACGGCATCGACTCCTTGGAGAAACTCGCCACCTATTCTCAGCAGTTCGACTCAGGTCAAACCTCCCTGTTTGTCTTCGATGCCTCACAACGCCCAAACGACAACGGCACCGACAACATACGCGACCTGCCTGTGCTCGATGAAATCGACCGAATTGAACATCTGGTCACCCAAGTGGAAGCCACGAACACCACGAGCATCGTGCTGTTCCTGCGCTCCATTCCGGTCACGATCGAACTCGCCGGCGGAGTGACCCTCTACGAAGGAAGCCTGTGGGACCTGCTGCACGACGAATGTTGGGAATCGAACGACCCCATTGCTTGTGGACCATGGCTCCTGCTCGAGGCCAGCGGCGAAGGAGGAAGGGAATCACTGCGGCGAGACATGGTGAACGTTGTGTTTGACACGCTGACCGAAGAGGTTCGGTCCATGCTCCTGAACGAGGACGGCACGAAGGCCATTGTCTACGTCGACCAACCCTACATGAACCTCAACGTGGCCGCTGGCTTGAGGGATGAAATTGACGCTATCCTCGATGACGAACCCTTGCTTCCAAGCACCCGTGCATCGCACCTGACGGGTGGTCTCCCGGTGTCGCTCGACATCAACGAAGGCATCCATGATACACAGACACGTACGACCATCATCACGATGGTTGTGCTCACGGTCTTCCTTGTAGCCATCTTCCGCTCCCTTCGCATCGGCCTGTACACGATGGTCCCTGTGGCGGTCGTGATCCTCTGGCAACCCCTCATGATGCGCAGCGGAGACGTCAACGTCAACATCTTCACCGCCATGATTGGGACCATCGTGTTCGGTATCGGAGTCGACGATGCGATTCACATGATGCATCGCATTCGAGAAGAAGGAGAGACCCCAACAGGACTCGCTGATGCAGTGGAAAGCACGGGCCAAACGATCTTCGAAACTTCGGCAACAACGATTGCCGGCATTGCTGCTGGTTTCCTGGTGGCCTTCCCTGGATTGGTCAACTTTTTCACCATCATGGCCCTCCTCATCGCCGCGGCCTTCCTGACAAGTTGCTTCCTTTTGCCAGCGCTGCTCGCGGGTGAACTCGACCTAAGGTCGATGATCAAGCACCGAACACGCGCTGTGGACTTCAGTGGAGGCGTCACCAGCAGTGAGCGTATGCAAACGCTCGACGCTGTCCTTGAATGAGGTGGAGGGAGCGGGGAGTAAGCCCCTTTCTGTTCCCGTTACCGGTGACCGCATTCAACTGTGCACCCTACCCGCCCCTCGGCGTGCCGCGTTGTCAGGGCTGTCTGGGCTTGCTCCGATGGGGTTGCTCGTCTCATCGCCAACGTGGGAACCTCCGTCCTTCGACATCATCGTTCACCCCACGCAACGTTCGTTTCTGCTGCATTGACCTGATCGTCTCCGACCTGCCGCTTGTGCGGCCCATCTGCACTACGGAGAGGGGACTTTCCTCAGAGTCTGGCTCTGTCAGCGGTCCTCCCACTCCCTCCACACGGAAGGGAGTGGCCGGTGTTTTCAACGCATCCCTCATGCGCGGTTGTCGTTGCGTGCGAACCTGAAGGCCACCCCACCGATGAGCGTGGCCCCCAAGAGCACGACCAAGGCTCCTCCGAGGCCGCCGCCCGCAACGCCAAGCACGCCCGAGCGTTGGGCGTCGTCAATGAGGTGCGTGTCCCCAACGCTGGTGGTCCCGTCCACGAGGATGTATTCGAATCGGACCGGCCCCGAAAAGGTCGGGACCCAGGTGCCCTCGTACCCGTCAACCACACTTGGAGGAATCGACAACGACCTCGCGTCGATCCTCGTTCGGGTTCCGTCGCCGGCGACCACCTCAACAATGACCTGGACGTCGCCGGCCCCCTTCCCGGAATTCAACACGGTGTATCCGTAGTGGATGGAGCCCCCAACGTGCCCGGCGTCGACCCGTTCAAACGGAGTCGTATCGAAACCGAACACGGGAACGCGCTGTTCCAACAACCACACACCAAGGGGGTCGGTGGGAGCGTTGCCTTCCTCGTCAAAGGGCTGACCGGCAAGGTCGCTGCCAACGACCCAAACGCGAAGTTCGAGCCGCTGTGTTCGAAGTTGGTCGGGAACGGCCGCGTCAAGGT
>JAURMD010000107.1 GCA_030830875.1 Thermoplasmatota archaeon | reverse complement strand
GTTGAGCCACAGGCGCACGGAATTGGAGGGAGCATGATGGTGTGGTTTCCTCCACAGAGCATCGCCTCCTTGGACGGCTTACCGTGGCCGGTTGCTGACGGGCCGCTTGTCGTCTACCACCCTGCTGCACACAGGAATCACACCGCATCGCTGAGCCTTGCTCTCGAAGCAGGAAGGCCGTTGCTTCATGTGAGCAACGACCTCGCCCCGTGGTGGCCTGAAGGCTCATGGCCAGCGGTTCCGGGCGACTTGCAATTGGGAAGGAGGAGCACCGGTTGGATGAACGGGGACGAATTCAGGCTGTACGGTCCACCGCGTGGCGCTCCTTCGCCCGTATGGCCCCTTCATGCGCAAGGTTGCGCATGGCACTGGATGAGGAGGTTGCCTTCCATTGACGTGCTGTACTTGGACTGGACAGATTGGTTCCAAGACCCTCAAGTCAGGGACACGGTGACCTCGTGCCTCGGTTCGGTGGTGTCCACGTGCCTGCCTCACCTCAGAAGTGGGGCACTGGTCATCGTCGACCAGAAAACCGCCTGGCCAGCGTCCTTCCTTCCATCGGCCGATGTCGACCTGAACAACGGTGCGGTTCTGAGGAGGCTTGGGGAGCTCAGCTGGTTGGACCTGTTGCCAGAGGTGGCCAGGTCGGTGGATGCGGTCGCCTTCACTGTCGAACACGCCATGCAAGCGAAGCCCCTGACGTGGAGGAAAATCCTCGCTGACATCGCACCCGAGGTCCATTGGTCACAAAGTCAATGCCAAGCAGCCATGACCGACCTCCCCGGTCCATGCCCAGACTCGCTCACGCCAGAATCCTGGGACATGCTGCACGCCGAACGCATGGAGTTGGGTTTTCATGGTGTGCGCCTTGAGTTCGTTGGCCCGAGGCCAACGTTGCCGTGGACCCACGAGACGTGGTCGGCCCACCTCGTGGGGATGCAGGCCTTGCTCCATCACTCGGATTCGGCACCCTGAGCGGCGTACTTCGCGTCCTCGGCCTTGGCGATCTCCGCAGCGGCCTCGACGTCCACAAACCACGTCAGGATGACGCCGACCACGATGAGCATCAAGATGGAAAGGATGGCCGTTCGAGCATCAGCAATCCCGCTGACACCGAAGTAGAGGGCGGGGCCGATGAAGGACGCAGCACGGCCAAAAAAGCCGATGAAACCAAAGAATTCGGCGCTGCGGGACTCGGGCACCATCTGGCAAAACAAGGACCGAGCCATCCCCTGTGAACCACCAAGGAGGAAGCCGGCGCCGATGCCGATGAACATCCACTGGATGGAAATCCCCATGTTGAGGGGTTCCCAAAGGTACTTCCTGGCCGTCACGGGGATCACGTCGATCGGACCGTCGCCGAGGCTGGTGGGGTGGTCTTCGCCGGCATGGAAACCGTCGTGCGTGCCGTTCTGCACGGACATCGAGAAGCGCGAGGTGCTGAGCACCTCGAGGAGTTCACCGACCTGAGCATCGGAAACCACGCGCCCTGTTCCGTTGAATTGCATCACGTCCTTCGTCGGGTTGTACTCCTCGTACGGAAGCAGGCCTTCGGTCGCTTCGCGGAAGGCTTGGTCCGAACCGGCTGGGCCGATCTCGAGGTCCGTGGCGTTCACGATGGTCCAGGTGCCGTCCCCGTTGTCGTTCACCATGAAATCGTGGTCCTCATGCGCGTCGAGCGGCAGCGGCGCGAAGGCGATGGCCATGAGCACGACGATGACCCACAGGCTGCAGGTGATCATCACGGTCGTCTTCGTTGACGTCCACGAGGCGACCTTGATGAAGAAGGCCGCCGAGGGGAAAGCCACGAACTGAACAAGGAGGATGACCGCCATGTTGGCCACCAAGGGCACGCCAAGCACACCTGCACCGTACGCACCTGCCAAGCCGGTGACGGCGTTGATGCCGTCGATGAACAACAGGTAAGCAAGGAGGTAGAGGCCGAGGATGCGGTAGGTCCCAAAGAACTCGCCAATGGTGCCCTTGACCTCCGTGATGGCAAGTTTGGTGGCTGAACCGAGCGTCAATTCGCCCTCGAGTTCGATGGCGATGGGAGGCTCGGGGACCCGTCGGAAGGTGTAGGTGGCGAAGCCAATGAACCACAGGCCGGTCGTCGACAGCGCGAACGCCGTGGCCCAATCGGCGTAGCCCGTTCCGACCACCAGACCAAGATGTATCGCAAGGAGAAGGCCACCACCGATGTAGCCGTACATGTAAGCGCCTGTGGAGATTCGATCGAGTTCTTCTTCGTCCTTGCAGATGTGGGGCAAGAGCACGTTGTAGTAGACGTTGCCAACGTTGGTCCCGATGTTGGCGATGAGGTACATGATGGCCAACCACACCCAACGGGCTTCGATGGGAAGGAACAGCGCTGCACCAAGCAGGACTGTGGCACCCGAAGCCACGAAGGTGGCCCAACGCAGCATGAGTTGCTTGATGGGGATCCGGTCTGCGATGACCCCGAGGCCGGGTGAAACGATGGCCACCAGAAGGGCCGCTGAAGCGGTCACGAGGGCAAAGATGCCGTCGGCCGTCTGCGTCATTCCTGCGACGGAGATTTCCTGACCGTTCGCTGCGATGAAGAGGTAGGCAAACCAGGCGGGGAGCACGGCCACGACGACCGACGTCTCGAATCCTGACTTGGCCCAGTCGTACATCATGTAGCCGCGTTGAGCGCGGGAGCGCTCCTCGTCGCTCATGGAGGAGACGGTCGTTCCTGAGGCGATTGGGGCTGCACCCATGCCCACGCTGCGCAACGTGAGATGATGACCGTTTCCCCGAATCGCCCACTGCCGGGGGCGACCGCCAAGGGTGCGCATCTGGCGCAGGGGTTCATGCGGGACCGGAGCGAACCCTCCACGATGCGAGCACTGCTCATCGAAGGGGGAGGGGTTCGTTCCGCCTTCGCTGCTGGCGTGCTCGATGCCCTGACCGATGAGGTGGAGCCCTTCGACATCGTTGCTGGAACCTCGGCGGGTGCGTTGCTTGGCGCTGCTTTCCTCGCTGGACAGCACGGGCGCTCGGCCCGTGTGCTGCGCGACCCGGCGTGCAGGGCCGCCTTTGGCCGGATCGGTGACTTCCTCCGCGGTGGCGACCTCGTGGACCTCGACCTGCTCTATTACGCAGCCGAAGCCCTTGAGCCGCTCGATGCTGCGGCGCTGTGTGCCCATCCAAGTCGATTCTTCGTGACCCTGACCGATGTGGAGTCGGGAGCAGGGTGCCTGATTGAGCCCGAACCTGATGAGTTGGTGGATGCCCTCATCGCCACCTCCGCGCTTCCCATCGCCGTGCGGGAGCCACGACGCCTCCGCGGACGACGCTGGTTGGACGGAGGCATCGCGTTGCCCATCCCTGTGCAGCAATCGATCGACCTTGGAGCGACGCACATCGTCATCGTTCGAACGCGCCAAGCGGGCTACCGCAACAGCGGCCGTTCAGGCAGGCTGGCAGCGCCGTGGTTTGACCGGCACCAACCTGCGCTGGCTGAGGCCCTCAGGAACCGCGGGGACGTGTACAACGCCATGCTCGACCTCATTGAAGCCCCTCCCGCCGGCATCAGCATTGAGCAGATCCTGCCCCGACGTGCTCCTGCGTGTTCACGCACAGGAGGCACCGACGTCGACGTCGTGCGGGACCACCTGATGGGCATGGACGCGGGGCGCACGTGGCTTACCGAGCAGCGCCTTCGCGGGCGCTGATGAAGCGAAACGGTC
>JAURMD010000009.1 GCA_030830875.1 Thermoplasmatota archaeon | reverse complement strand
GTTGGTGGCCGTTCATCGTCTGGTCAGCGACTTCAGGGGCGGGTCGTTGGCTCATCGCCGCTCCACCGACGACGCTGATATGCGTGCTCAGCGATTGGTCGCAGGAGGACTGAATCACGCTCGTGCTGGTCGTGCTTCGGGTTGGTCGGAACGAGTACGTCGCGACGTTGTTGTTGACGCTTGTCGGACTGACCGTGGTGCCATCGACGCTGATGGTGCATGCTTGTTCGTCGATGTCGTTGGCGAATTCCACCGCAAAATCAAGTTGTTCCCCGTAGGTGGAGGTCATGGATGCCAGTGCGATACCGACCACGTTGTTCCCCGTGACGACAAACTCAACGCTGCTGCTATCGATGGTGGTTGTCCCAAAGGTGGCGCTTGTTGTCGCAGCGTAGGTGCCTGCTGGAAGGCGTAACGTATCTAGGGTCATGGAGCCGTTGTCTCCGGATTGGGTAAACGTGTGAACAATGTCGCTTCCGCCCACGATCGTCGTCGCCGTGGCGATGTCGTCACCGTGGGATTCGACCGCCTCTCCGCTCACGGACCACGACATGGTGAGCGGGTCTCCTTCGGGAGGACCGAGGTGTCGAGGTTCATGCTGACGGCCTTCAATCCCGTGGCAGGACTTGAGCCATTCCAGATCTCGTCGCCGATGGAATTCAGCAGGCGGATCCGGGCCGTGTCCTCCGTGATGTACACGCGAAGCCCCATGTCATGGACGGTTTGACCCTCGATCTCGATGGAACAATCGGTGGCGTTCTCTTGACGGCAGACGGTGGCATCGTACACTTCCGACTGGATGATGTTGTTATCGGCGTCCAAAAGGTCCACGGTCACAACGTCTGTGTCCGATGCAGTGCATTCGAGACACGGAAGGGTCCCGTATTCAGTCTGAGTGAACGAGGGTGCCAATTTCGTTGCATACGGCATGCCCCTCGCGTCGAGCGAAGACATTCCTGAAAGGAACACCGAAGATGGGTGGGAATCTCTCCCACTGATCGTTTCCGCAATGCTGTCGATCACGTGTTCAACGGCAGCAGCAACAATGTTCAACATCCATCCGGCTACGTCCACAACCAGTTCCAAGAATTCGAAGATTAAATCCAAAATCAAATCTGCAAGATTGAGCAGAACATTGGCAAGGTACCTGTCCATGTACATGCTCCCTGCGTCATAATCAAGCAAGAATTGCGCCCAGAGGTAGTCGTAATTTGTGATCCACGAATACGGGCCATAATCGCACTCGTCGTGGCTTGGTTGATCGTACCAGTCCCCGTCGTCTTCGTAACGCATGAACGATTCGCCGTCGTATTCATGCGGTGCTCCAGGGGTGATGGTGATCGATTCACACCCTTCAAAGGAAGCGTCATCAGGGGCCTCTGGCGTCCAACCTCGGGCTTCATATCCGGCGTTGGAGCGAGGGTTGGTGCTCGGGTCGCCGCAGTTGTTGAACGTGGAATCCAAGAGACCGATGTTGTCGTGGCTGAGGAGGATGCTGTGGCCAATTTCGTGAACAGCCGTGGACTGTTCGTAATGTCTTTGCTTCGCGATGACGGAAGGTGAACACGGTGAGATCCCACTGAAAGAGAACCAGCCGCCGGGTTTGTCTCCATTGCCATTGAAGGTGTCTGGTGCTGTAAGCATCACGACCCTGTCGTACTGTGGGTTCTCAGCCAAAATCTCCATCCCCTTGTCAATGACGTCGAACGTCATCAAGGTGTGCTCAATTTTCCGATTGAGCCAATCGTTCACCGATTCCTTGTTTGTCCGCTTCACTTCAACGGTTGTTGAATACAGGTCAACATCGACCTGACCGTTTTCAAACGGGAACATGTTCTGGAGATAATTTTCAACGCCGGCTCGGGTCTTTTCCATCAAATCGGGGTTGTCGTCGACACGCCGCCACTGGTGCCTCCACGCTCCGGAATTGCATTCGTTCCAATCCCAAAATTCCCAATCTGAGCACCATTTGTAGTGCATGTCCGTCGGGACGATCAGAACCTTGTAGCCGCCGCCGTTTCGGCCCGTGTCCAGTTCAATGGTGTGCCACGTGTATACTCCGGTGGAGGTGTCCGTTGGGTCGTCACCGATGGTCCATTCGTCGATCAACTCAATCTTCCATTGGATTTGACCGAGTTCGACAGAATTGAGCTCAAACGCTGTGAAATCCACAAATCCAAGGGCAGTTTCTGAACCGAGTACGTAGTTTTGCGAGTTCGGGGATACAGGGTAGATGCTCCACGTGTGGTCGTTGATGTCGTTCTCTGAGTGCGGAATCATCACGCCTTCGTTCAACGCGGTGAGTGGAACCTCGAAATCGCACACCAGGGTTCGCACTTGTTCTGTCCCTGCAAGGTGCCTTGTGCCCGCCCCTACGGGCTGGAGGGCGTTGATGTACATGTACTCCGTGTGGCACATGCTGTTCCCTCCACTCGACTTCCTCACACCGTTGACGGTGAGGCGAATGGTCACGGTTTCGCTTTCTCGGTCCATCCCGGTCCGCTCCATGTCCCCCGTGACCTTCCAGTACACAGCCTTATGCTGGGTGAGGTACGTCGGTGAGAACACCGACTGGACGATTTCGGCCGACTCCAAGGTGAGTTCGGTCATGGGGGGCATGTTGTCGAGGATGTTTCCCCACATGGTCTCGAAGAGTTCGACGAAGATGGCTGGGTCGACGGTGATCAACTGAATAGAGGTTGAGAATTCGAAATTCTCCGGCGACGCAAAACTTCGGTCGAACTGCTGAGCGTTGAGGACGTCGAGCGGGGATTCCCTGTCCACGCGTGGAGAGTACAGGTCGGGCGTGTAGGTGTACGTCACACCGGTTGGCTTCGTGCTGGTGCTCAATTCAACGTCTTGCTTGCTGGAGGCTCCGGTGATGCGGAAGGTCAGGTCCTCAGGCTCATCGCATGCATCTTCCAGCACGGAACTGAGTCCTGTTTTCTCGTCCGTCCACGTGATGCTCTGGTTGTCCACCTGTTCGTGCGTGAGGGTTTTCTCGACGCCGGAGAAGTTCACGGTGATTGTGCCGTCGAAGGGAGCAACGGCGTCGAAGGTTGTGGTGATGGGGAAGCACAGGGTGCCGGAGCCTGAACTGATCGTCGGCACGAGCGTCGTCGTGACCGCCTCTGAACCGTCGGCGGACAACGAGGCGTACAATTCGGACCCTGCGGCAATGGCGTCGGGCATCGACTTGCTTCCTTCCACGTAGAGGGCGCTCGAACGTCCTTGGGTGAACATTCGGATGCCGTTCGGGGTCAGGGCGAGGTGCTGCACTTCACCCGACGCGTTGCTTGGAACGGTCAGGGCCGGCACGGCGCGGACACGTCCATTCTTGCCTTGCACGGTTGGGAGCGGAGAAATGGAGTGGAGTTCGAAGTCTCCGGTCGAGTTCGAAATGAAGCCTGTACCCATTCGGTACGAACCTCGGTCGGTGAACGTGTAGTTCCACCCATCGAATTTTTCGTTCGGCATAATGCTGAACGAGGCGTAGCCGTTGACCATGCCCTCGGACAGGTCGCCCACCTTGACGAAGCCGTCAAAACCACTGGACAGCGCATCGATGGCCGTGGCCCAGAGGAAGGAGGATGCTGCCGTGGTCAGGAACACCCCGCCCTCCTCGGACACCGTCACGCTTGTGACATGGCCGTATTCCGCGGGCATGTTGTACTCAAAGTCGACCGCCCAATAGTCCAGTTCGTCTCCAGGGGCGGTGTTCTCCAGTCGGAAAAACATCCCATCTAAGAGCCCCACGAAGAGGTGGTCTCCAAATTTGGCAAGCGCGGTAATCGGTGCATCGAAGGGGTTCGACGTCGACGTCAATATGGCCTCGTCATCGGCCATTCCACCCTTGAAATAATCCTCATCCATGGAATAAATGGTGTTGCCCTTGTTGCTGAGGGCGAGGACGTCACCGTAGGTGATCAAGTCCGCCGAGGGTGCTGCGGAGGCGGTGATCATCACCGAACTCGATGTAAGGATCATAAGGATCGAAAAGAACACAGCACGTAGGCTTCGCATATCGGTCTCCTCGCGAATCCGGACATAAAGATAACTGGATTTGATTTTGGAGATTGTAACGATGGTCCGCCATAAAGTACACACCGTGTCGTACCCGCGTGGTCGTCACGTGCAGCGGGCGGCGGTCACGTCTGCGGGCGTCAGCGCTTGGCCACGGCCGAGCACC
>JAURMD010000106.1 GCA_030830875.1 Thermoplasmatota archaeon | reverse complement strand
TCGCCTCGACGTCGCTGAAATCGGCGACGTGCGAGCCGTCGCTCTCGATGACGAAGGCGTTCGGGGATTTGCCGCCTTGGTAACCGAGGTCTGTGCCAGCGATGAGGGCACCCGGCATGTTGGTGTGCACCTCGCGGCTGGAAAGACGACGGATCCAGTTGTCCGTCCAGCCGCCGGTGCCCACGTTGTTTTCGTACACCAGGTCAGCGTCGTCGACCGCGACGATGTCCTCATCGGTTCTGCTGCCAAGCACCGTTGAATCGCGAATGGTCATGCGACCAGCGTCGTCGACGATGACGGGGGCGCTTCCGACAAGTTGGCTCTGCTCGACGGTGCAGGCGCCCTTGCAATGCAGGTCCGCCCCCAGCAACACAGCGTCGGTCATCTCAAGGCTTCCGTAGACTTCGAGGGAAAAGGCGGCAGCCCCCCACGTCAACACGAGGCCTTCACCTTCCATGTCCCATGCTTGGATGGTCACCTGATTCGCTGAACCGTCAACAAGTTCGATGCGTTCGGGGCCAAATGGAAAGGGGTTGAGGTGCGTTACGTTCAGCGAAATCGTGCTTGCGCTTCCGTCGAGGTCAACCTGCAGGTCGACGTGCCCTCCCTCGGGGCTGCTGAGGTTCGTGCCTCCCTCCAGGCTCAGGTTGAGTTGCTCGTTGCCGGTCAAGTCCTCGTGCATGATCATGCGAACGGTGGTCGTTCCGGTGAGGCCCGCCACCGGCAACAGGATGGACGAGGCCGTTCCGCTGAACGACACGAAAGCCGAGATGCTGTTGCTTGAGACCTCCCCCGAAGCGATCCGCAAGGTCGCCCCTTCGTCCACGCGGACCATGGCCCCTTGCGCGATGGAGGCAACAGCGTTGACCGTCAGGGTGGCCCCGTTGGTCACGGTCAGGTCCCCGCCATACGCGGTGTCCTCCGCGACAATGGTATCTTCGTCGATCACTGTTTCCTCCGTCGGGTCAAGGGCGGAGGTCACAGGAAAGGTCAGCAGCAGGACGACGAGGCCGAGGGCCAAGGGCACGCGTTGCATGGCCCAGCGGTGGAACGACGCACCATCAAGGTCCCGCCGTTTCAGTACGGGACGTCCTTCCATCCAAGGGCATAGCCGAGCAGGTTGAACGAACGGTGAAGCACTGGCGTGGCCACCAACACAACGAGCATGCCCGGCCAAAGCGTGGCGTCCCCGTGAAGGCCGGGGAGCAACAGCACGCCAAGCAGGAAGACCGCCATGGCAAACGGGAGGGTGTCCAACAACGGCGCTTTCGATGACACATCGCCTTCACGCTTCAGTCCGCGACGACGCTTCAGAAAGGAACCGGACATGTCGCCGAGGAGCGAGAAGAAGCCGAGGGCCGTTCCCGTGAGGAAGGCCATGGTGAACCGGGAGGTGGACCATCCATGGCCCGTCAGCGGGTCCACAAACACGGTGCACGCCTCAGAGGAGGGGGCAAGGGAGGCCATGAGTACCATCAACAGGCCGGAGGTGAGGCTCCCGCCAACAAGTCCGTTCCACGTTTTTCCGTCGCCGAGGATCCGATGCCCGTCCCAAGCGGTGCGGCCGCCGTCGATGGGCCAAGGGCCGTAGCCTGTTTTTGGCAGCCACTTGCCCCACATCATGGCGAAGGTGTTGACGAGAAAACCCGGGAGGTAGAGCCACAGCACCATGAAGGAAAGCGCGGTCAGCGCCATTCCTTCGCACGTGCCCATGAGCATGCTTCCGCGCCTCGGCCCATGAAGGTGCGTGCGACGGTGTGCTTATTGGCCGACGGTGCCGCCTAGGTCCATGGAAGCGGTCACGGTGCTTCTGATCGGTTCCGGCGGTCGGGAGCATGCCATGGCCCTCGCCCTCTGCCGTGACCCACGTGTGGTCCTGCACACCGCTCCGGGAAACCCCGGCACCGCTCAACTTGGCACCAACCATGCGGTGGGGGCGTCGGACCTCGACGGGCTGCTTGCGCTGGCCGAGGCGTTGAGCGCCGACCTCGTTGTGGTCGGCCCTGAAGCCCCTCTGTGCGAGGGGTTGGCGGACGCACTTTCACCACGTCCATGCTTTGGACCTGTGAAGGCGCATGCGATGCTCGAAGGCTCGAAGGCCTTCGCCAAACTCACCATGGAGGCTGCAGGAGTGCCGACCGCCAGCCATCGAATGGTGCGGCGAACTTCAGACATCGAGGACGCCTTGGACGCTTTCAGCGGTGCACCTTGGGTCATCAAACGTGACGTGCTTGCGGGAGGAAAAGGCGTCCTCGTCACCGACGACCGCGACAAAGCAGAGGCGTTCGCCATGTCGGCCATCGCTACGGACGGGGAGGTGCTCATCGAAGCCTTCCTCGAAGGCGAAGAAGCCAGCATGCTGGTGCTCATGGATGCATCCGGGTACCGCTGCCTCCCAGCGAGTCAGGACCACAAACGCGTTGGTGAGCACGACGAGGGTCCAAACACCGGGGGCATGGGGGCGTACTGCCCGGCTCCTGTGGTGACAAAGGCCGTGCAGAAGAAGATCGAAAGCAGGATCGTCAAGCCCATGCATGCCCACTTGACGTCCACAGAGGTTCCCTACCGAGGCGTGCTTTTCGTTGGCCTGATGATCGACGGCCATGGCGATCCCTACGTGGTCGAATTCAACGTCCGATTTGGCGATCCGGAATGCCAGGTCACCATGCCGTTGCTTGGGGACGACGCGTACACCTGGTTTGAGGCCGTCAGCCGTGACGAACTGGCCTCCGTGGACCTCCACCTCGTTGACGCGTCCCTGCTGACCGTGGTGCTTGCCAGCGAGGGGTATCCATCCTCTGCGGTCACCGGGCGTCCCATCGACGGATTGAGTCTCTCCTCGCCACCGACGACAACGCTTGGCAGCGCGTGGGTGAACCTTGCTGGTGTCCGGACGGAGGACAACGGCAGGCTGACCTCAAGCGGGGGGCGGGTCCTCAGCGTCACTGGTATGGCAGAGAGCCTTCAGGAGGCGGCCGACCTCGCGTATGCTCGCTTGTCTTCCCTCAGCCTTCTGGGTGGCCACCACCGTCGAGACATCGGTGCGCGTGCTGGCGTGACCCATCCGGAGATGGAATGAGGGACGTCACCACGCGGTGGGTCGATTGGCTGGGCGTGACGGTTATAACATCAGGTCAGGTCGCGCGAAGCGCTTCAGCCATGCTGTTGCACCCAACGAGGGAGAGAGATGACCACAATGGACGAGAACACCACCTCGTCAGGAGCGATGCTCGGCCTGCTTCTTGCGCCGATCGCCGTGCTCTTGGCGATGCTGACCGACATGATCGGGGGCTTTGGCCTCGGATTTGACAACGACATGATGCCCCTGCTCATCGTCGCCGCTGGCGCGATGGTCGGGCGCGTCCCCACCCTGCTTGCAGAGCAGGGCGTTCTCCGCACGTCTTCGTCCTCCCTCTCCCTCGGGACGATCGTCGTGGGCGGCGTCCTCGGACTCATCATCGTTGAAACCATGGACGGCATGGCCCTCACCGGACTGCTGTTCGCCCTCAACGCGATCTTGACGCACCTGCTCGTCGTCGGGCGGCGAGAAGAATGGGCGACCGTGCTCACCTTTTCGAGCATCGGTTTGCTGACGGGATTGTCGGCCGCGGCAACCGCAGGCGCGAACCCGCTGGTGCTCGCCGAATACTACACCGTCGACGGAGGACAGACCTACCCCACCCTCAGCGAATACCGCGAAGGCTTGACCTTCGTGTTCTTCTCTGTGCTTGGCATGTTCACCGCGCTGGGTGCACTTGTGGCCGTTCTTGCACGAGGCACGCTCCTCAAGCCCGGTCAGGGATGGTTCAGCCACGTCGGCGTGTCCGACAAGCCTGCCAACCTGCATGCGTTGCCGCTGATGTTGGCCTTGCTCACGTGGGCCCTTGCCCACGCTGCGACCTTGTGGCAGTTCCACAACGTCGAACTCGCCGACCGCTTGGACATCACCATTGCCGAAGGCTACCACGGTCACTTCGGCGTCTGGATGGCGGCGTTGACGGGGCTCGTCGCCCTGGTCGTGGCTGGTTGGGTCGCTGAGCGCTGGTACACGCGCTCGATGACGCTCGGCTCCATGTGGGTGCTGTACCTCATCGCGGCGGCCAACGAGCGTGGCATGTGGAGCAACGACCGATTCAGTGGCTCCTGGGGCCCGGTTCTTTGGGCGGTGATCACGTTCTTCCTTGGCGTCATCATCTACTCCATCTCCACCCACAAGTCATGGGGCGGATGGTCGAACCGCTCGGAGGACAACCCCAGCGGCGCACGCACCTTTTGGCAGGCCCATGGCCTGCAAGCCATGATCGGCCTCGCCTTCATCACGGCCTTCACCGTTCGCAGCCAATGGTACGTGATCCCGGCCATGAACGGGTACGGCACGGGCACGTGGGACCTCACGGGCGGTTCTGACCCGTGGTACATGAAGCGCGTCGTTGACTACATTCTGATGCAGAACGCGCACCTCGTGTTCGACGCGGACCGGTATTACCCCCTTGGTGGGATCAACCCACGTCCGCCGCTGTTCGTGTGGTCCATTGCGCTGCTCTCCATGCTCATCGAACCCTTCCTCAGCACGCCTGAGGACGCAGTGTGGTGGGCGATGGTCGCCATCCCCGCCATCTTCGGGGCCCTGACCGTCTTCCCGGTGGCCGCCATCGCTCGTGACCATGTGGGCAAAGGCACTGCCGTCATCGCGGCGTGGTTGATTGCCCTCATGCCTGGGCACATCTCCCGGTCCACGTGGGCCAACGCCGACCACGACGCGTTCGTGATGTTCTTCATGGCCCTCGGCTTCATGTGGTTCTTCCGCGCCGTAGCGAACGGCGGCGACGAACGCCTGACCCGCTCGGTGACCGCCCACCCGTCCTCCGTGCTCAGCGCCTTTGCCGACGTGGCCAAGCAACGCCGTCTTGCCATGGCCAGCGCCGTGCTGGCTGGCATTGCCTTCGGCACCGTTGCGCTTGGCTGGAAGGGATTCGTCGTGGCTCCGTCCATTTTGTTCATCGGCTACGCGTTCATTGTCGCGACGAACATGTTCCGGAACCGCGACAGCACCATCCTGAACACGTTGATGCTCACCATGCTTGGGACCTCGTTGCTGCTTTCCATCCCCTTCTACGCTTACCCTGGCATGAACCTCGTGTTCGACGGCACCGGCCTGCAACCGCTGCTGTTCGTGCTGGTGTTCACCCTGGCGCTCTCCTACGTGACCACCGGATTCCGCGACAAACCTTGGTTGCTGGTTCTCGGTGCCATCGTCGGGTCGGGAGCGATCTTCTTCCTCGTCCTGTGGGTGCTCCAAACGCTTGACTTCTCCAACGCGTTCAACGTGCTCTTCACCGGTGCAGGTTACTTCTCAAAGACCAAGATTTTCGGTACCGTTGCTGAGGCCAACGCACCAGACCGCGGCATGCTGTTTGCCTCGTTTGGTCCTGTGGTGTTCATCCTTGCCTTGTTCATGGGCATCATGGCCCTGTGGCGCGGAACGCGCCGCCGTGAACACACGCATGTGATGCTCGGTGCATGGATCTTGCTGGCCATTTTCATGTCCTGGACGGCCGCACGGTTCATCTTCAACGCCACCCCGGCGATGGCGGTCTTGGGTGCGTGGGGTGCCAGTTCGCTCTGGAAGCGCGCCGGCGTGAAGGACATCAAGCGCAAAATGCGCCGCAGCGGGATTCGAACCCCAAGCGACCGCATGACCTCCATGCGAAAGGCGGTCTGGCGCACGCCGCAATTCAGCGCCGTTCTGCTCGTCTTGCTCCTCCTTGGTGGTCAGCACCTGACCTACGGTCTCGACGCAGGCATTCCCAGCAGTTCATCGGCCGAGAACGAGATTGACAAGAACCTCTACGATGCGCTCCCATCGATCCTTCGATGGGACCAAGCCTTCGGGCTCTCGGTGCTGAACCCCACCACCTACGAAGACGGAGGAAAACGCTACCTTGGTGCCTTTGGTAGCAGTTTCAACGATCAAGGTTGGAACCAAGCGTACGCTTGGTTGGCCGCTCAAGACGTGAGCAGCACCTACTCCGAGCGACCTGCGTTCGTCTCCTGGTGGGACTATGGTTTCCAGGCGCTCACCTCCGGCGACCACCCCTCCGTCTCGGACAACTTCCAGTCGGGCATTCCAGCAACTGGAAACATGCTCCTGGCGCGCAGCGAAATGGACCTGACGGCCATGTTTGTCTGGCAACTGGCCGAGGCGGACCGCATGTATGCGGTGCAACACGGCCTTGACACCGTGTTCACCGCGCCCTTTTCGGCCGTGCTGAACGACCACCTCAGCCCCGATCAGGTCGCTGAACTGGAAGGCTTCTACAGCGCCACCTCCGATGACGTCGTGGCCAACTCGTTCCATGTCGTCACGACAAACCGCGCGACGGTGCTCACCGAAGGCTACCTCCTCAACGACGATGGCACGGTCAGCGACGACGACGACGACAAGCGCTGGCGGCTCTGGAAAGACGGCGAAATCCTGCCGTGCAATTCGAACATCATCACCGTGTGCGATGGGAGCGATTTCATCTCGAAGAGCGACGCATCGACGACCTTCCTCAACAACGTGCGAGTCTCCACCGACAACGTCACGGAGACCACGCACTACATCTTCGGTGACTACTGGTACACGTCGGACCTGGTGGAGGAATACGATTCGGTCTCCACCCACATCCACAGGACGAACTCTCGCCTTGCCATGTCGGTGCAGTTGCTGACCAACGGCCTCGACGAGGACGGCGTGGTCGATTTGTACTCTGACCTCATCTCGATGGACGGAACCTACAGCGTTCAAGACTACAATGGAGCGCCAGGTGAGACGATCAGCCGGAACCACGAAATCCGCTACTTCGCTGTGGACCACCGCCTCTACCCTCGCGCAGGCCGCTACACCGCAGACGCGAATTACAACAGCGGTCAACCCATGGGGATTTTTGCTGCACCGACGATCTTGTCGGGGCAGGACATCTCCACTTTCATGACCGAGGTCTACGAAACCCAGCGCGGTGCCTTCTCGGATGAAATGTCACGTGAGGAAGTCGACGAGGCCATCCGCCAAGACGTGCTCAACCAACAGGCTGGAGCAGACATCGACCCGTTGCAAATTTCAGACGTTCGTGTCGACCACACCGCTGCCTTCTTTGAGACCATGGTCGCTCGCGCGTACGTGGGTTACGGTGCCTCGAGCCTTGGCATGGACGACAGTGGTTCCAACCCTCAACCTGCACAGCACTTCTCATCAACTGGTTCTCCGGGCAGTTTCTTGGCACAAGCCTACCCGCTTCCTGGAGCGATGATGAACCACTTTGCCATCGCCAACTGGTACAGCCCCGGGGAGACCAAGAACCTCGCGGACGCCAACACCCTCGTCAAGGTGCTCAAATTCTACCCCGGTGCAGAAGTGACAGGCCAAGTCACCTTTGCTGACGACGGTCAGGCCTTGGAAGGTGTCCGTCTGCTCATCGAGCGTGACGCCTTCTCTGGCGAGGACGCAACCGACCTCGATGCCGACACCTGGTGGGTTCCCATCGGATTCGTGGACACCGACAGCGAGGGGCGCTACTCCTTCACCGCTCCGGCAGGTCACCTCCGTGTCTCCGCCTTTGTGGGTGAGTACGAACCGACGGCGGCCCAAGCCGACATCCGCGACGGCACGGCCGCTCAGATGATCGCCGACGTCTACACCGAGGTCAACACCGACCGCGAGGTCTACCCGGTGACCGCCATCCTTGGTCAGGTGGCCAACATGACTTGGGTAGGTGAATCCCACATCAACGTCACTGGGGCCCAAGCGGACCGTCTGGTCGGTATGACCGACGACCTTGACCTCGAAATTGCTTCCAGCGGCGTGAGCGGCATGGTCGCGTGGAGCGGTGACGACTCCTTCGCAGGCGAACCCTTGGTGGACACGACCTTTATTCTGCGGAACATCTGGTCCTACACGGACAACTACAGCGTCGTGACCAACAACGGGTCCTTCAGCACGGACGAGGTGCGCATCCTCCAAGGAACGGGCGAAGTGACGTTCGACAGCATCGGTACCTTCGAGTCCGACGGTGTGGCCGTCGCCCGAGATTTCACTGGGACCTACACCCGAACGCTCGCGGCCAACCGCATCCACACCGCCAGCGGCGAATGGAGCGGGTACGGGATCCTCGAGGACTATTCCTCCATCGAGGGATTGACCGACGTCTCCAACCTGAGCGATTGTTTGGAGAACAACACCGTTGTTCCTGAAAACAACACCATCTGCGCGTTGGTGGACGATGACGGCCTCCTCTTCGATGGCGTCATCACGGCGAACGGACGCGTTCGCACCTTGGCGCCAACCACCGTCGTGCGCGAAGTTGTGGCGCAGACCTTCGAAGGCGCGGGTGTCTTCGAGGGCATTGGGACCCTCAACGGAACGGGTGTGTTCACCGGTTCTGGAGCCTTCAGTGGCCCAATGGTTCAACCAGGTTCGTTCTACAAGACGGGTTTGTTGCCAGGTGTCTACAACATGATTGCTCAACTGCCGAACGGAAGGGAAGTGCTGCTTCCTGAACCGGTCGAGGTCGGCCTTGTGGCCAGTTATGACCTGATGATGTCGATGCCAGCCTCCGTCTTCGTGGACAACTTAACCATGATGACGGGCGAGGTGCTCGGCAACACGACGATCGAACTTGTTGACGTGGCTTTGGGTGAGGCGAACGCCGTCCTCATCGTGACCGACGAAAACGGAAGTTTCAGCCATGGCCCGATTCCCGTTGGTGACTACTACTACCGAGTCGACCTCGACAACGACGGTTGGTACGAACTCAACCACAGCATCACGGTGACCGACACGCCCGAGACCTTCCTGCTCGTCAACCCGGTGCCTCCGATGTTTGACATGACCATTCAGTTGAGCGCTCCGCTCGATGAAAACGGCACGTCCGTGGTGAACCTTGCAGGTCGTAACGTATCGGTGATCAACGACGCGCCTGAACTCGCCCCGTACACCGGTGTCAGCGATGAAAACGGCTTGGTTCACGTGGAACTCCCGATGGGCATGTACACCATTTCCGACGATTCGGACGAAGGACATATCCTGCTGGCTCGCGCGGAACTTGGAGAAGAAGACCTTCACCTCGACCTCGCCTACGCGGTGTCCACTTGGGTCAACGGCAGCATGCGCACCGCACCGGGTGGCATCGACTACAGCGTCTGGATGAACCTGACCGAAGAGGAACGCGAACAACAGCACGATCCCGTCACAGCACTGCCGGTCAGTGCCCGCAACGGAGACCTTGTCTTCACCACAGAAACGGACAGCCAGGGCCTCTTCGCCCTTCGGCTGCCTGTGGATGCGGCGTATTCCTTGACGGCCACGTCGATCCTCGGTGTGGCCCACGGCAGTGTGGTGAACGTCACGGCCGGCATGGATGCCCTTGCACCGATCTACCTGCAGCCGGCCGGGCTCCTCAGGGGCACGTTGTACCACATCGACAACGAAACGACCTGGGACAGCCAAATCCCCGGTTGGACGCCAGTGGACATGACCGTTACGAACGGTGACGGAGTGGTGTGGTCGATGGAATCCGCAGCAGACGGTTCCTTCAGCATCAGCCTTCCTGATGGCCTCTATGACGTTGAAGTCGTCGAGGCTGAGGACCTCAACGCAACCTCGGACGAGTC
>JAURMD010000105.1 GCA_030830875.1 Thermoplasmatota archaeon | reverse complement strand
CGCTGAAGGTATTCCATCCGTCGTTGCTTGTCAGGGGTTACACCGCCGAGTTTTGAGAGCAACTCACCAATCTGCATGCGCAGGTCGTTGGATTCAGCGATGACAAGGGCCTGCCGGTATTGTTCTGTGGCTTCTTCAACGCTCCCTGCGTCTTCGTGGACCTCGCCAAGCAGCATGCTGATCTCCACCGTGGCGACAACATCGCCCCCTTGCGCCATTACCTCCACAGCGTTCGAGTAGTGATGGAGGGCAAGTTCGCGGTCCTGCATGCGAGCATAATACCGACCAAGCACCGCTTGGGCCCGCGCATGAAGCATCCCTTCTTCCTGGTCTTGCGTCGCTTCGTAGGATGCAATCGCATGCTCGCGAGCACGATCTGTTTCCCCCAGATCAAGAAAAGCGCGAGCAAGGCTGATGCGGGACGCCACGAGCCCTGCGGGATTGGAGCTTGACGAAAGGATTTTTTCGACCTGACCGTATGCCTCAAGGGCTCCCTTAGTGTCGTTTTTTCGGCGGAGCAGGTAGCCCATGTTGTTGTAGGAACGAGCAGCACCTTGCTCGTCTGCGATTGCGATGAAGCCCTCAAGCGCTTCACGGTGCATGCTGAGGGCTTCATCGGCGCGGCCTTGCTTCAGCGCAACGTCAGCCAACGTTGAGCGAACCTCGGCCGCGATTTGCGCGTCAGCGTCGCTCAGCGCATGCTCGAGCACCTCGAAGGAGGCGCCGAGCCGACCTTGAAGCGCGAGCACCTCCCCTGTGATTTGGCGCAGACGGGCCCGGTCCAACGAAGGAATGTCGTCCATCGGCAACCGCTCAAGCAGGGTCAGCACTTCCATGTGCCCACGGGACACCAATTTGCGCCCTTCGGTCGACAACATGACCGCTGCTTGCTGGTGCTCCTCGCATTCCAACAGGTGGTGAATGTATTCGATGGCTTGCTCAGGTGTGTCGTGGTTGTCGGCGTACCACGCCACGCAACGACGGTGAAGGTCCTGACGTTGCTGTTCATCCAGGCTGCGAAGCAGGAATTCACGGATCAAGTCGTGCACATCAACGGTGCTGGCGTCTGCTTGTCGAGCAAGACCTTGTTCCACCAACGATTCGAGAACGTCGAGGTCCAAGGACTGCTCCGCAAGGGCATCAAGCGATACCGCTTCTCGGAACACGGCAATCGCAGACAGCACCCGCTTTTGCTCCGCACTCAGTTTTGAAAAAATCTCCATGCTCACGTAGGCTTCCAACGATTCGTGATACGCGTCTGTGTGAGCGCCTCGGTTGATGAGTTCCAGCACCAGGGGATGACCTCGTGAGAGGCCGTGAATATGCAACCATTGTTCATCTGAAAGGTCAGCGAAACCGCTCAGCAATTTGCGAGTTGCGGCCGGGTCGAGGCCGTCGAGGGGGAGTACGAAGGAACTGATACGACCTTCAGCGTCCTTTGCAGCCACAACAGGTTTGAAGGAGCGAGAAAAGAGGACAAGGCCCACCAATTCATCTGCGTCGATCAGGTTGAGTGTCATCCCCTGTATGACGTTGTGCAGTGTTGCGTCGGTGACCTTGTGGTAATCGTCGAGGATCATCAGGCATGGGGCACCTGACAACCCGTCAACGATCATCCGTGCCGCATCGGAGGCTTGGGGCACCGGTGTGGCCGCAAGGTAATCCGAAAAGGTAGGATCCCCAATGTTCGCAAGCCATTCAGCGACCGATTCGAGAAACGCCCTTGCTCCTTCCCAATCTTGGCAACGGTGGTAGAGGATGTTGCGTCGATGCGTAAATTGCTCGACAAGCTTCGCTGCGACCGTGGTTTTTCCAATGCCAGCGATGCCGGGAACTAACAAGGTGGATGCTCGGGCATCGAGGAGGTTCACAATGTGGTCCAACTCGCGCTCACGGCCGTAAAAACGACGCAGCCGAGGAAGATCAGCCACGCTGCTGACGAGTTGCTTTTCCACATGCTTGGAGAGATCCCGGTCGACGAGTTCAGCGGACAGCCCCCTGAGGTCAAGGACCCCGTTGTCGTCCATGTAGCGAACAACGTCCACAGGCCTCATCGGAAAGGGGAGGACGGTGTGTGCTGTCCCCAAATCGACTCGCTCTGTGCTGCCGTTCGGCATGATGCAGTGCACGGGATGTGCGCGGAGCCTCACCCACGTTTCTTCCGCCAACGAGATGCCTCCGTCGGTGAGAAAGTACGCCTTGCGCTTTCGAGCAACGCCCGAAACGTGCGCTTGGCGCTCAACCAAGAGGCCTGTGTCCTTCAGCGAGGCGATGGCACGAGGAACGTTTGACCTCGCGATGGCCACAGCGTTGGCAATGCCCATCTGCGACAGGGCGAACGGGACCTCAACGCTGCTCTTGTAGTCCGCGTAATCCCTCAGATGGAGCAGAATCCGTTCCTGAACGCCAGGTTTTGGTTTCCCGCTCACCTTGACCATCCTCACTGACCGGGAGGGGTGTAGTTCGGGTCAGGAACCCATTGGTTGGCCTGAGCGTCCCACAACCATCCCGGATGCTGGGACGTCGCCGGTGCTGCTGTGGCAGCGGGAGCGGCGGCTTGCTGGGTCGGGATCTCCGGCGTGGCTTTCTTGGCCCACGCGTAGGGGTCTTCCTCAATCGCTACGGAATCTTCCGATTCATCGACGAGAAGGTCTTCTTCGAACTCCACAAAGAAGACCAAGACCACGGCGGCCATCACGACGATGGCCACCAAGGCGCCGATGACAATCAGCAACGTGTTCCCGCCTGTATCCGCTGCAGCGGCCGGTGTGATGGTATACACACCACCGCTCGCAGCGGTTTGGCTGTTCATGACGAATTTGACGTCCTTGATTTGGTCGCTGGCGAAGTTCCCAATCGTGATCTCCATCGACCACGTCCCATCGGCGGCAACGCGTGTTTGGTTCAGACGAATATCACCCTTCACGGTCCGTGCTTCGACGGTCGAACCTGGCAGCCCTGTTCCTGAAAACTTGACGGGGGAGTCGGCATCAAGGTAAGGCGCAGTGCTCACCTTTTCGACGTCAAACACCACCGGTCGTACGAGGTAGTTGACGCGGAAGGAGTAGGCCACAGAATCGAATTCGTCGCGGGCTTCAAACATCACCGAATCCAGCGACCACTCGCTGATTTCGGTCGTGGTTTGGGCTTTGAAATCCATCGGATTGTAGATGGCCTTCCCGTCCGCCGTAATACGGATGTAGGCACCGTAGTCGTCGTCCTCAAAGGTCGCAGGGTCATCGTAGATGTCGAAAATCAGCAACGACGAGTCGTGGTCTGCGTCGGAGAAGAAGGCCGTGAGGTCAAGCGTCGCGCCGCTCCCGCAGCGGTTCTGCGATGTCGAAACGGCGTCGCAGAAAATGGTCAACGTCTGAGGCCAAGCGCTGCCGTTGAACACAGGAGCGCGGTTCTCGCGGTCAACAGGGTTGTCGATGCGCACACGCATGCGAACCTCGTCGGAGTAATCTTCGCCATCGTAGGCCACGACGACAATTTCGTATTGCTGGTCGTGGATCAAATCAGAGGTGTCCCAGAAGGCCTGCCACGCCCCGTTGGAGAGGAATTGGGTGACCGTGATCTCGTCGTTTGTCATCTCGATGCCAGAAGCAAGGTCAAAAATTCGAACTTCGACTCGTGTCACCTGGCCATCGTTGTCTCGCGCACCGCCTTGAAGTTTGGAGAATTCACTCGCTCTGAGGATGTCACCATCGGCCACCATGTCGCCGTCTTCATCGTAGATGGTGACGGTAACGAAGGGAGGGGAGTTCTCGTTCTCGATGGTCAGCGTTCGACGTTCGACCGTGCAACCAACGGGCCAATCGATGCAGAAGTCGGAATCGGCTGCCCAGACTTCGAAGGTGTACTCACCGCTTGGAAGTTCCTCGAACAGCCACGTGTACTCCCACGCTGTCAGTCCTGTGATCTTCGTGTGCGAGAAGTAATTGTTTGGTCCAGAAATGTTGAACCAAATGTTTTGGATATCGGACCCTTGAACCCCGGAGTAGGGGTCAGAGGCGGTACCGCTGAAGAGCACGTCACCGTCCCGGTGCGTGGTCCCGTCCAGTGGTTCGTTCAAGATGAGGGTTGGAGGCACAAGGTTCAGTTTGTAGACGCGCGACTCAATGGGGGAATCGTCGAGTCCATCCGTGGCTCGAACGCGGAAGGTCACGTCGCTTTCACCCTCTGGGTGGCCGGAAAGGTCCCAATCGAATCTCCACGACTTGAACGGATGGTTATCCTTCGTGATCGCACCGTTCGCACCAGATGTGTCCGTCGCCGAATACCATGAACTGCTGCCAGGGGGCTGCACTTCAACGCGCTTCACGAGTCCAAACTGGCTGTCGTAGGCCACGATGTCGTTCACGTACTCTCCGGGGCTGCCACTGCCCGCTTGACCGTCCCACGCCGCACCAGTGAGGGTGACCGTTGTGGCGAAGGAGGCGCCGTCCGGTTCGTTGACCACAATGCTGGGACGGGTGTTGTCGAGGTTGATGATGTCATCAACACCAGAGGTCAAGGTGAAGGAGAAGGACTTGGTTCCCTTGCCAAACTTGTACGCTTCGACGGTGTAAAACGCCATCTCACGCCCACCGTTTGAGCACGAGTCGTCGGCTGCGTCCACCTTCGTGTCACCGTCATTGTCGTACCCGTCCGCACAGGAATTCTCGTCGATGGACTCGACGGCGGGCGTCCCGGGAACGTCGACACCGGTGTCACCTACCCGGTGGTTCCAGTTCCTGTCCAGCAGGAAATCGCTTGGCAGCGAAACGGAATCGGTGAATCCAAAGGCATCCGTTTCAAGTTCGTACAACGGTAGTCCAGTGGCATCACGAATGACCACGGTCGCGTCCGCGACGTTCGATCCCTTGGCCTTGACCTGGTAGCGGACCAATTCACCCTGGCGAACCTGCGTGCCCCATTCCGAGTTCTGGTTCTGCACGTACACCTTTGACGTGTCGAAATTCTGGAGGTCGGCGAAGGAAAACACGGTCGAGTTTTGAATCAACTCGATGGCCAGCGGCATGCCGCGGGGGGGCATGGTGTACGACACGGGGAGCTGAAGGCATTCGTCGGTCACGTAAGGGCACTCTGCCCCTTCCCAAGCAAGCATGATGGGGTAGGCGTAGCCACCTTGAGGGTCGGGGATGTACTCCGATTGCACGGTCACCCGAGATTCAGTGATGTTGTAGACTTGTGAAGCGTTCGTCCACGTGTTCCCAGAAAAGTACCCGATGGAGCCAAACTTGTTGCCATACGTGTCGTCATAGTGGAAGATTCGCACCGCGAAATCGCCCGTTTCCATGTCGTTGTCCTGAACGTTCACAATACCACCGTTGATGCGTAGCGCATCACCTTGGTTGTTCCGGACGGTGTTGCCTTCAATCGTCGCGCTGGCCATGAACACGTGGATCGCGGGGCACTTGAAATCGCCACCGTACATCCAATTTGAGGTGCAGGTCCCTGAGGAGTTTTCGATGATGTTGTTGGCGAAGTACATTCGGTTCTCGCTTGGGGCAGGGACGCTCCATCCTTGGTCTCGGAAATGGTACTCGCCGAGGATAACCGGCTCCTTTTCCGTGTCGTGGATGGTGTTGTTTTCTGCGATGACGTCCGAGGATCCGAGGATCCACAGCCCGTTGTATCCCGTGATGGGACCGATGTCGTTGTTGTAAAGTTCAACGGTCGAACTCCGAACCGCCACACCTGAACCGCTGCTGGCGCCGCTGACCATGTTGCGTGAGGCCGAAACACGGGCGCCGTCGTACGCGGTGATGCCCGCACCTTCGCCCGTCGTGAACACGTTGTCGTTGATGTACAGGGTGTGTTCGATGTCCCCCGTCACCTTGTATCCGTTGGTGTCGAGCCCGTTGCACAGCACGTCAATGTCGGAGTTTTCCAACCAACCCGAGGAGCGGCGGAGGAACACGCCGTAGGCGTTGTCAGAAATGTCCAAACCGTCCATCCTGATGTAGGATTCTTCCGCGTACAGTACGGAGAAGCCACCGCCTTGGTTTCCGCAGGTGGCTTCGGTGTCGCCGGTGAACACAGAGTCCTGAATTTCGAAGGTGGACAGGATGCCCAGCCCAGCGCCGTAGGCCTGAACGGAAGCGGCCTTGTACTCGTTTTCGTCCACGCCAAGCGTGAATTCAGAGTCCGAGATGGTCGGTGCTGCAGCGTTCAAAGCGACCACATTGCTCGTGTTCACGTCGGCAAACGACAGATGGTCGGCCTCAAGGCTTGCTCCGTCGAAAATGAGCGCTCCATAGAGCGACCGCTGAAGGCTTTGGGAATAAATTGGGTATCCGTAGGCGCCTTCAAAGTGCACGTACGACATGCCGGTGATGGCTTGGTCGATGGTCGAACGGATCACAACGCCACCGCCACATGCAGCATCGGTGTTCCAACGCTGAATGTTCGCGTTGTAACAGCGTCCGGTTGCCGACCAGTTGGATGGGGTTCCCCAACGCAACTGGATTTCGGAACCACTGCCGCCCTGCGTGGCACCACAGGCGGAGTCACCCGCACAAATGGCACCGCGAACGTTCAGGAATGCACCTGCGGGGAAGTTGACGGTGGTGCCGGCGTTGATGATCAACTTCGCACCCTCCGCCACTTCGACATCGCCCGTCAACGAGTGGGTGCCTGACCAGGTCTCGGTACCGACAATGATGCCGGACTTCGTCTCGTTGGAGGCAGAGGCCCCCGGAACGAACGCCATGCCACCAAGCGTGGAGATAAGCATCAGGGAGACAAGAAAGAGGCTGCTGAATCGGCGAGGTCCGTTCATGGGTTCACCGGAGGTGGCTGCACAGGTCGCGGTATAATGCTGTGGGCCATTTTGCGCCGCTAAATATATCAATTTGCAATCAGTTGTATCGCTGTTCACTGAGTAGAAATATCATACCTGCTCAGAGGTATCGGCGCAATCGACGTTGATGGACGCGTTCCATGCCTCAGCATCGAGGACGCCGTAACCGCGCTGAGGGTCATGAAGCCCTCCGAGTGATTCGGCGAGGGCCCGTTTGACCTCATCGATGCACCGGTCATCACCGAGATCCGTCAGCGAAGGATGCGCCTGCAGGATCATGCTCAACGCAGCGCTGACCATCACCGTTCCAACGGACGTACCGCTGGAGGCGTACCAACCGTCGTCGAATCCTGTGGAGATGACATCAACGCCGGGTGCAATCACTTCAGGCTTCTTGTTCGGGTCCTCGCCTTGGCCTCCGCGGGAGGACGACGTCCAAACGGTCCCGTTCACGTCGGAGGCGCCCACGGCGATGACCTGCGGGACAAAGGCGGGTGACGAAACATCTCCGTCATCGTCGGGCCCGCCGTCGTTGCCGGCCGCTGCGACCACGTACACGCCAGTGGCCAAGGCGCGGCGGACTGCGCCTGCAACCAGATCCCTGCTTCCCGGGATGCGTGCACCACCAAGCGAGAGTGAGATCAGGTTCGCTCCAAACGTGGTGGAACACCAATCAACGGCGTCGGCCACAACGTCCTCGTCACCGGTGTTCTCCCCGTCTTCGTCCGCAGAAAGGGCCGCCACAACCCCGAGGCGAACGGCAGGGGCAGCCCCGGATTGATGGCCCTCCGCCACCAGCAACCCGACCATCATGGTGCCATGAGCCGTCGAACCGTGATCCACAGGCCGTGTTGACCCTTGGACGAGGTCAAGGAAGGTCAGGTTCACGCCGGTCAGCGCGCTATGGCTCTGATCAACACCTGTGTCGACAACACAAACGCTCACACCATCGCCGTCAAGCCCTTTTGATTGGAGGCTGCGGAGTCCAGTGGTTTCGAAGGCCCACTCAGAATCTGGAGGGGGGAGCGTGACGATGAGCCACCCCTGGCTCATGATAAGGACCAACAAGGCAATCAACACAGCCATGCTGACGAGGGAGCCGTTCCGAGGTCGCCTTCTTCTCGGGATGGGACTGGCCTCCAGCGGTGACCAGCCCATGACTTCGGAACGCCATCCAACATCGTGCTGCACCGTGGACGGGTCCACGGCGGTCAAGATGCGTGGCTCTCCCGGCTCCGGGATGAACTCCAAACCCTCGAGCCGGTTCGGCCTCACGGCTGAACCACCTCGCTTGTGGTTTCAAAGCCGTGTTCTGGCTCAGAAGCGGCGTCCGCCTGTTCGGACAATCTTGAACCCACCCACGATGACCAAGGCCACAATGACGAGCACGATGAGGCCGGTCAAGGTCTGGCCTGCTCCCTCAGAGGATTCAATGTTGTAGGTCATCGGGAAGTCGATGGGCTCGTCGCCGCTTCCAATCTTGGCTTGCTGTGCATAGGCTGCGTCATCACCGGTCACTTCAACGTAGAACTCGAAGCGATGGTTGCCGGGCGACATGAACCCAACGTCAAAGGCCGCGTTCACCGTTTCTCCGGCAGGGACGCCAACCGTCACTTGTTGCCAGTCGGCCTCCACGCCTTGCTCACGCAGGTACACGATGACGTTGCTTGCATCACGCTCACCCCTGTTCTCCACTGGGATGTTCAGGATGGTGACCTCCTGCTCTGCCACGTTGGTGGAGGCTTGGACTGCATCGCCGCCGTCTTCGTCAACGAAAATGACGATTTCCGCGTAGTGCAACGTGAACAGCACCTCCTCCACAGAACCGTCTTCGTTTTCGACGAAGACGGTCAAATCGAGCCGATCACCGCTTGCGAATTCAGACCCGGAGCGGACGGTGAAGGTCTGCACCCGGCTGTCGCCAGCGGCCACGGTGATGGTGCTGGAGGTCGGAGTGATGTCCCATTCTTCGGCATTGTAGGTCCCGAGGGAGTAGGTGAAGGTCGCGTCACCGTTGCCCTCGTTCGTCAAGGTGACCTGAACGGTCGTGCTGTCGTCGGACCCAATACCCACATCGCTGTCGATCGCTGTTGCGGTGAAGGCGTGCACTTCAGGCACCTTGACCGTGAAGGCCCTCTCTGTGTATTCACCGGAGTCTGCACGGAGCGTGACGCTCACGGTGTGCCCGTTGGTGAGCGAACTGGCGTTGGCTTGACTCGGAAGGGTGATGCGAACCTGCAGGGTCGTGGACTTGGCCACGTCTGAGTCATTCGCATCCTCGCCAATTCCAAGCCGAACTTCAAGGGATGTGGTCCAGTTCGCACCGTCTTGGAACTCAATGGCCCACGAGGATGCATCTGGAGCGTTGCCAGCAGAACCTGTCGCTTTGTAGACGTCCTCGAACTCCGTGCCGTCGTACGTCACGTCCAACGTCATCAGGATCTGCACGTGCTCCCCGTCGTCGGTTTGCTCTGCGACGATGTCCACGCCGTTCGCATCGTCAACCACCGAGGCCACCGTGCTCTCGTCGACCTGGCCGACTTCGACTCGCAGGTCGCGGTTGGTGGCGCGCTCAAGCGTCAAGGTGACTTCTTGTCGGTCGGCAGCCACGGAGGTCGAGACACTGCCCGAGTAACTCATGTTGAGGGCGAGTTCGTGCTGAACGGTCACCACTTCACCCGAAATCGAGACAGGACCCGAAGGAAGCAGCAACTCCAACGTGCCGTCGCCGTTCAGGCTGACGTACCATTCACGGCCGTCACCGAGGTCGACGGTGACGGCCGGCGCGTCGGTGAACATGGAGGCCCCAGCATCCTCGCTTCCGAGGTGGTGGTGGACAAGTTCGATGTCGGTCCAGTTGGTGCTCAGGTCAACAAAGCCACCCTTGCTCATCACCTGTTCGATGGAACCTCCATCGGCCACGCTTGCTTCAAGCACGTCGATGGCCACAGCCCCGTCGTTCTCCCCCGGCGTAGCCTGCTGAACGACGACGAGCCACGAACCGGGCTCCACCGTTGCGTTCCACGAAAGCGTGGTCCCGTCAAAGGTCGGGTTGAGGATCGGAATGGCTTCACGGTCGAGGCCTGCCGTTGGGACGAGGGTGACGCTCGCACCGTCAAGACGGCTGCTGTCAACACTGTCCGTGATCGTACCGCTGACGTCAACAACGCCAACAGAAACCTCGAGGTCTTCTGAACGGGCGCTGTCGTTCACTGGGAAATAACTCGTGTTGTCCAACGTGTATTCGAGGTCAGCGAAACCGAGGCGCATACCGTTGACGCTGTAGTTGGTCCGCGCGGGAACGAAGAGCTGCCACACACCTTCACTGTCGCTGGTGACGTTTTCGCTGAAGGTGCTGCCATCCAACCCCAGCACGGTGATGTTGAACTCAGCGACGCCTTCGATGGCATCCGCCACGTCGTCGCCGTCCAGGTCCCAGAAGAGTCGACCACCGATCTCGACCTCGTGGAACGCGCTGACGTTCTCCACGCTCGTGCTGTTGCTCTGAACGGAAACCGGCGTCGAAGTTGTGTCCACAGTCCACCGGTTTTGGGCATCGGTGCGCTCAAGGTGGAGCGACCAATCGCCTGGCATGATTGTTTCACTGGCAAAGCCGCTCTCGTTGGTGAGGTCCATGCTCACGTTTCCGAATCCATCCGCCGATACGAGCGTCAAACGGAAGCCTTCGAGGTCGCGCTCACTGAGTGCTTCACTGAGGTGCACCTCGATGATGCCTGCAATGACGGTCTGCAGGGAGAGATCCGCGACCTCGTCGGACACGTCCACCGTGGCGCGCAACGTCTCGGTGACGTTTTCCACAACATAGGGTGCGACCACGGCGATCCACTCACCGGAGGGCACGTAGGCCGCGAAGGAACCGTTTTCATCCACGCTCATCGAGCGGTAATCCTCACCGTCTGCGGAAACGAGCAAGAAACTTCCACCTGCAGGGGCGAGGGCGGCACCGGAGGCATCGGTCAACGTTCCGTTCACGCGCCATGCATCGACGAGGGCGATGTCCACCGACTCGATCGGAGCAGGGAGACCGACGGAGATGCTTTGCAGTGTGTTGGACGCGGACAACGAATAGGCGCTGGCGTTGGGGTCAGCGGCGTTGTCGTCGGCAAACTCGATGTTGTATTGACCAAGGCCGAGAACGATGGTCAAGTTGCCCTCAGCGTCGTACATGTCGCTGGTGACGTTCACGCGCTCGCCGTGCACCGTCGTGGGGACGATGGCAAAGGCCGGCGTGACCATGCTACCGTTGCTCACGTTGCTGTCGCCGCTCACGTCCTGGAACACGCGCAAGACGAAGGCGTGGCCGCCTGGGTTGAGGTACAGGCTTGCAGGAGCGTTCTCAGCAAAGCCATCGATGCTGACCCTCACGGACTCGTCCGAGGT
>JAURMD010000104.1 GCA_030830875.1 Thermoplasmatota archaeon | reverse complement strand
CTCGTTCGCGATGATGTCCTGTACCATCATTTCGCTCATCAGGAGGACCACCTGGTCGCAACCATCGATGGTGCAGCCCGGGCTTCCGCCATAGGCGCGGACCGGGGGAAGGGCCCACCCGTCTTCGACGATGGCCACGGCCGGCAAACGGGAGTCGAAGACGCCGCCGATGTACTCCAGTCCGAGGTTTTCGATGAGGTAGTTGGCCACGATCGGCGTCACCATCCCCACGCTGGGAAAGCAAGTGATCACCAGCGCGTTCTTGAGTTCGACATCGCCTCGAACACGAACAATGGGGCCAGTCATGAACAGAGGGCGCCTCCTGAGGGATTCAACCCTTCCGGCGTCCAGACCGAGCCTTCATGTCCTCTCGTGTGAAGTTGCCATGCATGGAGGGTGAACATCGCCTCTCGCCCTCCTCGTGGAACCGGTTCGAGACCTGCCCGCGGATGCACTGGCTCAGCAAGCAGGGCCTGCCAAAAAAGTCCGGAATGGCGTCCTCGCTCGGAACGGCGGTGCATGCGTCCATCGAAGACCTCCTCAACCTCGACCTCTCCGACCGCCCACGTGCGAGCATGGGCTGGCTTCCGAAGGAGGGTGAGCGCTTGCTTCGCGACCGATGGACAGAGGAGAAAGCCGCTTTCCACGCCGCGCCGCGCCATCCTCGATGGAAGGAAGAACGCTGGTCGGAGGCCCGAGACGGCCAGCGCGGAGGCATCGACCTGCTGCTTCGATGGGTCGGTGTCCAAGGCCTCGACCACGATCGGGTGACCGTGGCCTTGTGGTCGAGGGTGCAGGAGCGTGTGCTGGCCGTTGAGGCCGAGGTGATTTCACGCGACGGCCGGCTTGGCGGGCGCGTTGACCTGCTGCTTGAGGAGGTGGCCGACGACGGCACGACCAGCGCTTGGGTGGTGGCGGACCTCAAAACAGGGCGCGCTCCCGACGGTGCCTTGAAGCCCGAAGTGGACCGGCAACTGCGCTTCTATCGCGACCTGCTCATGGCCAACAACCCAAACGCCCCACCCGTTCGGGCCGAGGGATGGTACACCGTGGACCGAACGACATGGGTCGCCTCGAAGGACGGCGTGCTTGAGGAGGCCTACCTTGCTTGGGAAGCCACCATCCCGACCGAAGCCCCAGCCGACGCCACACCCGGAGAGGCCAGCTGCGGGGGCTTCTGCGATTGGAAGGCGTGGTGCCCGCACTGGTTGCGGTGGCGGCAAGACGAGGGATTGCTCGATGAAGGGGACTTTCGCGACGCCGTGGTGCGGGTGGTCGCGCGTCCAAAGGGTTCCTCGACCGTCGAAGCCGAGCGGCAGGTCCTCGACGACGAAGGTCATCTTTGCGATGGCGGAGGTCGCCTCTCGGTGACCTTCACCGGAAGGAGCGCCGATCTGCTTGACGGCTTGATGGAGCAGGACGCAGCCGGCCCCATCTTCCTTGGATCCGCCTTAGCGCGTGGAACGGAGTGGCGGATTGGGGACTGGTGCGACGTCCTGGCGTGGTCACCGATCCCCGACGCCTAAGCATCCAGACGTCGTTTCAAGCGCTCAAGGTCCTCACTAGAGAGCCCTCCTGCAGGAGAGGTTAGCCATCGGAGGTACGGGGCGTCCTCCTGCGCGACCTCGGCGACGGTCCGGCCCCGGTGGCGACCAAAGGCGAACACAAGGTGCTCTCCATCGATGCGGATCCGTCCTTCAACGTCGAAGGGCTCCAGGTCCACCAATCCCCGCCCGAGTTCGGTGGCGTCACGGCGCCCCTCACCGTGCATCATCCAATGCTCGATCTCGTCCACGGAGCGACGGAAGGGCTGGGGGTGACGTTCCATCATCCGCCACAGCAGCCCGAGTGAGGCAAGTGCGTCCGCACCCGCGGTGTGGGCCTTCACGAGCCGAATGCCGTGCCGTGAACACAAGGATCCGAGGTTGTGAGGACGTCCTACCTTGAGCCGACGGGCCGCTTCGAGGGTGTCCATGACCGCTTTTGGCCGAGGTGGAAGGCGGCCCAGACGCATGTATTCGGACGTCAGGAGGGCCATGTCGAAGCGGCGAACGTTGTGGCCCACCACGACGGCCCCTTCGATGAGCGTGTGAAGTTGGTCGGCGAGGTCAGCAAAGGTCGGTGCGCCTCGAACGTCCCGGTCGTAGATGCCGTGGACCCGACTTGATTCCAAGGGGATGTTCCGCCGCGGGTCCACCAAGCGCTCGATGCCCACAGCGCTGCCGTCGGCCTCGGTCCCGAGCAGGGCGATCTGCACGATGCGGTCCGAGCGCGTGGAGATGCCCGTGGTCTCCAGGTCAAGGGCGAGCACACGCTCGCCTGCCAGAGGGTCCACGGCCATGTGCGGCAGTCCTGTACGACCCCCCTTCAACCTGACCACCACGATGATGGGCGTTGGGTGCACGCCACCAGCATGGCACGTTGGTGGCGACGGCGTGCTGAGCCTGCGGCGACATCGGTGGACGTGTCGAAGGAAGCCTTCACATCGTCTGAAGTTGCCGAAATGGACGCAGCACGGAAAGCCAGCATCGCCAAGGCTGCTGCCCTGCTCGATGACGATGTTGAACCCATGGAGGTCGTTCAACCTGAACCGGTTCCAACACCGGAATACGACGCTGGTGTGGTAGAGGTGGATGCCTTGCTGGAGGAAGGGGCAGCGCCCACGGCCGACCATCATGACGTGAATGTCGTTGTTCACGAAGACCTTGACGACCTTGAGGATCCGCTTGAGCGAGCCCTCATCGACGGGGACCTGCCCGAACCCGTGGACCTCGAATAGGGCCGAAGGAACGGGTCCTCGCTCCGCCCACCGCACCGCACGGTTCAGAAAGGGAGGCGGCGCCTCGCACCGCATGGTCGTGGCCCGCTCCTCGCTGAGCAGCGCGGCCCTGCTGATGCTGCTCCTCGGCAGCCTCCTCCTTCCCGGCTGCACGGAGGTCCTCGACCGAACGGTCAACCCGCGTGCCTCCCTTGATGCCTATCCAGCCCTGATTCAAGAGGGAGAGATGGTCACGCTTGACGCCCGGGCCTCCGAACCCGTGGAAGGGGTGCTCACCGGCTGGTCGTGGGACTTCGGGGACGGAACGTCGTCGGAGACGCTCATCGGCTTCACATCGCATCGTTACGATGCCTTTGGAACGTACACCATCACGGTCGAGGTGACGAACGACCAAGGCGGCACGGACGAAGCGACCACGTCCGTCACCGTGAACGGTGCACCCGACCTTGTGCTTGACCTGCCGACGCAGGTGCGGGCAGGCGACACGGCGCTCCTCGACGCCAGCGCGTCGACCGACCCAGAAGGCGGCCCGTTGTCCTTCGCATGGGACCTCGACGTGCTGACGGACGCGGACGGCAACGGCGTGCCGGACGACGACGCGGACGCCATCACCCCAGAGGTGTTGCTTCCCACCTCGGAGAGCGGTTTGCTTCGAGGACGGCTGACCGTGAGCGATGCGGACGGAGGCGTGGTGAGCGAGGGTTTCGAGGTCAACGTCACGACACGCCGTTTCACCCTCGCATGGGACGAGCAGACCGTGTCCGAATCGTGGGAAGGCTACCTCGACCAAGGAGAACGGTGGCAGGCAGAGCACCTGCCGGCTGCTGGAATGAGGGTCATGGCCTTTGAAGCGGTCTTGGAACTCCAAAGCGAACTGCTTCTGCCATACGATAATTTCACCCTCATCCTCGAACTTCCAGCCAACGGCTGGGACGCTCGTGCGCAAACCACCACGGGCAACGTGACCCGAAACGAACCTGCAAGCGCGACGCTCGAGAAAGAGGACCTCAACCCCGTACCGGAGTCTGGCGTGTTCGAGGGCGATTCGGCCGAGGAGGTGCTCGCCCGCATCCTCAACCAGCCAGGTGCGCGCTTTGGTCAGGGCAATTGGAGTTGGACCGTGGTGGCGGACCAGGCCGATCCCGACGGCGTGGTTCCTGGCGCACCCGACCCTGACCCGGGCAACGACTGGACCCTTGAGGTGCGCATCACCGTGCTCGTTCCCCGATTGGTGGAAGTCGCCTACGAGTGAGACCGGCGGTGTCTTGGACAAGGCTATGAAGGCCCGATGGATGGGAGGGAACGGTCGACATGGTGGAGCAGGTCGAGGTCAGCCGGGTCGGCATCCGAGATGGCCTGTCGCTGGACGTCACCGTCCAGATGGCGGACCCCGACGACTGGGACTTCCGCCCGGCCTTGCATTTTCAACACACCACGTTGACCATCCTCAGCAGCACCGACGGCAGCACGATGGCCGAAGTGACCCTTGACCAAGAGCAGATCAACGCCATGATGGCGGACCGGGCGGCCACCCTCCGGGTCAAGTTCGCGGTGACCGGTATGCACGGACGACTCAACATCATCCATCCCATCATCGCCGACGGCAAGGCCAAGAAGTTGGCCAACGCGAACTGGAAAACCACCCTTCCCGTGCACGTCGAGTGAGCCGAACGTGGTGGGAGGTCCCACGGGACCCTTATGGTGGTAGCAGATGGTTTCCGGCCTATGCCACGAAGAACCGGGGAAGGCAGCCAGAAGCAAGCGCGCTTGGAACGATTGAAACACGAGGTGCTTCGCTTTGTTTTAGCGAATCCAGGGTGTTCTGCTCAGTCCATCGTCGCGGAACTGGCCAACGACCGTTCGATGCGCAACCATGGGCTCACGCCCCGCAAAATTGGCTTCTTCATTCCTCGTCACCTCGCTGACCGATTGACGTGGTGGCAAGACCACATCGCAGGCCGGCGCGTCTACGGCGAGATCGGCTCTCCCGTCGTGCCAGAGGACGGTTGAGCGACGCAAGGTCAATCGCAGGTGACCGCTAGGCCAGCACATGGTGGAGGCCGCTACGACGGTGGCGGCGTACTTCGACCTCGACGGCACGTTGCTCGATGCGTCCAGCGAGAAGACGCTGACGGGCGCCTTGCTCAAGCGTCGACCATGGCGCTTTCCGCTCGGCCTGACGGCCTGGACCCTGCGCACGGTGGGTGGGCTGCTGGCTGGCCGAGCGCTCTACGATGCATTGCGGAACCGTGGCCACTTCACGGGGGCCACCTGGAGCACGCTCGAGGCCCTTTCAGACGAACTGGCCGAGGAGGTCCTGATGCCGTGCGTCCCAAAAGCAGCGATTGACCGACTCGCATGGCACCGGGAGCAAGGACATCGTCTCGTGCTCGTCACCGCGACGGTCGCCCCGATGGCCGAGGCGATGGGGCGGCGGCTCGGAATGGATGCGACCTACGGTTGCGGCCCCACCGACCGTTCCGGTCGGCTCACGGGCTCGGAGCGCGGTTGGTCCGTCCCGAGGCGGAAGGGCAAGGTACCCGTGGTGCTGGCGGACGCCGAAGCCAACGGGCACGACCTGGCGCATTGTTGGGCCTACGGAAACACCCACGCCGACAGCTGGTTCATGCGAGAATGCGGGCACGCCATGGCCGTCAATCCCGAGCATGCGCTGGTCAAGGAAGCCGAAGCGCGAGGCTGGGAGCAGGTGCAGTGGCGCCGTGGCTAATCTTTCAGGCAGTAGGGTGGCGGCCCGTCCGCGATTCGAACACGGGTCTCATCCTCCGCAGGGATGAAGGATATCCAGACTACCCTAACAGGCCTTGAACGCGGCGACCGGACCTGTGGATATAAGGCCGACGGGTCGGGTTTTCGACGAGGCTTCAAGGGCGACGTCCCACACCCACGGCCATGGCGGTGACGGTGCGCAGGCGCGTCGATTTCCCGATGATCGACATGGCCGACATCGCCTTCTATCCTCGTATCTACGACCTTGCCCATCGATGCTTTGAGGAAGCGTGGGCCCTGATCTGCGGAGTTGAATACCACGTGATGTTGTACGAGTGGAAACTGGGCTACCCCGTCGTGGACATCGCCTCAACCTTTCACGGGCCGTTGCGGTACGGTCGAACGGCGGTGATGACGTTGTGGATCGAATCGGTCGGCACCAGCAGCGTGGTGTGGCGCTATCGGCTCGAAGACGACCTTGGTGCACTGGTCTGGACCTCGCGGCAAGTCACCGTAGGTGTGCACATGGACGACATGAGCGTACGACCGGTGCCCGATGGCCTACGTGCGCATCTTGAGGCGTGCACGGCCCCCGAGGGGGCGTGAAGGTGGCCGGCCCCACCATCGACCTGAGGCCAGACAGAAGTGGCCCACGCAACGTGGCCATCATTCTGATGATCGGAGCGGTCCTGCTTGGTCTGACCGGGGTGGACGCTCTGCGTCAGGGCATGATGGATGACCTTCCTTTGGAACAGGTGGAGACCACCATCAAAACGCCAAACTTGAGCGGGGACGAGGTGACCGTTGAGCAGTACGAAGCCTTCCACGACCTGGCCCGTCAGAACGGAGCCTATGCCCTTCGGGGTTGGTCCCTGACCGTGGGCATGAGCATGGTGCTCGTGGGGGCCGCTGGTTTGTTCCGATTGCAGTTGTGGGGCCCCCGTCTCGCTTCTGTTGGCGCGTTGGTTGCCACCGTAGGGGGCACCGTTGCAGGATTTCGATTCCACGAAGCCGCGCAGGCGACCATGCAAGGCCTGCTTGTCGATACGCAGTGGCACGTGACCTTGGCATGCGGAGCGTCGAGTGGGCTCTGCGTTGCAATCGCAGCCTTGCCCCTGCTCAACGTACGGGCCCGACTTGCGCTTGAGCCCCTCGAAGAGGAGTGAATCAGGCTTCAGGGCGTGGCCACTTCTTGGTCAGCGCCTTTTCGAGCCCTTCGTCGAGGATGGCGTTCCACCAATCGCTTCCTTGCCAGATGGCGTATTTTCCACGCACGCCTCTCAGGTCAGCACCCTCGAGTTGACAATTCCTGAAATTGGAAAGGTTGAGGCGGGCTTTGCGGAGGTCAGCGCCGCGCAGGTCAGCGCCATCAAAAGCCGATTTCATCAGGTCCGCTTCGACCATGGAGGCGCGACGAAAATCACAGTCTGTGAAATCCGCTTCCGTCAGGTCCGCTCCATCGAGGATGGCCCTTCGAAAGGTGGAACCTCGGTGACGCCCTCCGCGCAACAAGGCGCCTGACCGGTTTTGGAATGACCAATCAAGCACATCGGCTGTATCCGATGGGCCGTCCCGGGGGTCATCGCCAGACGAGGACATGACCATACGTTCACCCCGATTGCTCATCGAGGTAGGCACGTCCAGCCGGTGTGAGCACCACGTAGCGGTTTTTGCCGCCGCCAGATTCTGGAATTTCGAGGAACCCGCGATCACGAAGCCGGTTGATGTACAGCGAGATGTTGCCGGGGCTTTCGATGCCTGCGTCCTCGAACAAACGGGAAATCATTCGGGGAGGTGAATCGTGCTCCCCTTCCACCTCGCGAAGGTAGTGGATGGCGGCGAGCACTTGTTCTGGACGGCGATCCAAATCAGACCCAGCGATGAGTTGCCGGAAAGCTGCACCACGTTGTGGAAGACCAGCCTTCCCGATGGCATCGGCCGCGGCTTCGAGGGCGGATTCGCGGGCTTGTCGGAGGTGGTCGAGCACCATGGACCACGTCCCCTCTTCTTGGAGTTCCGCAATGCGTTCTTCGACGTCTTCGACCGTACCGGAGACTTCGATGTGAAGGTCGCCAGCGGTGATGTGCACAAGACCGTCGCTCATCGTCCCAAGCGCGCCTCGCAGCCGACTTAAGGGTTCAGCATTCCCGCTGAATTCCCGCTCTTCTACGACGTAAACATCAGCGCTCGGGGATGCGAGAGACATATGAAGTCAGAACAAGCAGAATGGCATCATGAACGCCGACGTTCGTCCCTCCGCCCTTCGCGCCGTCGCGCTCGTCGGACTGCTCATCCTCAGCATCGTGCCCGTCACGCCGGTTGCTGCGGGGGGTGGTGACGGTGTGCTGAGCACCTTTGATACCGGCCTCAGCACGTCGCTGATCGACCTTGACGCCGGGGTAATGAACAGCAGCGTGGGCGTCAGCGTTCCGCGTGAGGTCACCTTCTCTGACTTCACGTTCGCCGTCGAAGTGGACGACGCAGACGAATCACCAGGGCAAGTCTGGCTCGACATCAACGAGGACGGGACCTACGAGTGGGCGTTCCTCGGGCAGGGCTACGGCAACCTTGGGCATCAAGACACGTTTGCCCATGGGGCGACGGTGGATTCCATCGTGTACAACCGGAGCAACGGCACCACGCTTTCCAGTCACGTGCTGCTGCCTGAAGGGGCCACGTTGACGTCTGCTTCCCTCAACGTCACCTTCACACCGGCGGTGACCACGGACTTCATCCTCACCGGTGGTTTCGAGGAAATGCGTGCCGGTGACGTGGACGGCGACGGTGGAGACGAGGTTGTCGTGCTTGCGCGTTCCAACAATCCGAACGTCAACAACACCTCCTTCGCCGTCATCGATTACAACTTGACGACGCGTTCGCTGACGCTGTCGTCGTGGGTTCAGACCTGTGGCAATGCGACGGATTTTTCGTTGGGGGATTTCAACAACGATTCCCGTGACGACGTGTTCACGTGGAACCCGAGCGACACTGCTGTATGCATGCACCTCTCGAACGCTAGCGCCCTCAACGTGACCGACGTCGGAGGCAACCAATCCGACAACAGCACAGGGAACACCACGTCGAATTCCACGAACACGACGTCCATGCTGGACCCCAACATGCCCCATATTCGCTGGAATCCTGTGCTCAACCTCTCCGTGGACGGGGGACTGCGCGGTGCCTGGGCGGCCGACCTGACCGGCGACGGCATCGACGACGTGGTCACCTACCACGGCGGAGGCGGTGGTTTTGGAGGCGGCACCAACTACAACGGCATCGTTGGACTGTATCCCTTTTCTCCACTTGGAACCGGTTTCCTCACCAAGGCCACCGTGACCCTTTACCGTGGGCAGAACCGGGCAAGCCTGCAGGACATGTGGGTGGGTGTCGTCGACAACCAGACCAACACCTCAACCATTGTCGTGGTGTCCTCTGGAGGGTGGGGAGGCAACACATGGAGAGGACACACCGTGGCTTGGGACGGCCGGAACCTCGCGGCCAACCCGACCACGTTCAACGACGTTCGAAGCGGTTTCTTGGCCACGGACCTCAACGGAGACGGAGGGATTGACTTTGTCTCGGGTGGCGGCGGATTCACGCACGTGGTCGCCCTTCGTAATGCAACAAGTTGGGAGAGCCAGTCCTACACGGCCTTCGAACCCTTCTCAACGATCAACGCAACCTTTGGCGATCACGACGGTGATGGTGTGCCCAGTTTGTTCATGCCCAACCCAGGCTCTGGCGATGGGAATGCAGCGACCCTTGAAGGAAACATCTCGATGCGACATTCCAACGGCACAGGTTTGGACCTCGTCTCGCCGTTCCTCCTCGAACCATGGAGCGTCCCTCGCGACATCCTGTTCGCAGATATCGATGGCGACGGGACGATGGAACACGTCGTCGCTGCCGGTGAATCTGGTGCGGGCGTCTTTGTTGGCGGTTGGCACCGCATCAGCCTCGACGTCGAAGGGGACGGCACAGAGGAACTTTCAGCCTCGGGATATGCGGGGACGGAGACGTCCAGCGTGCACGGGCCGCTTGTGGCTCAGGACATGTTCGGAGCCGTCAAGAATGCCTTGAGCGGCGTTCTTGCCGCTCAAACCGGTGCCGTCGATGGGTATGGCGTGTCCATGGTCAGCACCGCCTTCACCCTCAACAGCACAGGTTCAGGTCTTCTGAACACCACCCTCATCGATGTTGCCTACGATGCCCGTTTTATCGTGGAACAAAACCCTTCGGAAATCGGAAACCTGTCGAACCTGATGAACCAGCGCATGGAGACCGGGAGCGGCAGTTTCCGCATCGCCCTGCCCTTCAACAGCACCACGTCGGGCGTGCTCCGCATCACCGACCTGCTGGCTCCGTATACGGACGGCGCCCCCCAGATCGTTCGCCCCCCTGCTCCAGAACTTCAGCTTGAAAGCCTCAGTTCTCAGATGGTGACCATCCGATGGCAAAACATGTCCGACTTTGGTATCGGCCTCTTGGGCTTCGACGTCTACCGTGTTCCCAACGGGACGGACTTTGACTTGAGTCAACCGTACGCTGATGTTGGAAACAACATGACCATTGACATCGAGGTTGAATTTGGCGCCATCTACGATTACGCCGTCCGCTCGAGGCAGATCTACGGGGTTCGAAGCAACCTGTCCGACGTGTTGACGGTCGAGATTCCCTACCCCGACCCACCCCCGGCGGTGCTCAACCTGACGGCCACCGACGTTCCCGGCGATGAGGGTGGTCACCTTCGGGTCACATGGGACGTGGAGGCGGACAGCAGTGCTGTGGTGCATCATGTCTTTGTGGGCACCGATGCCGACGCCGACCCTCACCCCTTGCCCCCGGTGGTCAGCGTCGTCTCAGGTGACGCCTCTGATGTGGTGGTGAACATCAGCGCTCCATCCATGCCCCTTGTGGACGGCACCCCGTATTACGTGTGGGTGGCCGGTGAGGACGAATACGGCAACCTCACCGTCGTCCCTGCACGAGCGGGTCCTGTGGCGCCTCGAAACGACCAAGTTCAGGACGTTCAGGTGAGCTTGGTCCTGCTTGGTAGCATGACGTCCGACTCCACATCGTTGCTACCTCTGAACGGGCCCGTGCAGGCCACTGTGGAAGCCTTGGTCAATGGCCAACCGCTCGAGGGGGTCGATGCCTGGTTGCACCTGCAACATGCAGGAAGCGGCCTCGACCTCCTGCTGGAGGGAAGCACGAACGCTCAGGGACGGTTCTACGCCATCAACGAAGCCAGTCTGATGGCGTGGGACCCAACATTTGCCCTTTCGATCGGTCCCATCTCGGTCACCTTTGGCGTGGAAGCGCTGCTCGATGACCCGATGCGGCAGCCGACGAACGCCTCGAGCGACGCCCTTGTCACCAACGGCATGGTGCAGGTGCAGATCGACGGCCCCACCATCGTGGAAGTGGCATCGAGTGGTCAGTGGACGGCGTCTTTCACCGTGAGTGAGGTCATGGCCGAGCAGGACGGGGCTGCACCGTACGTGGACCTCGCCTACACGCTCTACGATGCTGACGGAGCCACCTTGGATTCAGGGGCCCTGACCATGAACGGGGGCACCTACACCTACGAGTCGAGTTCCACGGAGGCGGCTCGGCTCGAAATTCGTCCGGAGAATTTCGACGTTCCTTGGGTCGTCTCGAACCCCGCCGTTCACGTTGTCACGATTGAACGCGAGGGCAGCGGAGGTACAGGAGGCACCGGTGGAACCGGTGGAACCGGCGGTACAGGAGGCAGCGGAGGAGGAAACAACGGGGGGCTGTTCGACCTCGTCGTCTCCTCGTGTTCGAGCATTACCGTGTCACGGGACATTTCGGAAGGGGACCAGGTGTCCACCACTCCGAGGTGCGACTTCCAAAATCCAAACACCTTTGATGTGACCATCGAGGTGCAGGCAAGCACCGCTTCGGAAGGCGCCCTCCGATTCGACCTTCAGCAGGTGCGCTCAACGAGCGTCACGTGGACCTTGTTCGTGACGTCCTCGCTTGCGGAGGTCGACGACGGCACGCGGGACGTGACGATCCCCTACACCATCACCTCGACAGAGAATGCCAGCCTGAGCATCGAGGGCGCGTTCACGCTTCAATGGCAGCCCCAAGCCGCCACGTCCGGTGGACCGAGCACCACGGGGGACGGCAGCCAAGGCTCTGGCTCCGGGATGCTGCTTGCTGCCGGTCTGGGTGTTGGCCTTGTGGTTGCAGCCCTCACCATGGTGCTGGTGCGAGGGCGCTCCGGCCGTAACGACGGTGTGGATTTCACGGTGGACGACCTCGACGACGAATACGACCTTGCCCCGATGCCCTCTGCCGCAGACGCGTCCCTGGACCTTGACGCCACGTCAAGCCTCGCAGCCCTCCAATCCAGCGGGAAAGAACTCGCTGAGTTGCCTCCGGAAGCCTCAGAGCGACCAGGTGCAGGTCTTGTTGCAGAAGCCGACGGGCATGGCAGCGAGGACGACGCTGAAGCAGACGAAGGCAGCGGCGACGGCATCAGCGTTGATGAATTTGGCACAGAATGGTACGAGGACGAAATCGGTGTGTGGTGGTACCGCGAGGCCGGACAGGACGATTGGTCCGAATACCATGGTTGAGAAAAGCGAGGATTCTTGAGCGACCCGATGGACCCGTGGGCGAGGTCGAGGCATGGAATCACCGTTTGAGCCCTATGCCCTTGTCCTGAACAAGGGGGCCGATCCGCGCACCGGCGGGGTCGCCGTCTGCGGTTTCTCCAACGCTGGAATGGTTGGGGTCATCGCTGCGTCACACATCATCAAAGCGCTTGCGTTGAATCAACAAGGCACGGTGTTGAACGCTGATTTTCCCGCTGTGGCCTTGATACAGGACGCGGTTCCGAAGCACCCAGTACGGGTGTACCAAGGGGAGGGGGTCGGTGTGTTCACCGCCGAGATTCAATTCGACCACGACATGGACGTCTCCCTCGCGACCACGGTGCTCGAATGGTTCGACAAAGGCGGCTTTGACCGCCTCATCATCATCGATGGCTTGCTTCGCCCGGACAAGGAATTTGAGGGTGGAAACCTCTACGGCGTCGGCTCAACAGACGCGATGAGGGAGGCCCTCGCCGCTGCTGGCATAGACCCCATTCGGCAAGGTGTTGTGTCTGGAATTACCGGATTCCTGCTTGGGGAGGGGGACAGGCTGGGGATGGACATCATTGCCCTGTTGGCCGAAGCACACCCCATGTACCCCGATGCTCGTGCTGCGGCCATCGCAGTCGAAGCCGTGTCCGATTTGACCGGATTGGACCTTCCGCTCGGTGAACTCTTGGAGAACGCACGCACAATTGAGGACAGCGTCCGAGAGATGATCGAGCGCGCCGCCGAGGTGTTGCCCCCTCGCGCCAAAAGCGACCGCCAGTTGCAGGGTGGTGCTGACGTGGACCCATCGGTCATGTGAGCAAGCGTACGGCAGCGAGCACCTCCTCAAAGGGAGCATCGGTCACAATGAACGGGTTCAGGTCAGGCGCTCGCGCGGCCTGATGTCCACCCTGCTCCAGCGCAGCGAGCAGCCTCGACATCTTGGGCGCACCGCCGGTGCCTGCCCAACGAGGGAGGTCGTCGAGACGAAGGAGCCACACGTCCTTGGCGTTGCGGGCCATGAGCGCTGCTGCTGCTGCGATGTGTCGAACCGTCCGACTCCCCTCGCGCGCTGCGTGCTCGAGGTCATCGTGGTCCCACGTGAGCCCATCGGCTCGCAGCGCCTCAAGTGCGGTTGATGTTGGTGAACAGAGGGCACGCTCATGTTCTTCGGTCAAGCGGGAAGTGATGGCCTCGTCCCAGAGCGGTCCTGTCCACAGGGGCCCGCTTGCACGACGTACTTCTTCTTCGTCGGGATGGCGGACCAACCGATAGGGAACGTCGTCTTCCCGCACCCGCCAACCAATGTGGTCGAGGACCTCCGATGCTCCGTTCTTCGACGTTCGAACGAGCACGGAGACGCGAACGTGGTGCCCGTCGAACAGGGCCAACAAGGGGGTGATGCATCGGTCGACGCGGGCTGCGGCCATCGCAATGGTGCCAAGCAGGGCACGGACCGCATCGTCGTGTGCATAGGCGTCCACAGGGCCTTGGAAGCCATACCGTCGCCGAGCGCTCGATGCGCTGGAACCCGTGAGTGCAGCCGTATCGGTGGCCGTCACCTCCAGCACACCACGTCGAGCCATGCCCTGAAGGGCGGCGTCGAGGAAGGGGACAGGGGAGCCAAAGGGATCGAGGTCGATCCACTGCCATCCTCCGTGGAGCAAGGCCATTCTGGCATCTTCTTGGGTGAAGCGAAGGCCTTCGACCTCAAACCCACCTTCCGGCAGTGACCGTTCTTGGCCGCGCTCAGGGAGTGGGCGTCCCGTTGGATGCGCTTCAAGGCTGGATTTTGCCCAGGCCAAGGCCTCTTCGTCAAGATCGTTGGCCGTGATGTGAAGGCGATGAACCTGCTCAGCAGGCACCTCATGGCGCCACCTCCGAACCCGCAGACCGGTCGAACACATGGCGTCAAGGCAACGAATTGGCGCTCCATCAGGGACGAGCCAGCCGTGGTTCAGCGCGTCGGACAGGAGAAGCACAGAGCGGGTTCGTGCCGGCGCCATCGCCGGATTCAGGAATCTGGGACCGGTACGCCGTGCGGGGCCTCGGGGGCGGCGCTCGGGTCGGGCTTGTTCTGGCGTGAGGTGAACTGGCGTTGCCCCTTCGAGCCACAGATGGCCCGGCCACCCGTCCATGACCGTCCGATGAGACTGGCCTTCAAGGTCCATCCGCCATCAACGCACTTTGGCCATCTCGCGCTGAACGCGGGTCCATGGGCCACCGTTCACAACGGTGTACCCGCGCTTAGCGAACGTTGACGCGGCCTTACCGCTTCGCATGCCGCTTGCACAGCAGGTCACAATCGGGCCATCGGAAGGCCTGTGCTTTCGCATGAAGGTACCCAACTGGTTCAGCGGTACGTTTTGAGCCCCTTTGACGTGACCCGACTTGAATTCGGACTTGGAACGGACGTCAACAACGACCGCGCCCTGAGCAAGCAGGTCCGCCGTGGTTGGTCCGCGGGGTGAGCGTCGAAAGAAGTCCATCAGTCCCATGCCCGGCCGCGGCCGCCTCCCGGTCTTCAAACAACCGGGAAGCGGTGTTCGAGCCTTCCCCTCAGTAATGGGAGAACGTCACCCCGCTCGGCGCATGCGTCACATGGTGCCCAGCATCGTGCACCGCACCGACGATGTCGGTCCCCGGCAGGCGCCGTTGAAGCCACGCAACCACGCCATTGGCGTGCTCCGCGGCGACCGCCAGCACCATGCCCATGCCCATGTTGAACGTGCGGTACATTTCCTTCGTGGCGACGCCACCCGCCTCCTGCAGCCAGGTGAATTCTGGCAACACCGGAAGGGGTGCATCGATGACCCAGCCAAGGGTGGGATGAAGGCGGAGCAGGTTTGAGAGCCCGCCCCCTGTGATGTGACCAATCGCACGGATTGACCTCCGTCCGCCGAGTTCGCCTGATTCGGCGAGGTGGTGAAGCAGATCGATGACCGGGTCCACGTAGATACGCGTTGGATTCAGCACCACTTCGCCGAGCGTAGGTGCATCATCAGCATCAGTGACGAACCGTCGGACGGCACGTCCAGTGGCGGCAGCATCGAATGGACAGATATCAGACAGGTCTGCGTTCACGTGGTCAAGGATGCGACGCACAAGGGAGTAGCCGTTGGAATGCAGGCCAGAGGCCGGCAGACCAATGAGGAGGTCCCCCGCTTGAAGGAGTTCACCTGTGATGGCCTCGCCGCGCTTGAGGAAACCGAGTGCCGTTCCGGACAGGTCCACCTCGGTGACGATGCCGGGCAAACTGGCCGTCTCACCGCCAGCGAGGGTGACGCGAGCGAGGCGGCAGGCTTCCGTGAGGCTCGCTCCAATGGCGGCGTGGACCTCAGGGTCAGGTTTTGGAACAGCGATGTAATCGACAAAAGCCAGGGGCTCAGCGCCGACACAGAGCAGGTCGTTCACGTTCATCGCCATGCAGTCAATCCCAACTCCGCCCCATGCGTTGAGGTGAGAGGCGAGTTGCAACTTGCTGCCTACACCGTCCGTCGCCAATGCCAGAAGATGGTCACCAAACTCAATCAGGCCTCCAAATCCACCCGGCAGGTCCACCGGAGCACCGGGTTGCCCTGGAGCGCGGACGCTACGACCGAGGGCACCAATCAAGGAGGCAACAGCGCTGCCCTCAAGGTCGAGGTCCACCCCTGAGCTGGCATAGTCCATCGACCCCTCCATGCTTCAGGCTTCTCCGTGCGTCCCATCAACCCTCCCTCAGCAAGGTCGGCGATTTCGGAGCCGAAACATCGATTCAGCCTACGATGGCGTGATGAGGGCCGTTGGTGTTGCAGTGGAAACACAGGGGTGGCGATCAGGTGCAGATGTCATGAAATACTGTCGGCATTGCATGTCCGAAGTCTGGAGACGTCGCCATGATCCCCATGCACGAAGCCGACCTCCAGACACGCTGGGAGTCGGTGCTGAGGGACCTCTACAACGAACACCTCCACAATTTGGCCGTCACGTGGCCGGACACGCTCAGCATCGAGGTGTCCTACAGGGACCTCGAGCGCTGGGACCTTGGGTTTGCTGAAAGCATCCTCGTCCAACCCGACCTTCACCTCGACGCTTCCAAGCAGGCAGCAAAGCAAGTCCTGGTCGATGAGGGCCACGGCACGATGGACCCCTTCATCCGCATCATCCACCTTCCAGGGGACCAACTTCGCAGCATCTCCCAACTTCGTGCAGAAGATCTCGGTCACCTCTTGTCCATCGATGCCGTGACCACGAAAATTTCCGGGGTGCGACCCCGCCTGTACCTCGCGACGTTTCGATGCAGCCGATGTGGACACACCATGGTGGTGAATCAACCCAACGAGCAGGAATTGGTGCAGCCGATGCTGTGCGACCCTCTCGATGGTGGATGCGATCGAAAGACGCGCGAAACCCGTTTCGACCTGATCGAACGTGACTCACGGCTGATCAACACCCAATTTATCGAACTGCAGGAACTTCCCGAACAGATGCGCGGTGGCATTCAGCCCGAACGCATTCTTTGCATTGCTGAACAGGACCTTTGCGGCCAACTCAATCCCGGTGACCGCGTGAAAGCGAACGGCGAGTTGTTCATGCGTTCCCAACGCAAGCACGGGAAGGACACTCCGGTGTTCGACATCTTCCTTCGTATCCACTCCCTCGAACGGCAAAACGTGCCGCTTGAGGAGATTGTCATCACCGAGGATGAGGTTCACGAGATCAAGGAACTTGCTCGTCGAGCGGACATTTACGACCTGCTCACCGTGTCGATTGCACCTTCGATTTTCGGAATGAAGCAAGTCAAAGAGTCCCTGATGCTCCAATTGTTCGGGGGCGTCTCCCGCAAGAACGAGGACGGAACGCGCAGCCGAGGTGACATCCATGTCCTGCTGATGGGCGACCCCGGTGTGGCCAAATCCCAGTTGCTTTCCTACATGGCCGACCTTTCGCCACGCGGGAGGTTCACGTCAGGAATGTCGGCGTCCGCGGCCGGTTTGACGGCGGCCGCGGTGCAGGACGCCAATGCGGACGGCCGGTGGACGCTCGAAGCCGGGGCCTTGGTGCTCGCCGACCTTGGACTGGCGGCCATCGACGAGTTCGACAAGATGAACGACGGGGACCGGTCCAGCATGCACGAAGCGATGGAGCAGCAGCGGATTTCCATCGCCAAAGCCGGCATCACGGCCAGCCTGAGGACGCGTTGCGCCGTGCTTGCAGCGGCGAACCCCAAACAGGGCCGCTTCCAACCAATTTCGGACGTGCCGTTCACCGCGCAGATCAACCTCGCCCCACCGCTGGTCTCCCGTTTCGACGTGATTTGGGTGCTCACGGACACGCCGAAGAGCGACCTCGACGAATCCATCGCGCGACATATCCTGGAAACCCGCGCGTCGGGCATCAGTGAAACCCTGATTGCCGAAGGAAGCGCCCTCGACCCCAGTCGAGGCGTGGTGGCTCGCTCGCCCTCGGACCCTGCCACGACCGAGTCGCTCTCCCGTTCGATGATTCAGAAGTATGTCGCTTACGCGAAGCGCAACATCCAACCCGAACCGACCGAGGAGGCCAGCAAGAAATTGGTCGAGTATTACGTCGAAACACGCAGGCAAGGCGGGGAAGCCAGCGACAGCATCGCCATCACGGCGAGGGCCATCGAGGGCATTTCGCGTCTGGCCGAGGCCAGTGCCCGGATTCGGCTCTCCGAGCGCGTTGAGCTTCAAGACGCAGAGCGTGCGCTGCGAATCACGCGGCTTTGGCGGATGGAATTGATGGGCGACAACTACGATGAGACCACCCTCGTCACTGGCAAGAAGACCACCGCGCGGACGAAAGAGAAAATCATTCGAGACGCCATCGAATCTTGCGCGGACGGCAATGGCGTTGCCGATAGAAACAACGTGTTGACCGAAGTCGTGCGCAACGGGATGCAGGCGAGTGAAGCAGAGGAACTCATCGACAAGATGGTTCAGCAAGGTGGCTTGCTGCGACCTCGTGGCTACGACACGCTGATGGTCGCCTGACGGTGTCGCTCATATCCGACCACCGTGTGGCCGCACCATGGCGGAGCCCGTCGGTGACGTGTCCACTCCGTCCACCCTTGATCCTGAGGGTTTAGGCTTCATGTGTGGCATTGAGGTTCACCAGCAGTTGGCGACCGGAAAATTGCACTCCCGTGAAGCAGGTGAACTGTACGACGTGACCGCCGCCACCGTTCCGGAGGTCTGGCCACGAATCCGTCGTCGCCTGCGGGCCTCTCGCGGTGAGGGTGGTGCCGTCGACGTGGCGGCGAGGTTTGAGGCCCGCCGCCGCAGGAGTTTCGAATACGTCCAATCACCCAATGCTGGACTGATCGAGCTCGATGAACGGCCCCCCCTCCCGCTTGACGACGAGGCCGTGCAGGTCACCCTCACCGTGGCAGCGCTTCTCGATGCGTGCCCCGTCGACCTGATGCAGACCATGCGCAAGACGGTGGTTGATGGCTCGAACACGAGCGGTTTTCAGCGCACGACCCTTGTCGCGCGCGACGGCCGCTTGGCCACCGAAAACGGTGATGTCGGCATCGATGTGGTGTGCCTTGAGGAGGACAGCGCGCGAAAATTGGAGACCATTGAAACGGACGACGGTGAAGTGGTTGTGTACAACTTGGACCGGCTTGGGCTCCCACTCATTGAAATTGCAACCGCTCCAGACGTGAAGGGCCCAGATCATGCAAAAGCCACCGCGCTCGCCCTTGGAGCGGTGCTTCGACGAACGCGTCGTGTGCGCCGCGGACTTGGTTCCATCCGGCAGGACATCAACGTCAGCATCGCCTGCGGCGACCGAGTCGAAATCAAAGGCTGCCAAGACGTTGAGTGGATCCCTCGCATTGTTCGGCTGGAAATGGCACGTCAGTTGCACTTGTACCGCTTGGCCAACACCTTGCGGGGTCGCTTTGGTCAACCGGAGTTGCCTTCAGACAGGAGGGACGACGATGAAGCGGCCGAGGTTGACGTTGCAGTCGCCGCGTCAGCGCACGTCCCAATTGACTTCATCGATGTCAGCGACGCACTTGCAACCTCTCCATCAGCCATGCTCAGCAAAGGACTCGCTGCCGGCCATGTTGTTCTCGCCCTTGTGCTGCCCCGCATGGCTGGATTGCTCGGTCAGAAGTCGTTGGATGAGGACGGTGCTCAACTCCCACGTCTGGGCCGAGAACTCGCGGGGGCAGCCAAGTTAGCAGGAGTGAAGGGGGTCTTTCATTCGGACGAACTGCCTGCGTACGGCATCGAGGACCGCGACGTCGCTCAGGTTCGTTCCCGTCTTTCGATGTCGGAAGAGGACGCCTTTGTGCTCTGCCTTGCTCCTACGTGGCAGGCCAGGCTCGCCCTTGAAGCGGTGCGGGGTCGCACGCTCGCCGCTTTTCATCGGCTTCCACGTGAAGTTCGAAACGTGGTGGTTGCCAAGGGTGCTCCAGTCGACGGAACGACAACACCCATGCGACCGCTTCCAGGTGGAGCACGCATGTATCCAGAAACGGACGTGCCGGCGCGGTTGCTGAGCAATGAGGAATGGGCCGCGGTCGTGGCGCACCTCCCGCCGACACAAGAGGAGCGCAAGCATCGGCTGGAGCAGCATGAGTTGTCCGAGGACCAGATCGACCAAGTGGTGGCTCGCGAGCTTGACGATGTGCTGCTTGCCCACCTTGGAAACCGTCCTGCCAAGGCCCTCGCCTCGTTGTTGCTTGAACACCCCGAACATGCACCCGAATTCCTCGTCATGTTGCTCGACCTTCGGGAGACGGGTCGCCTCTCGAGGGACGGAGTCAAGGCGGCTGCTCAGGCCTACCCGCATGGTGCGGACGAGGCCACCGTAGCAGGGTGGGCCGAGGCTGAAGGCCATGTTCCTGCAGACCTCGGCGACCTCCAGTCCATTGTCGCCTCCGTCGTCGCAAGCCGCCTTGACTTTGTCAACGAACGGGGCCTTGGCGCCGTCGGGCCATTGATGGGCCTCGTCATGGCGGAGGCCAAAGGGGCCGATGGAAAGGAAGTAAGCGGCCTGCTGAAGGACGAAATCCAGCGGGTGCTGGCGTGAATCGCCTGCTGCTGCTTTTGTTGCTTGTGTTGTGGTTACCCGGTGCCTCGGCCGACATCAGCGTTCACGTTCCGGGCGGATACGTCTCAACGGCTCCAGTCGTTCTTGACGACGTCGTGCTCGTCCGGTCCTCAGGCACCTTCGATGGAAACAACCCTCCTGCTGTCTTTGCCTACGGTCAGGAAGGCCTCGAGGTTTGGCGGGTTGTGGGGCCATCGACGGTGCAGCCCGACATGGCGGAGTTGGTCGTGGCCCCCGCCGGTGAAGCCGATTGCGGCTCCTGGCCGAGGACCTTGGTGGTCGCATGGTCGAGCGGTCGCTTGGACGGGTTGAATCCAGCGGATGGTTCGGTGTTCTGGTCCATCCAAACCGAAGTGGAAGGGTGGGGCCTCACGGCCACACCCGTCTTGACGCCGTCGAGCTTGGTGCAGGTGACCCGAGATGGCATCGAACAGCGTTGCCTTGCGGACGGTGCGTTGCTCGCCCGCACCGATCTCGGTCCGGGATGGAGAAATCCAGCCATCGTGGTGAATGGAACGGCGTACGTCGGTGATGAAGCGAGCAACGTGTGGGCATGGTCCATCGGAAATGCAAACGCAACCTCCGTTCCCGCTGCAGGGCGCATTCGTCACGCCCCGTTGCCACTGGCCGGGGGCTTGCTCGTGCACGCTCAACAGGATGCAGGTAGCGTTGTTGAGTGGTACCCTTTAGCCTCGAATGGGACGTTGACAACACCCTCGGCGGTTCACCGGTTGCCACGAGGCAACGCGCCCGGCATGCCTGTGGCCCTGGGCACTCACGGCGCGGTGATTGCCGACAGTTCCGGCCTCCTTCACCTCGCGTGGACACCGGAGGGATGGGACACCACCCCGCTCGACACCAGATCCGTGAACGGGCCACTCCGTGTCGAAGCGGGCCTCCTTCTTGGTTCAGAGAACCACGCTGAAGGTGGTTTTCTTGTCCTTGACGTTGCCTCGTGGAACGCACGCTCAATTCACGGTCCGTTGGGCTTCGGAACGGCCCCTCCGGTGCATTGCGGTGATGCCCTCCTGCTGGTCAAAGACGAAGGGACCATGGTCGTGCTTGGGGAACACGTCTCTGGATGCCCGCTTTCACCTGTTACCGTGGAGGTGGACCGAACGCCTGCGGTCTGGAGCCTTTCGATTCTTGCGGCATACTTGGTTGGTGCAGCGGCGTGGAAGCGAAAGGGTGTCGTGCATGGAGCGAAGTGGGCGTCGCCGTTCCTTTTGCTGGCCCTGGTGTTGGTGCTTCCCCAACTCGGCGCATGGTGGAGCCACCTCGGCCCGTCAACAGCGCCTGACGACGTCTGGAACCCAGCGTGGCCTTCGTCGTGGGAAGGAGGGCAAGTCGTGGTCTTCGAGTTGCCCTCTGGCCGCGTGGCGATCGGTGGCCTTCCCGAGGCGACCACGGTGCTTGAGGCCACCATGGCCGCGGCCGTGGAACTCAACTTGACGCTCACAGTCGAACAACACTCGCTTGGTCCTTGGGTGACCGCTGTTGATGGCGTGGAAGGCCGAGGCTGGGTGGTGGACGTTGATGGACGGTTGCTCACCATCGGTGCTGCGCAAGGTGCATTGAGCACAGAAGCTGTGGTCGTGTGGCGCCCCGCATGACTGAACCTTGAAGGCGCGGGGCCTGTCGTCGAGGTCATGGTGGGTGCTGTCGGAACGCACGGCCCCGTGCTCGGACCTCAGGCCTCACTCTTCCTCGACGTCCTGCTTCTTGGGGCCGCCGTCGTGTTGCTCTTCACAGATCGACGCCTGACCGTCCCTTCGGCCACGGTGTTGTTCGCCTTGGTAGCCGCCTGCGCCGCAGGCCGGGTAGCCACGGCCGACCTTCCCAACGTGCAGCCTGTCAGCGTCATGGTTCTGCTTGCTGGGGCCACCATGGGGGCGCGCCGAGGTGTTGCCTTCGCCGTGTTGGTCACCATGCTGTCCAATGCCGTCCTCGGCGATGGAGTGTGGACGATCTTCCAAGCGGTAGGTTGGGCGTTGATGGCCTTCGCAGGCTCAAAGCTAGATTTGATCGATGAGGACGGTGCTCTCCTCCTCGGGCGCTCGACCACGCTGACGGCTGCCCTCGCCATTCCCTTTGGTGCCCTCACCACTTTGTCGGTGCTGGGGCCAGACGTTGGCATGGCCGCGTTGCCCGCGCTGCTGTGGAGCGGCCTCCCCTTCGATGTGGCCCACGCGCTGGGCAACGTGGTGCTCATGCTCTGGGCTGGACCTTCCATCGTCCGTTGGATGACGCTTCGTGAGGTCGGGGACCCGATGACGATCACGGGGTTGGAGGCCGATGCCAGCCTCGTCTGAAGCCCCAACCTTGGCCGTCTTGGTTCGACAGGACCTTGGTATGGGGCCCGGGAAGGTCGCGGCGCAGGTTGGTCATGCGGCGGTTGGATGCAGCCTTGCGTCACGTACCGCAGCCTCGCATCGCTTTGAGCGTTGGCGAAACGAGCATGGGCGCCTGGTGGTGCTTGCGGTCCCCGACGAAGAAGCCCTTCGGACCCGTCAGGAGCAAGCCGAGGTGCTTGGTATCGTGCACAAGGCCGTTCGAGATGCTGGACGGACGGAAGTCCCCGCGGGAACGTGGACGGTGCTTGGGCTAGGTCCAGCCCCTGCCAACGTTCTTGCTCCACTGATCGAGGGACTCGCAACGTATTGATGCCGAACCAACCTTCAAGCCTGTGGCGCTGCTCTTTCCAGCCATGTTGAAAGGGCTGTGGAAGGCCATCCTCTCATCGTCGATGCTCGCGACGATGTGTTGCCTTCCCTCCGTGGTTCTCGTTTTGTTCGGCCTCAGTTCGGTGTCTGCAGCCGCGAGCCTGTCGGACACGCTGTACTGGGGTGGAGAAGGATGGGGCTGGTTCCGGCCCACCCTCCTCACGGTTTCCGCTTGCTCCCTTGCCCTCGCCCTCGTTCTTCATTTCCGCAGGGCAGGCGTGTGCACGCTTGAGGAAGCCGTGCGGCAGCGGCGGGCCATCATCAACACCACCCTGCTTGCGTTCAGCGTTGGAACGACGCTGTACCTTCTGGTGAACTACGTGGTGTTGACCGAGGCGGGCATCGCCGTTGGTCTGCCATGGGAATCCTCCAGGTTCTGGACGACATAGCGTCAGAGAAGCGGTAAATCGCCCGTGATGGCGTCCAACGCCTCCTCATTGGCAGGACCGATGGAGAGCACCGTCAGGGATCCAGCCGGAATTTGGGTGTGACCTGCGTCACGCACCAAGGACGTGGGCAAACCTGCTTGTTGAGCCGAGGACTGCAAGGCAAGGAGGTGGTCAGCGTCCCGACCTTTGACACAAATCTTCCGCTGACCGCTTGAGAGCCAAGCGTCCAGAACGCCGTGGTGAGCCTCCTCTAAACCCAACAAGGCATGGACGCATGCATGCCCGGCTTGAGCCGCCACCTTCCCCTTTCCCATCTTCAGGCCTTGGTTGACCACCAGCACCAGTTTGGTTGGGCCTGCTGCTGCACGGCCCGGAGGGGGTGGAGCAGTGATGCGGTGCACCCATCGACGCAGGCCCACGCCATGACGGTCCTCACTTTGCCCATGACGCTTCCGCCGCCGGACCGTTGATGACCGCCATGCCCATCCCCTTGCATGGTGAGCGACGGTCGGTCTCGCGTGGACCTGCGCAGCGATACCGTTACCCAGCCAACAGACCAGATGCGGGACGCTATCCGGGCGGCCTCCGTCGGAGATGACGTTCTTGGGGACGACCCCACTGTGCAAGCATTGGAGGAACGTGTGGCCGCGATGTGTGGCATGGAGGCTGCGCTGTTCATGCCTTCAGGAACGATGGCCAACACCGTCGCCGTTCGTGCTCACACCCAGCCCGGCGACGAGATCGTGCTTGAACGTGAAGCTCACATCTACCAATACGAGGGCGGAGGCTTCGCCGCCATCTCAGGATGCTCTGTGGCCTTGGTCGATGGCGACCGAGGTCGAATGCAGCCATCGTCGGTGGCGTCCGCCATTCGCAAAGCAGCGGGCTCCCTCGGACACTATCCGGACGCCACGCTCATCTGCGTTGAAAACACCGCCAACCGAGGCGGAGGCGTTTGCTACGACCAAGGCACACTTGATGCCATCGTGGAGGTTGGTCGAGCCAACGGTTGTGCCCTGCACGTCGATGGCGCTCGCTTGATGAACGCCGCTGTTGCGACCTCGACATCTCCGTCACGAATGCTGGAAGGTTGGGACAGCGTCTCGATTTGCCTCTCGAAGGGCCTCGGTGCCCCTGTCGGGTCCGTGCTCGCAGGCTCCACCTCGTTCATTGCTCGTGCCCATCGATGGCGCAAGATGCTCGGGGGAGGCATGCGGCAAGCGGGCGTGCTCGCCGCAGCGGGATGGTACGCGTTGGATCACCACGTTGACCGTCTTGTCGAGGACCATGCGCGAGCCAGAAGCATGGCTGAGGCGATGGTGAAGCACGGGTCCTTCGACCTCGACCTCGAGGCTGTTCAGACCAACATGGTGTATTTTGCCGTGCAAGGATGGACGGCAGAACAAACCCAGGGGCATTTCGCCAACGCAGGCATCGATGTGTTGACCATCGACGATACGCGTTGTCGCCTCGTGACGCACTTGCACATCACGGATGGCGCCGTCGCAAGGGTGGAAGCAGCCGTGTCAACGGTTCCCTGATGTTCCGAAGGGTTGACCTTCGACGGGCTTCACGGCGGTGCATGCGCTCGTGGGCGTTGGCCCTGCTTCTCCTGCTCAGCCTCGTCCTTCCCACGGCAACGGCAGGGGCGCCGACACCGACCGAGGCAGGCATGCTGTTTGGCGGTCAGGGTGGAGCCGTAGCCAATGGTTCGACCTCGACGATCGGCTTGGACGCCATGCCACCCGTGCTCGAAGACTACACCGCCACCTGGTGCGAAAACTGCGTCTACGTCGAACACGCTCTGTACGACTTGATGGAGGAACGTGACGGTCACGTGTTCTCTTTCCATCGTTCGATTGGCGAGGTCGAAGACCCCTTTGGCACCCAGGAACTCGACGAACGTTGGGAGGAGCGGTACAGCCGCCGCGCACCACCGACGGTGGTGTTCAACGGCAGCACGATGGTCATTGGAAGCATCCCTGAAGGCGAAAGCCTGCTTGAGGATTTCAGGGCCCTGGCCAACCAAAGCCTCGACCTTCCAGAGGGGGCCTCCACGTTTTCTTGGACCTCAGCAACGTCTGGTTCGACCACCGTCACCTGGTCCATTTCCGGGGGTGCCCTTGACGGGCATGCAGGCATGGATGTGGTCCTGAACGTTGAGCTGTGGATCGTCGAGGAGACCGCCCGATTTCCTGAGGGGAGCAACGGCGAAGAGGACTACCCTCACATCGTTCGCCAGATTGTCCCTCTCGACTCACAGCCGTGGAGCAACAGCGGCGTTGCAAGTTCG
>JAURMD010000103.1 GCA_030830875.1 Thermoplasmatota archaeon | reverse complement strand
TCATTGCAGCAAGCAGCGTTCACGTGATTCACGACGAAATCGTGCTTCTCGGAGGGGTTGGCAGCGGAGGAGCGACGCAATACACCTACGGTTGGTTGCCGGAAACCGGCGCATGGCGTCAGATGGGAGACCTAGGACGTGCTGCAAGTTTTCTCGCATCAACCCAATACACCAACCACACCTACGCCGTTGGAGGGGACGGGCGTTGGCAGGTTGGCTATGCGCCAACCCCGCTCTTCGGGATGGACCGATACATCAGTCCACCGCAACACGTGGCTGTGCTGATTTCGCCGGCGTTTGACCTGCGCACCTCGGCTGACGGTCAGGCCTTCCTCCGATGGGTGAGGCTCGCAGGTCAGGAACCCAGCGGGACGGACCTCGGGCTGCAATACCGCACAGCAACACAGTCCGCGCTTCTTCCCGGGGCAACGTGGTACCCACGCACGGGAGGATTGCCCTACACCTTCGCACCGGGCAACCACAGCATCCCAAAACCCTCGTTTGCTGGCGCTGAACCTACCCTTCTCGAACTTCGGAACCTCCACACATGGGTCCAGTTCAGGGTCGAGATGGTGACGACCCGAAGCGAGACGTGGACCTTGCCCACGCTCGATGACGTGGCATGGGGCATGGACGAAGCCGTGTTTGAATCGGCACCACGGACGCAATGGCAAGCGTTTGGACCAAACCTCGACATCACAACGAGGCTCGACCTCACGGTTCCGTGGACGTCAGCCACCTTGGTGCTCGATGCTGGCTTTGGAAGGACGCAAGCGGTGAGGGCATCAGAAGTCGGGGGCGCCTGGCAGCTCGACGGCCTCGAGAACGACCTGAACATGATCGACCTCGACCGGAGCAGCCTGAGCCTTGACGGTGAAGCACCCCATGTGATGACCTGGAACCTTGCCCTCGGCCAAGGTGCACCATCGCTCTCGGAAGCCACCTATCGATTGGAGGTACGCAACAACAGCAACCTCGTGTTCGCGGCTTTCCCTGCAGATGAAACCGTGCTCTGGTCCGACCGCATCGAAGTGGACCTTGCAAGCGTGACCGCCGACGGCCGCGATCTCCTCGCCCCCGGTCAGCCTGTCGTGGCATCGAACAGCAGCGTCGACATTGAACTCGACGTGCGGCATCCTGTAGGAGGTTCGTTGCCAACCTCTGGACACCTCGAGGCTCGCCTCCACCTCGCTGTTGAAGGACGCTCAGCGGGGAGCCTCGTTCCTACGACAGCGTGGTTCAACGTCAGCGGACCGTGGACCGTGGTGAATTTGGCTGACCCGAACCCCCTGTCCATGGTCCTCCCGAGCAATGCTTCGGGTCCGGCCACCGTTCGGCTTGAAGTGCGAAGCGAGGCCAACATATCGCTTGAACAACCTGTGGACACCGTGGACTTCATGCTTGATGCACAGGTCCCAACGCTCGTCGCCACCTCCCCCGCAAACGGCGCGTACACCAACCTCAACACAGCCCGAAACGTGGTCCTCAGTTTTGCAGAAGTCGGCGGCTTTGACCCGGACGATGTCACGCTTCGGGTTTGGGTGGAAGGGTTGGACGACGGAAGCGATGGAAGCACCCCAGACGGCATCGCGTCCATGACCGAGTACCGTGAAGCCACCGCAATGTGGTCGTCCACCGGCACGCTTTGGTCGGTCAACACCACGGTGGACGACAGCATGAACGCGGACCATCAGCGGGTGCTCGTCTTGGTCATGGGCAACGACCTCGCTGGCCTCCCGATCCCATCGGCCTTGAGCGACGTAGGCCACCTCGAATGGAGCACAAGAATCCCACGCATTGCCGACGTGGATTCCGTGAATCCAAGTGCTGCAGGCAGCCGCCTCCTTGAACCCGAGCGTTCCCTCCACTGGATCGTCGAGGTCAGCGATGGCAACGGATTGGAGGATCTCATCGAGGTACGCTTGGACCTTGGCGCTGATGCGGGCCTCGGTTTGCGCTGGGACGTGGCCACCGAGAGTTGCCAAAATTTGGACGCACGGACACGCGTTGGCCCTACGTGCACGGCAGCGGTGGTCGAGGGGGTGTTGGTGGTGGAGTTTGATCTCATCCCAACCTGGGCCTTGGTTCCGGATGGACTCGTCCAGGGGCTTGTTCGAGTTCATGCACGGGACGCCGATGGAACGTCCACCTGGTCCGAACAAGGCGCTTGGGTCAGTGCACGAACGCTCACCTTCACCGACGTCACCTTCACCGACGAATCCGGCGCGGTCACAGGGGCCATGGACGGTCAGCATCCAATCAGCGTCGGAGAGGAGTTGCTCCTGAACGCCACGTTGACCCATAGCATCAGTGAGGCGTTGTACAACGGTCCGGTTCGCGTCGCATGGTATGGTCAGGTTGGCCCCTCGCGTTGGGACGGCGGGCTCAGCACCATCGTCGACAACGGCGCTTTGCGTGTTGCCGTACCAAGCCCCCTTGCTGGAGGACTGCTCCAAGCTGCTCGAGTCGAGTTTTGGGACCCTCAGGACACCGCCTTGTTGCATTCCTTCAACCTCCCCAACATTCCCGTCGATGAGGACGCGCCTCGCTTGATTCCGATCGATGCAAACGCTCGTTGGTCACGCTACCACCTCGACCGGGTCCAGGTCGGCGTGAACATCGAAGAAGACAATGCATGGACGGGGGCGCTCACGGTCACCTGCAAGGTGGCGTCCACCCAGCAGTCATGGCCAGAATCAACGGTCAACGTGGTTCCAACGGGCACCCTGAGGAACCTCGTTCTCTTCACGGCCACCTTTGACATGTCCTCACTCGGCGACGCAACGACCCTCGACCCAGAAGCAACCTTGTCGTGCTGGGCTTCGGGCATGGACGATGCGGGGCGGCCCTTGGTCGGGGATACAGCCTTGACGGCCCTCGAACCGTGGTTCACCACAACCCTCAGCAGCAACGGACCTGACCTTCGAATCGGGGAGGTCACGTGGTCGGGCGACGTGCATGAGGAGGGTGCAAGCATCGACCTTGTCATTCCCGTCGCTGCCGCGTCCGAACAGATTGAAGCAACCTTCGTTGTCGAAGCCTACATGATGATTGACGGTGAGAAAGTCCCCGTCGTTCGTCGAGAAATCGAAGGCCTGCTCGCTGATGAAGCCGTGATTGTTCGGGGACAGTTCAACGTGCCTGCATCGCCTGCTGTGCTCTTTGTTGTCGTCGACCCCGATGACCACATCCTCGAACTAGACGAGGAAGGCAACACTTGGAGCATCGACGTTGGGTCCGACACCTCTGGGATGGGTGCCCTCTTCGCCGGTCTTGGTGGAGGCGCTGTGCTCGTTCTCGCCTTGCTCACGGTCCTGCTCCGTCGCGGTCGAACGGACGAGGTGCTCGAAGCGGCCGTGCAGGCCGAGGCACGCCCCTCTGCAGCCGGCCCGTCGCGAGGACCGCCGAGGGGGCCGCCACAGCACACTGCACCTGCCCCCGCTGCACCAACGACACCTCCGGAGCAGGTCGGACTCGGAACCGCCAACGCTGCCTTGGACGCCTTGCTTCCACGTCATGCGCCGAGCGATGCCGCAGCATCACCAGATCATGCCATCGGAACGATCGTCGGTGACCATACCTCGTTGCCAGGCGGCGGGGACTACGCGTACAGCGCGGAGGAAACGCTGTACGAAGGGCCGGGCGATGTGGGGCGTTGGCGGTTGCTTGAGGACGGGCGCTTTGAGCGCGTGGCCTGAGCCGTCGGGTTCTTGAGCGGAGTGGGCTGAAGACAACGCGTGAGCGACGACCTCCAACGGGCCCTTGCGGTGCTCTTTCGTGACGGTCGCCCCATGGATCCCTCCGACCTTGCCCGCGAAATGGCCTTTGTCCACGGATGGTTGAGCATTGGTGATGCGGACATGGCCGTCACCCGCTTGCAGCAACAAGGCTGGTTGACGCAAGACAAGGGGGGCATCGTCCCACACGGTATGCATGCAGCAGTGCATCCACCCTTGGGCTGGATGCCTCGCCCGTCCAACCTCCTCGAGCCACCTCCTTGGAGGGACGATGACGTCCCCGTCCCTCCGGCCAAGGACGAGCCTCAGCAGGTCCCGAGCGCATCAACGGTACAACCCCCCGAGACGACACAGCGGCCGGACAACGACCCACGTGCCCGCCTCGAAGGGCGTTTGATCGCCTTCATCGCACGGGCATCCGGGGTCGAAAGGGACGAAGTGCAACGCCGCGCAGACCGGAAACAGAGGGCACTGAGGCCGTGCACCTCGTGGCTTGCGCTCGCCTTGGTCGCAAGGGAACAAGGGCTCGACATGAGGGCGATCGTCGATGCCCTGAGCCCGACAGCGACATCCTAACCTTGCCGACCCCTCGCCTCGTCCGCGAGGTCGGCCAGCACGGGCAGCAGCACCAAGGACAACAGCAGGGAGAAGCCGACCGTGACGGCCGTGATCAAACCGAAATCCCGGATGAGGGGCATTGGAGAGGTCAACAGAACGAGGAAGCCGAGCGATGTCGTCGCAGCGGACATCACCAACGCCACACCGGTGGTGGACATGGCCGAGACCATGGCCGCACGTCGGTCGTTGAGGCGTTCGC
>JAURMD010000102.1 GCA_030830875.1 Thermoplasmatota archaeon | reverse complement strand
ATCGGACCGATGACGGCATCGCCAGTTACTCCAATTCGGGACCACGTGACGACGACGGTGACGACGATGAGATGGACGAACTCAAGCCGGACATCGCCGCACCCGGCACCGGCATCACCAGCGCGACGGCGGCCACCGGGGCCACCTTCCCCGGTCAACCAACACGTCCGATGGCAGACCGTGACTACGACAGCAAAGACGGCACGAGCATGGCGACCCCATTGGCTTCTGGCGTTGTGGCCTTGATGCTGGAGGCTGACCCAAGCCTTGAGCCTGAAGAGATCAAGGACATCCTTCGGCGCTCGGCTGAACACCGAGGAAACCCCTACGACACCGATCTTGACCCCGTGTGGAACGAAGCATGGGGCTGGGGCCTGATCGATGCATCATGTGCTGTCGATACCGTCAGGGAACGCTCCTGCACGTCGCTCAATGGAGGCACCGTCGTGGCACCGCCTCCTGTCGGGGACGGTGAAGGACATCACGTTCACATCGAGTCCACCGACAACGAAACGCTCCACCTCGCCGGGGAGCGGGTTCGATTCTCGGGCACCGTCGAGGAGGTTTCTGGCCGGACCTACACGGAGGTCGAGGTCCGACTTGAACAGTACAGGGACGGCTCAAGCATTCCCGTGACCCTGGTCGACTGGCGTACCGCAGGCGGCGACCTTGAAGCATGGTTCCTTGACATCACGTTGCTCGATGAGTGGGCCGACAACACCGCAGATTACACGCTGGTCCTCGCACGAGCACGAACCTCACAAGGTGACATGTCGGCCTCGGACGTCCGTTGGTTCAATCTCGGAAAAATGGAAGCCACCATCACGGGCCCGAGCGCAAGCTTCGTGCTCAAGGGAAGCGTCACGTTCACCGGTACGGCGCAAGGGCCGGACCCAAGCAGCGTTGAAGCGAAGGTGGACAATGGCCCATGGACCTTCGCCGCATCCTTGGACGACGAGGATTTTGTGGAGCAATCGTGGTCATGGTCATGGGATTCCACCACGGTGGATGACGGTGACCATCGCATCTCGTTTCGCTTTGTCAACACCACCGGAGTCAGCAGCGAAGCGGTGCGTCGGACGTGGGAGGTGGACAACCTCCCCGCGGCTCCTGAACTCGGGCTCACCGGAATCGCGACGGTGCTCGAGCACGACCTTGTTGTCAGCAACGCGGTGGCCGGCACAGTCCTCGAGGTGCAATTTGAACTCGTCAACGATGGTGACGCGGTCGCCACGGACGTCGCCATTGCACTTGATGCCCCAGGCACCCCATCCGACGTGTATCCTGATGCGGCCTTGCTGTCAAGCGTCGATGCAGGGGAACGACGAACCGTCTCGTTATGGTGGTGGGCCACGGAACCTGGGACCCACGACGTCACACTAAGCATCGACCCCAACGACAGGATTGACGATGTGGATCGAAGCGACAACGACCTGACCTTTTCCTTCACCATCGACCCACGTCCGGTCGAACCGACGCTTCGCTTCCTCCAAGGCGCCATCACCACCGTTCCACGCATTCCAGTTCCCGGCGATGCGTTCGAAGTGAGCGTGCGTATCGATAACCTTGGACAATCCGATGCCGGTTCACTCCGTATCGACCTAGAACGATGGACCATCGACGGCTGGCTCGCCGTTGACAGCATCACCCTCCCTCGTGTGCAAGGAGGAGTTGCAGCGACAGGATACGCCATGGGACGCTTCACCGATATCGTTGACGACGTCGGAGCGCACCAATACCGTGTGCTGTTGGTCGGCGATGGCGTCGAACCTTCCCACAGCGAACACCGCTTCACCGTTGTCGCGGACATGTTCACCTTCACCCCCCGGACTGGGGTCTCGCTCGATGCTGGAGAAACACCGCTTCGCGTCGTAGGTGGGGACGACGGTTCCGTGCTGTTCACCGTGCGGGACGGGGAACTTCATGCCCGGACCCTGAGTTCAAAATTGCTTCCAAAGAACGACGTGCTGGTCGAGCGAGCGTGGGGCGGTGAACTCGCAGCAACCGTACGAAGCGACGGCATGATCCAGATGGCGTGGACAAGGCGCACCATGAGCGAGGACGGCTACACGTTGCAGGACCTTGGCATCGCCGCGCTGACCCTGAGCGGTCAAATGACGCCAGTGCAGCGCGAGTTAACGCCGCTCAAACTTTCGGAGGGCAGTTATTGGGGCCTCGACATTGCTGAGAACAACGGTGAGGTCGTCATCGCAGGCTACCACCGCGACATCTCGACGGGGGGGTCGTGGTTGGACTTGACCAGCGTCTTCACGATGATTTCCAACAGCCCAGACCGCAGCGGTTCGTGGACAGGACCCACGGTTGTGGCCACCGACGTGGACGTACTGCCTTCAGCCGGTTCACCGGTCTCCGTCGCCATCGGCGAAGACCGTCTCCACATCCTGTACCAATCGGAACGCAACGACATCACCGGACTCGAGCGCCTTGGCTTGTTGTATACCCATGGAGAGCGCGACCAAACATCGTGGAGTTACGTTGCCGCGGCTGGGGATAACGTGAGCGTTCACGAACTGCAAATCATTGGAGAGGGCGACGAAGAACGGCTCGTCGCAGCATGGATCGACAAGGGGTCGACCACCAGGCTCTGCACGGCCGTGACCTCGGATGCGTGGTCGGTGGCCTCCCCACACTGCGTCGACGCTCCCGGCGCACAGATGGTTAGCCTCGTTCCCCGAAGCCATGGCGTCATGGTGCTGTACGACGAAGTGACCGTCCGAGGACCACTGATCCGGTACGGTCTGCTTGGCAGCGGGAGCGGTGAAGCCGCGTACGGCTTGTCTGATGTGCTCACCAACGGAAGGTTGCTCGGGGCAAGCGGGCCAAGAGGCGATGTGCTGATTGGCCTGACGACCACCACGGGATTGCTCGACTTGCATGAACTTGCAACCCTAGCAACAAGCACGGGAGGAAGCTCCTCACAGGGGTGGTTCGCAGAGCTGCTCGCACCCTTGCCAGGTACGGAGGATATGCAACTCGTCATCCTCGCGGTGGTGGCCCTCCTTCTTGCCGGCCTGCTCACGGCCGTTGTCATCACGGCCACCCGAGGTGCACGCGGCAGGTACCAAGAGCACGATGAGAATGCCTCCAACGATGAGGACCTGATGCTCATGGTCACACCAGAAGCAGACGTCGAGCCTGAACTACTCCTTGACCCTGAACCGGCCGTCCTGCTCGACGAAATGGACCCCTTCACGCTTGACGTTGAGGAAGAGACGGTGCGTCCGGAGCCAGTGAACGAGCGTCAGGAGCGACGGCGACGGCGAGCCATAGGCGCTCCAGTCCCGCTTCCCGTCGTTGCTTCACCTGCCCTTCCTGCGTTGGACACACTCCCCCCGCTCCCGGCATTGCCCCCGATACCGGCTCCGGCAAAGCAGGCCGTGTGCGCGTCGTGTGCAGCAACCTTCACCGTCCGTGACCTGATGCTGCGTCACCTCCCCTGCCCGCTCTGCGGTGAGCGCGTGGAGGTGTGAGCATGTGCGGCATCATGGGGTACCGTGGAGAACAGCGCGCGGCACCGGTGCTGCTTGGTGGACTTCGCCGTTTGGAATACAGAGGCTACGACAGCGCGGGCCTTGCGATCCGCAACGGAGGCATGCGCGTTTGGAAGCAAACAGGTCGAGTGCAGGGCTTGGTCGACAACCTGCCTTCGGACATTCAAGGAACCCTTGGCATCGCCCACACCCGCTGGGCGACCCATGGAGGGGTCACAGACGAGAATGCCCACCCTCACCTCGGACCACATCAACGCGTGGCCATCGTGCACAACGGGATCATCGAGAATGCTGGAGCCATTCGGCGCGACCTTGAGCGCTCTGGAGCAACCTTCTCCTCTGAGACCGACTCGGAAGTGATCGCTCATCGATTGGAGGCGGCCATCGAAGAGGGGCTGTCACCGATGGAGGCCATGCGTGTGGCCCTCACTGGACTTCGAGGGACGTGGGGGGTGTGTGCAGCCTTCCTCGACCACGATGCTGTGGTCTGTGCCCGCAACGGGAGCCCAATGGCCATCGGAGAAGCTGAACACGGTGTGATTTTCAGTTCAGACCCGCAACCGCTCAGCGAACACACCAACCGCGTGGTCATCCTCGAGGACGGGGACATGGCCATAGCAGACGCGTCTGGGTTCCGCGTCGAGCGATTGACAGGAGGCGCGAGCGACACCGCTGCGATTGTGATGGAGGACAGTTGGGGTGAAGCTGAACTCGGCGACTTCCCACACTACATGATCAAAGAAATCCATGAACAACCCGAAGCCTTGCGTCACTGCATTTCGGGCAGGATTGACCTTCGAAGCGGCAACGGGCGGCTCGGCGGCTTGCATCTCAGCCCGAAAGCCCTCACCGAGGTGCCACACGTGCGGCTGCTTGGATGTGGAACAGCCATGCACGCAGCACTGATCGGTCAACAACTCATCGAGCGTCTCGCTCGATTGCCTGCCGTCACACATGTAGCGAGCGAATTCAGGTACCAGGACCCTGTGGTCAACCCCAAAGCGCTTCACTTCGCTGTGTCCCAATCGGGCGAAACGATGGACACGCTGGCTGCCATCAAAGAAATTCAACTCAGGGGAGGTGAGGTGCACGGCGTTGTGAACGTCGTGGGTTCGAGCATCGCTCGGCTGTGCGGCCAGGGCGTGTATATCCACTCAGGACCGGAGCAGGCGGTCGCCTCGACGAAGGCCTT
>JAURMD010000101.1 GCA_030830875.1 Thermoplasmatota archaeon | reverse complement strand
TCCACCGCGGTGGACGACCTGATCGACCCGTCCCCAGAACCCTCGAAGCGACTGCCCGGTCCTGGCGCCACCGTCGTGCTGCTCGCGCTGGCCGTTGCCGCCCGCAACGAGGCCTGATCCTCACCCCTCGTCGCGAAGGTCTTCCTCAAGCCGCCACGCCGGTTCTTGCCGTCGAGCCCCGTCTCGGATGTACTCCCACCACCACGGCCGAGCGTCCGTATCGAGGATGTCCCGCTGAAGCCCGTTCAGCCTCAGGACGAGTTGGGTGGCCGCATCGGGAGCCCATCCTCCCACGCGGTGCCACATGCCATCTTCTTGCTCCGCCCACCCTGAAATGCCAAGCAAAAAACGCAGCCACTCGTCCTCACGTTGGTCCCGAACGGTGAACTGCAGGCCAGAAGGCAGCGCGACGTCGTAGGGTGGGTGCCCGGTCAGCCGAACCGGCCGAGGACGTTCCCCAGCACCCGCCACAGCAGCCCACACGCGGGCGTACAGGTCGCGCCATCGCCGTGCTCCTTCCCGAGGATCATGCTCCTCCCAGCGTTCTCGATGCTCCACGTGCAGGTTTCGTCGGATGGCTTCGAAGGGGTCAACTCCAAGTTCACGACGCCCTCGATGCCGAAGCCGTAGGTCTGCTGCGAGGTCCCGTTCCAACTGCCGTCCAATATCCATCTGTTGCATGAAGAAGGCCCGTTGGAGGTCATTTCCTCCTTCGACGTTGCGTCGTTCTCGCTCCTGCATGAACTGCCGAAAGATCTCGGCGTTGCGATGTCCGTCCATCATCATGCCCTGCAGCCAGCCACCCCGCCCACGTTCAACGGTCTGGTTCTCCCGCCATGCAGCTTCGAACGCCGCTTGAGGGAGGACGGCTTGACCGACCCTGGTTCCTTCTTGGCCATGCCACACAGGACGGAGCCTGTCCAAGGCCTGCCGTGATTCATCAGCATCGCACCATGGCAGTCCAAGGGTCAGGTCGTTGACGGACACCGGCATACCATCGAAGGCCGGCGTAGTGCCGCGCATGTGGGCTTCCAAGGATCGGATGGTTCGCGACAACCCCACGTCATCGAGCAACGAAAGCACGACCGTACCGAACAGATCCCCGAGCGGCCGTTCCGGCCCTCCTCGGTCATCAAGGATGCAAAGGGGTGATGGGATGGTGCGCCCTTGTCCGTCGAGGCCATGGACCACGAACGGCGCTCCGTGGGCGCCTTGGCCTGCGGTGACCGAGTACCCGTGGCCCAATCGTCCTCGGACGAGAATACGCGGCCCATCAATGGCCGTTCGTTCCGCATTCTCGTCAAGCACACCGTTCAGCAGTGCAATGGATCGACGCAGTGGCTCTGCCACCTCGTCGAGCGGTTGTGGAAGCCGCCAACCAGCGCAAATGGCGTGAAGCCGATGCGCCCCTTCGCTCCATGCCGGTTGCAGCACCGCTTGAACAAGCCAAGCCCAGAACATCGGTTCGGCTGGCACCTTCAGGTGAAGGCTGCTTCGCTTGGGTGTCGGAACACTCAGCCGCAAGCGGCCGTGCCGAAGCCGGAGAGGATTGGGGTTGTGCACGTGTTGCGCGTCCTCTGGCGCACCAACCCACCACGCCTGCAGCCAGGGTTCCACCCACCCCTCCAAGCACCGAAGCGGTCGCCGAGCGAGCGCGTCGTGGAAATCCGAACGGTCGCGATGAACGCGCTGACGTGCCGTTTCCTCCAGAATCCACGCTCGAGACGTGGCGTCCATGGGCGTACCAATGTGAGCATGAACGTGGATCCAATTCAGCAGCGGATGAATCGAGCGTTCGATGTGATTCCTCATCCACCTGTGCGTTCGATGCGTTCCCTGGACAGCCCCTTCTCCGGCGGCTGCGGTGAGGGCGATGGTCAGGGCGGCGAGGTCCCAGCCGATGCGATGGGAGGAGGTGAGCACACGGAGCAGGTCCTTCCAAGGGGCACCGTCCAAGGGACCCACGCCATCGAGAACCACGCCTTGGTCGGTGAATTGCATCACGTGACCGGTGCTGAGGACGACGCCTGCTGCAAGGGCCCTGCGGGATGCCCTGTCGATGGTTTCCCCTGCGATGACCAACGAAGACGCCGCGGCAAAGGCTTCCTCTCCCGCTCCCCATGACACGACGGGGTCGTGCTCAGGATCACTGAGGCGTGCCCAATCAGCCTGTTCTGCGATGTACGGTACTTCTCGGAGGCCCCTCCAGCGCTGGGTCGATGGCCCGATTGGGACAACGTCATACGCCCAGTCCACTGCATTGAGGTCAAGGGAATGAAGCCAGCGATGGTCCGTGGCTTGGTCAACAATGGACGTGCAAAGTTCGCACCACGTGCTTCGGGCTCCCTCCCCCTCCGAGTCGTGAGGTCGTGTGCAGACGGAGCATGTTCGCGTCATGAACGGAATCGCATGCGACCCCATTTGAAGGGTCAACGCTCCGCGTCGTGAAGTTCGTCGTCTTGCTCGCCCAACGATGCAGCATGGTCACGAAGCATACGGAGGATGTTTTCAGGAAATCCACGTTCCTCCAATGCTGGATAGGTTGGGCCGTTCTGCTGTCGGTCCACACGTGCATGAATGCGAAGTTGGTCGGCGTCAAGGGCACGTCCCTTCGGGTCGCTCGCGCGCATGTTGCGCATTGAGTTCTTGAGGCTCTCCGCACTCATGCCAAACATCGTGGCGATGACCGTCTCGTTCCCGTCGAGGTATCCAATCGCCCCGAACGCAGCCCATGTGGCGAGCGCCCAACGTCGTCGCGGCGTGCGGTTGCAATACTGGGGGTGCGCATCATCTGCAAGCATGGCCTCCACACGCTCTTTGATTTGGGCCTTGAGGCTCGCATGGAATCGCGACTCCGCGAGTTGTTCAACGAGCGTGTGGGCCATCATCATGCAGCGGTCTTCCTCCACATCCTGTTGTGAACCACGTCCGGTGAAACGTGCTGTGTCAACCAATTCCACCTTCACAAGGGCCATGAGGACCTTGTTCATGCGTTTCTTTGCCTCGATCACATGTTCCATCGCAAGGCCGCTGTTGCGCAGCAGGCCTTGGAGGGAGGTTCCTTGCTGCTCGATGGCGAGCAACTCGTCTTCCATCAGCGCGAGGGCGAGGGTGAGCGCGATGACCTTGCGCTCCTGACTGAGCCCGTTCAGTCGCCGCCCGTTCCTCCGGCTCCGAGAAAACGAACTGACGGGATCCTTCGGCATGGACGCGTTTTTGCCCCGAAGTCGAGCGTTCAGCTCCGCAGCGACGGGATGCGACACGAGGGGTCGAATGAAGAGGTCGAGGAATCCATTGGCGAACAAGCGATCCGCCCTCGCACGTCCAAACAGGCGAACAGCACATTCGTAGACGTCGCGCGCGAGGTGCTTCGGGACCCCATTTCGTGCGAACTGGTCGAGACGGTTCAGCGGGATGGTGGAATCGAAGGCTGGTCCGTAGGGGCTCGGCCCTCGGCGGCGGGCCCCCTGGGTCGCAACGATCCCACCCTGGTCTTCTACGCACACTTCGTCCCCAGCGGGTTCGAGGCCGCACATTCGGCACATGGCAAGCGGGTCGTATGGTGCGTCGTTGCACTCAGGACATCGCTGCTCCTCGGCCTGTGGCGGTTCTGATGCCGTCACCTCGCTGCCTTCGCCTTCTTGCTCACACGTACCATCATTCACAGGACCCCGGATGCCAATCATGTTTACCAATCTCTCTAATCGGTTCTGCCCTCGAGCGGACATTGCAACACGAAAGGGGCGGCCTATAAGCATTACTGCAAATGGTCAAGCAGTGCATTCCAAAAATCCGCGAAACCCCTCCCGCGAAACAAGAACGTGTTATGAATCATCATGAAGAGGCCGCCAGCGGGCCGCTCCCGTTCCTTCAAGTAGCGTCGACACCGACGCCCTCGGTATGAGCACCGTGTCCCTCGTTGACCACGGGCCGCTGCCCGAGTGGGTAGAGGGCGCCGTGGCATCGAGCACGGTCATGGTGGTTTGCTCGACGGAGCGACAACAACGGCAGCAGTTGCGAGTGCTGGGTTTGACAGACGCGGCTTCGGACACCACCCGCATCGTAACGCTTCCACGTCTTGCTCGGTTGTTGCGTCAAGACCTCGGCCTCCCTGAAGTCGAGCGCGACCGCTCCCTCTTAACGCTGAGGCTTGATGCTGCATGCCGCCGGTTGGCTGAGCAAGGAGCCTTCCCCCTGCTGCCAACAGCATGGCACCTCGGCCGGACGGAACGGCTGGAACGCCTCCACACTCGTCTTGCAGACGAGGACCTCCTTGACGCTCCTTGGGAGGAAGATCCCGGGCTCGATGCGTTCCACATCGCCCTCCGGCAGGTCGAGGAATCGACAGGACGTATGCACCCCTCGATGCTCACGCTGCGCGTCGCTGAAGTGCTCGAACAGACCGCTGAAGTTCCCTTCACCCTGAACCCCCTTCAAGGCGTCTTGGTGCTTCCACATCCACCCCAATTGGAGGGGTCGTTGCAACGGCTGCTTCGCGCCGTGGATGCTCACCGCCCCGTGCATCTTCTCCGAACACCGGGAGCGCTTCGCACAGGGTTCGGGGGCGGTTGGGTGGACGACATTGCGCCGAGCGAGATGGATGGCATGCCAACATGGCTTGAGGGCGCATCCGTTGCACGGTCTGCTGGGACGTCATGGGACTTGCTTGACCCTCACGTGGAGCGTGTGCATCGCGTCGTCCTTCAACGACGATCGCACGGACCCATGGCCGCCGTCGATGCGACCCTGCGTCGCCTTCGCATGGACCCAACCTCGCTCGTCGTTGTTGTGGATGCGGATGAGTCGAGGCGAGGCGTGATCACGAGGAAGCTCGAATCGCACGGGCTGACGGTCGATGCCGAACGCCCTGCTACCATGTCACGGGCGGTCGCAGGCGTGCTCCGCCTTGCTGAAGCAGGTTCAGGTCCTGAAGCATGGAGCCTTGAGCGTCTTTTGGACCTTGCAGGAGGGGCCTCCTTGGGTTTTCGACTGACCTCGGAGGGCATGGTGCCTCCTCATCCCGATGGGTTGAGTCCAACCCCTGATGTGGACTTGCTTCGAGACGTTGGACGGGGCGCTCACATTCGTGGGGGCCCAGGTGCCTTGCTTCGCTGGCGCCGTGTGGTCGAAGGCTGGCGTCCTGACGCGCACCGCGGTGCACCAGAAGCCCAAGAGCAACGGATGGAGTCCACAGCATGGTGGCTGGCCTGCCTCCACCGGCTCTGGGCTCCGTTGCTCCCAGAAAGCGAACGTGAGGGCGCCTCGACTTTCATCGGACCGTGGTCAGGTCGAAACGTTCCACTCCCAGAGCCGCCGTCCTCGCTTGCTGCGTGGCTCGACGTGTTGATGCGTGGTGCAGACTGGCAGAGCCTTCGTCGTCGCCAACCCCCTTTCGACCGAAGCGTGGCCAACCTTCACCACGTGGTGGACGTTGTCGAGCGTGCAACCGCTGCCGGCCTTGTACCGGAGGACGCGAAGTCCGCCATTGAGGTGCTTGACGTGCTCTGTCGGCACGGCCCGCCTGCCTCGCCTCGAGCCTCGTCCGATTCCGTCCTTGTGGTCTCCCCGAAAGAAGCGGTTGGATTGAAGACGGACCTGCTGTTGCTGGTAGGCGTCGACGCCGAGGCATGGGCGATGCGGAGCCCAGACGTGCCATGGTGCGACCGCGATGCCCGCCTCCGCTTGGGCTTGTTCGATGCCGACCGACCCCTGTGCAGGGGCCGTCACGCGCTGACGTCCATGGTATCTTCATCGGGGTGCACCGTGGTTTTCGACAGCACGCCAGAGGAGTCTGCAGGCCCGTCTCCGCCGCTCGCTGAATGGTTGCTTCACCTCCAGCGGCAAGGTCACCTGGTCACCATCGCTGCACAAACCACGGCGTTGCTTGAAGGTGGAGCGGGAGAGGACGGCCACCTCTGGACGCCTACGCCAGATGGCTCGTGGACAGCACGGCCCGCCGGCTATGAGCACGGACGACCCGTCCGTGCAGGGCAGGAACGAAGGGACGAACGCCAACGCTCAGGTCTCGCTCTTCAACGCGGAGGCACCTCCACTTCCGCGGTGGCGGTTGCATCCCTCGCTGCCGCTTCGGAGGCCTCCGTACTGCAGGACCGGGTTCGGCGGCAGCCGGACCGGAACGACGTCAACGAACGTTCACCAATGCCATGGACGGCACGACATCGGTTGCAGTCCACTGAGCGCCTTCAGCTCCGCCCCTCTGCATCGCTCTTGGGAGCGGGGGAAGTTGCCGAGGCCGAACCGTGGCCACACCTTGGCGTTCGATTGAACAAGCGAAGCGTCTCGGTCACGATCGATCCCCGTCCCTTGCCACCGTTCCAATTTGGACACGAGGCGCTCGATGCGAGAACCGGACACGAAGGGCCCGCCATCCTTCGGAGCGTGTGGTCCCCAAGCCGGCTTCAGGCGTGGGTGAGGTGCCCACGACAGGCTTGGCTTGAGGGCGTGCATGGCGCTGGGGAGGAAGAAACGACCTCAGAGGACGTGGACCGTCGTGAACAAGGCGACCTCGTTCACAGGTTTGAGGAATCGCTCCTTCGTGCCGTAGGTACGTGGAGGGCCGATGGGCGTCGAACCTCAGACCCTGCAGCGCTGCCTGCTGACGATGCAGCAGCCGTTTGGCGGGAACGCGTCTCCGAACTGCTGCAGCAGACCCCGTGGCTTGGTCGTATGGACGCGGTGGCGATGCACCGTCGTCGTTCTGCCATCGGACCATGCACGTTTGACGAGGAAGGTGTACTGCACCCCCCTGCTCGACCGACGGGTGAACTTGGCTCCTTGTTGTTGGCTGACCTCGCCCTCAGCGACGCAGCACCGATGGCGAGCGAATGGGCGGTGGTGGATGAAGCGGGGCAGCTTCCTTCGCTGTTTTTTGAGGAGGTCTTGGAACCCATTGAACTCCGTTGCCGGATCGACCGTGCTGACGAGGTGTTGGTGCCTGAAGCGACCATGTCCGTTGCTCGCCAAGCAGGCCTCGTCCCCGAGGGCGTGGAACGTTTGGTGGTGCTCCGTGACCTGAAGAGCGTGGTTGGTCCTTCGGACGGAGACGAAGGCAAACGGCACTTGCAGGGCCTCTACGACGAAGTCCAGTTGGCCACCTATGCCCTGGCGTGGGAGGCTGCCCGGCCCTCCGACATGGTCGTCGGTGTCGGCATCACGGAAGTCGGCAGCACAACGACGCATTTCGTGGAGATCGACGGCCGTTTCTACGACGTATTGGCTGATCTCCAGATTGGTGAACAGACCATGCATTTGCACAAAACCCATCCTCCATGCATGCCCGACGGAAGCCCCTGCTCTCCCTTTCAACGATGGTTGTTCGAGCGTCGGATGACCTTGGCCCGAGCGATTCAGGCCGCCCAACATGGGCATGTGGTGGCCACGCCTTCCGGCGCGTGTCGGTATTGTGGGGTTCGGGCGGCCTGCCCCGCCGCTGACCTCGGAGGTGGTGCGTGATGCGGCATCCGTTGCGCGAAGCCCAGCGGTTGGGGCTCGACCTCGATCGGCACATTGTGATGGATGCAGGTGCAGGGACGGGCAAAACCACCGTGATGGTTGAACGCTACGTGCAGCACCTGCTTTCCCCGCATCAACGCGCGGTGCTGGTGACCCCACGGGGGATCCGTCCTCCGAGCCTTGGGGCAGGCGCTTCCTTGGCCGCTCCCCGTGACCGCATCACGGCGGAGGACTGGCCAGGCCTCTTGCCAGGCGAAACGGTGGCCATCACCTTCACGAGGAAAGCGGCAGGTGCCCTTCGTGCGGGCATCAAGCACCGCATTGGCGCCATCCGTGGAGCCCCCATCGAAGGCGATGACGACGGCGTTGTCGACGTGCGCTGGCGAGGGGTGGACACGGCCGTGGTGGACTTGCTCACATCGTTGCTCGACGATGCACCGATTTCCACCATCGATTCGTTCCTCCAGCGCCTTGTTTCACCCTACATCGATGAACTGATGCCTCGAAGGATCGATGGCGTTGTGCCTGAGGATCAGGTCGAAGCCTTGCACAACCTGACGTTGGCTTCGGTATGGCGGCTGCGTGGTGCGCATGATGCTCCACGGCTCGGCATCACCGACGGAAGGGCGGTGATCGAAGCAAGGGATCGCCTTTCGGTGGCGCTGGGAGGCCAGGCTGCCGCCCACCGCGTGCTCTCGAAGATGTTGCGAAACGCCTCCTTTGTCGACGAAGCACGAACCTCGTTGATGCGCATGGGGGAAGGCAGCATCGACGCAGGTACCCTTCGACGCTTGGTGGAGCAGGCGGCCGTTTCGGGAACGCCGGAGGGAACGGAATCGTTGTTTTCCTTTGTTGAGGAGCTTCGTTCTGCCTTGCGTGCGTGGCACGACCATCTGTTGACCCGCGAGAAGGAGTACGTGCTGTCCAAAGAAAAGACGGACGGCACACAAACCCGCTTCCGTCAACTTCGTCGCTGGTGCGATCATGCTCCTCCAACCGACGTGTGGGAGGCGCTTCGGTGGGTGTTCGGTGCGGTTCGTCTCGTTGTTTCAGAGGCTGCGTTGGGTAAACTGGCCTACAGTTCCGCCTTCCCCCGGATGGGATTGCCTTCCGACCTTGGGTGGCCCTCTGGCTGCAAGGGAGCGGCACGTGGAAAGGACCCTGATACGGCAAAAGCGGCCTTCATTGACGGTTACGAAGACACAATTCAGGCCGTCAGGGAACTCTTGGAGGTGCATCAGCACCACTGGTGGGTCCTCCTTGGAGCGTGTGCCTTGGACCTTGAGCCGGGCTTGGAGTACGAGTTCCTTCCAGCCAACGTCGACCTGTGGCCTGTACCCTTGGCCCACCCGTTGCCTGTGCAACCGGTCGAAGGCCATCTGTCCACGGGTTCGGCGTTCAGCGCGCAGGTCATGGCGGACCTCTTCACCCTCCATGCCGCCAACCGTCAAGCCTCAGATTTGATCAAGGCAGAACAGGGATTGATCGATTTCGAAGACGTCCAGCGCATGGCCGCCGATCTCCTTCTTGCGCACTGTCC
>JAURMD010000100.1 GCA_030830875.1 Thermoplasmatota archaeon | reverse complement strand
GAGGCTGAGGCCTTCCATCAGGACCAAGGCCCCGTCATCGCGCGGCTTGAAGCGGCCACGGGCATCGACGATGCCGCCTCCCAGAGGCAACCGATCGAGGATCATGCCGAGGCCGAAGGCCCGCTCGTCCTCGCTGCCGCCGACCGAGGCAAGCATCTGGTCCAACCCGTCCACGTCGTCGGGAGCACACCACCGTTCGCCAAGCACCACGCCTGTGTCGAGGCCGGCCACCGCGTCGGCGCGAATCTTGGCGCTGAGCAACCCCTCGTTGAGGGTGAGTCCTTGCCATGCATCGAGCAGGCGGTCCAAGGCGTCCTGGCTAGCGACGGGGAGGGGTTGACCTTCGGGCCACCCTTCCGGTGTCCAGCATGCCTGCACGGTCAGCAGGCGTGGCAGGATGGGGGGGAGCATCGACAAGGCAAGGTGGTGCACGAAGGCCTTGTCCTTCTCGCCGGCCGTGCCGAGGGCTGCAAGGTCAATCCCAACCACGGGCCCGTGGTTGAAGGCTAGACGTACGTATCCGGTGGAGGTGGGGCGCCCTTCGGCGACGGATGCCGCGTCGATGCCAGCCGTGTGATGAACGTTCACGCCGTTCACTTCCGTGGATCGAAAGGAAAAGCGGGACCTGGCAAGCACGTCTTCGAGCCACCCGTCCGGTGGAATTGGCTGGGTCCCTGAGCAAACGAACCCATCCGTCCACGAAAAGAAATGCAGTCCATGTCGTGCGTGTTCTTCCCACGCTAGCATCCGCAGCGTCACGTGGGCATGGTTTTGCACGCTTGCGAGGTAGGCTGGCTTCCCGTCCCCTCGACGAACGTAGGCCCCCGAACCAAACGAGGCGTTCTCGTAGGTGCCGACGGTCGCGATGGAGGTGTCGTGGGCCGCGTGGAGGCTGCCGGCAAAGGCTTTCGCGATGGCATCGCCGCGCTTCGCGAGCATTCGCTTCTTCAGCCATGCTGTGTCGCTGCGGTGCTGAAGCACCTGATCGATGTCTCGAAGCGAACGCTCGATGGGGTGCTTGCGCCAGCCTGAGCGGAGGGGGCCCGTGAGCGTCGGAATGGAACGCTCAGGTTCCTCGAGCAAGCGAGCGAGTTGGCGAAGCATGCGCTTTTCAGTATCCTCGTTGGCGTGTTTGGTGCCTTTCATGCGCACCCGTTGACGCTTCTTCCCGGGGAATTCGACGTTCGTAGGCCCCGCCATGGCACGTCCCAAACCACCCTCCGGGGGGGCCGCTATGAGGGCTTCCTCGTCCCGCGACCTCACGCCGCGACCAGTGTGGCGTCGAAGACGAGCGCGGAGATCGTCCAGCGTACCTCTTCACCGTCGTCCTGATGGTTGCAGAAGACAGCCCCGCCTTGCTGGGCGGTGACGCTGAGGTCGAGGGTTGTCGTTCCAAAGCCGATGGTACCGCCGCTGACGGAGGCTTGTGCATCGGCCTTCGTCATGTTCAGTCCCCCGCCGTTGAGGAGGGCCTCGTCGATCCACAGCACGCGCACGTCGTGCGACGAGGTGGAAGCATCGCTGTTTTGCCCCTCGCCCTCAGCGCTCAGGTCCGCCCGAACGAGCAGGCCTGCGATGGTGTCGGGCTCCGCATTGCCCGCACCCGGCGCAGCGCATCCCACCCCCCCGGAGGTTTCGTCTTCGTCGTAGGTCAGGGTGGCGACGAGGCCAACGACGTTCCGTCCATCGAGCACGCCTCCTGCGTCATCGGAATGCACCTCGACCGTCACGCTTGAACCGTCCTCAACGTATTCCGTGCCGGAGCCGAGTTCGATGAGTTCCGTCGTGCCTTCCACGGTCCACGCCCCCACCGTTCCAGCGTCGGCAGGGTCGTCGCGCAACATGTACGCCCCTTCTGCGGCCACCGCCGGGGCAACGACGAGGAGGGCGGCGATGCCGATGGCGCGTCCGTTCGGGACGTCAAAACGTCCGAGCGGGGATCCGTCGATGTTGCGCATCGCGTGGTCGACAAAATGGGCCAAGAAGGCCATACCCATGCCCGGAATGGACTCGAACACGTGCTCGTTGAGGCCGAGGAGCCGCCACACGATCACACCGGTGAGCGCGGCCAGCATCATCGTCACCGAGTGGCGCGTGTCTGGCGTGTAGCCCATCCATCGCACGATCAACATTGGAACAAAGATTCCACCGAGTCCGTAGACCGCGAGCACGACAAGCGAGAAGACCGAATCGCCGCCGGGCACGTAGAGGCCCCCGAGGGAAATCGCCGTGGCGAAGGCCGCCACGCCGAGGGTGACCTTCTTTGTCGTGGCGTGGTCTTGGCTCCATTCCGGTCGAATGTCGTCGGTGATGGCCGCCGTGCACGCGAGCACCTGGCTGTCTGCGGTCGACATCGTGGCCGCGAAAATTGAGGCGAGGATCAGGCCGATCCAGAAAGGGTCGAGGACTTGCATCGCAAGCGTTGGCAGGCCAAGTTCGGCGTCAAAACCCTCCTGCGTGAACACCACGCGGCTGGCCCAGCCAATCAGGAGCATGATCAGGATGAACGGGGTTTGCCACACGAAGAACCAGACCATCGCCTGCTTGCGTTCAGCATCCGTTCCAAGCGTCATGACGCGGGAGACGACCTGCGGTTGACCCGCCACGCCGAGCCCCCCGAGGAAGAAGGCGAAAATCCACAGCGACACGCCTAGGGCGAGGTCGGGCGGGATCAGCCCCGTCAGGACCGGGTCCTGTTCGGCCAAACCTTCGTTCAGTCCGCTGAGGCCGCCCACTTCGCCAAGCGCGACGGTGCAAAGCAGGATGGAGCCGACGATCATCACGCACGACTGGGCAGCGTCGGTCCAGATGGAAGCGCGGATGCCGCCTGCGTAGCAATAGGCCACAACAAGAACGAAACCGATGAGGATGCCAACGACCTCGTCCCACCCCATCATCACGAAGAGGGCCTTCCCGCCGCTGGTCAACTGCGCTGCAGCATAGATCGACAGAAACACGACCGAGAGGATGGCGGCCAGACGGGCCTCGGGCGCGCCACTGACGCTTGCGACAAGCGAGGACAGCGAACGCACGCCCCGCTCGTTCGCCTCCTCCTGGATGTAGCGGTACAGCCACATCCATGCAAGGATTTGGCCGAGCGTGGAGGCAAGACCAATCCACACAGCGGAGTAGCCAACGGCGTAGGTGAAACCGATGAAACCGATGAACATGTAGCCACTGTTCCATGTGCTGACCGCCGAAAGAGCAGCAAGCGCTGGATGCATGCCACGGCCAGCCACGAGGTAATCGTCCGTGGTGTCTTCTTTGACGCGCATGCTCGAGAGTCCGACCGCTGCGAAGAAGGCAAGGAAGAGCAGGAAGGAGAGCAACATCACGACCTGCATGGATGGAGGACCTCGCCCTTGCTCAAGAATCCTGCCGCTCCTCAACGGCGCCAGCGCTCAATGGCATCGGCTTCGATGCCCTCCACGTCGGCCGGGAAAAGCAAGCAGTTCAGACGCCCCCCCTCCTCGTGGTCGAGCCCGGCCACCGTGGTCGTTACGTACCGTTCGTCGGTCGTGCCCACATCGGAACAGAGCACCACGGTCCAACCGTCCACGTCCACGGGCCCTTCCATGCCGACCTCGACCATCTTCGCAGCCATGGTCCGCAGGCTCTGGAGCGCATCCTTCGGTCGCATTGGTCGCTGGTCCCCGGTGCCGGCTCCTGTGGGGTCAAGGTCCAACAGTGCAAGGGTGTGCAGGCCCACCTCGCGGTTGGCATGAACAACGCTCAGCGGTGACGTGGCAATCCACGAACCGTGGGGGTAGGTGAGCGTGGTTTGTCGACCAAATCGGTAATTGGAGAGGCCCGCACCTCCAGTCACCACGCCAGTGACGCTCACGCCGTGGACCACCTTGCAAGGAATGCCCGCCTCGGCCGCCCGCAGTTGAACGTCGACGTGTGTGGTCGCTTGCAACGGGTCGCCCACAACGAGCAGCGCCACCACCGAGGTTGTTGCAAGCGCCAACAGGCGCTCAGGGTGCTCGATGTCCGGCCGCATCACCCGTTCGATTGGACCGATGTCGTGCTCAAGCGCGGTCAGGTCCGCGTCCGGCCACAGAGCGGTGTAGGCTTCGTACCACCGGTGGTCCGCGTTTTGGGCTGCAGCGACAGCGTCGAGGGTCATTCCTCCGATTCCTCCCGGGCCGAGTCCCACGAGGACGAGGCCAGAGGTCGCCGTCTCCACCGTCATGCTGATGCCCACCGTACCGTTCGTAAGGAACGAGCAGCATGCGTCACTTGAGCGTGCCGAAGTCCATCACCGAGGTGTGGCTGAGCTCGCTTCGGAGCCATGGCTGGCTCGTCGACGGCGCAGGCATCACCGCCGAAGGGGAGATGCGGCTTCTGCCCCTGACGGAAAGCGCGCCTCCTGAGGGGGACGACGTGTGGCAAGGCCATGCCGTGCTGGAGCGTGAAGCGCTGACGCGCGGCCCATCCCATTGGGCGGAACGGCTCCCTTCGGACGTTCCAGCCGACTTGATGGACGCCCTCCCCTCCTCCTACGAAATCATGGGCGACGTGCTGCTCGTGAAACTCGAAACGCCGCTCAAATCCGTCGCCGTTGACATCGCCACAGCCATGCTGGCCCACCTTCCTAACGTTCGTGTGGTGTGCGAGGATCACGGCGTTCACGGGACCTTTCGGGTTCGGCACCTTGAGGTGCTGGCTGGACGCGATGGAGCGACAAGCACGCAAACGTCGGTGAGGGAATTCGGATTGACCTACCGTGTGGACCCCGCCAAGGTCTACTACAGCGCCCGCTTGGGCAACGAACGCCGGCGTTCCGCTGCAGTGCTTGCGGAGCACGCTTCGGCCCTCGGCCGCCCCCTTGTCGTCTTTGATCCCTATGCGGGCGTTGGGCCCAACCTCGGATTGCCGGTGACAGAAGGGCATGCGGCATGGGTGGTGGCGGGTGACCTGAATCCCGACGCGATGCCGCTCCTTCAGCAGAACCTCGAACACCTGGTGGACAGGGCAAGAAGCAGCGTGGAGGTCACCCTGCACGGCGGCGACGGTCGTGCTTGGCGTGAACACGCACCCTTCCTCGGAGCCGCGGACGCGGTGTTCGTCAACCTGCCCCATGACGCTGCAAGCCACCTTGCCGATCTCGTGCCGCTTCTGGCTGACGACGCCGTGATGCTTGGGTGGTCCATCGCGGACAGGGATACGGAAGCAGACCTCAACGCGCAGGTGCGTGACGTCCTCGAGGCTGCCGGTAGAAGGGTGGTGTCGCTGCACGTTGAAGCCGTCAAAGGCTACAGCACGACGCTGGTGATGCATCGGCTTGTGGTGCGCTCGACGACGGGTTCTTGAGGCGGCTTCCGCTCCCGCGGAGCATGGACACCACCGTTCGCTGCGCATGCGGCGTGTCGATCGACATTGCAGGCGCGACGCCACGCAAGGACGGCATCAAGGTCTGGTGCCGCGTGTGCGGAACGACGACTGTCCACCGGAAAGAACGGTGAGGCGCCCGTTCCGGGAATTGAACCCGGGTCGCAGGAATGACAATCCTGCATGATAACCTCTACACCAAACGGGCAGGCAGGCGAGCGTGAAGGAACCCATATTTAAGCCGCTCTCACTGTGTACGTTATGGTTCCCATGAGCGACAAGCCCACCTCCGCAGCACAAGCCCGGGACGCTGCAGAACAGGCCGCAGCAGCAGATGCGCTGGCGGCTGCCTTCGGTGGGGTGGCCGACCTTGGCGGCCCAACCTCCAAGCCTGATGAGACGACAGCGGCTCCCTCAGGGCCAGCAGGTCCTCCCGGAGGCCCCCCTTCCGGCCCTCCCCGAGGCCCACCTGGTCGCGGCCCTCCTTCTGGTCCCCCTGCCGTGAAGCAGCACGTCCCCGAAGAACCTCCGGAAGCCCAGCATGAACCGGAACCGGCGGCGACGTTGGACGTCAGCGAGGACGAAACCCCTCCTGTGGAGGAGGTTCCTTCGACCGATGCAGAGGGCGCACAGGCCGCAGAGGTAGGGGAAACCGCCGAGGCGTCAGCCGACGTCACGGTGGTTGAGGAAGGCCATCCTGAGGACCTTCCGCTTGTGGCCGACGCGGAGCCAGACCCCGCCGAGGTCATGCCATCGCCTGAACCCGAGGCTCACGCTGACGTGATCGACGTGCCGGCCACGACGACAGACGCTCATCAATCGGAGGAGACCGCTCCTGCCCGAGCTCCGCCGCCGCTTGCGGTCGACGCCGAAGTGCGCCGGCTTCGCGGGGCGCTGGCCACGGCACAGGCCACCATCGAAGCGCTTGATGAGCCACAGGTCCCCCCGGCCGTGCTCGACGACATCGTGGTGCCGCAGCACGTCGTGGCCGACATCGCTCGAATGGGGCGTTGGATGGTCAGCGAGGACCTGGCCCGTGGCGTGATGGGAGGCATGGCCATGCTGCATCCCGACCATGCCGGCGTTGTGGTTGCGACGAGGATGCTGTCCAGCCTCCCTCGCCTCGACGAACGGTCGATCGTTGTCGGTCGGCTTGGTGCGGGCGCTCCACGTGGTGCACGCGATGACTGGCGTTTGATGGAGGTCCTGCTCGCCTCGGTCAGCGTGGCCACGGGCGGGCCCGCCGCGGTGCTCCATGCCCATGGCCCGTACACCACGGCGATGTCCTGCGAGAAGGACCTCGTTGTTCAGCAACCCTTGGACGAACTTGGCAAGAAGCACATCGGACGGATCATCATCGTTGACCGTGACCCTGAGGACCCCGAATCCTTCCTGCGCATGGCCGTGGAAGCCCTCCAGCAAGGCGGAATGCGCTGCATCGTCGTGCGCGGCCATGGCGCCTACGCCGTTGGGGCTGACCTGACCCAGGCCTGGGCCAACGCTTCGATGGTTGAACACAGCATGCGCGTGGCTTTGCTGGCCCGTCAAGCCGGACTCAAGACCTGAGTCAGTTCGAGCGCAGCGCTTGGCAGCGCTGAATGAAATTCTCGAACATCTCCTTGCCGTATTCCGAGTCGTTCACCTCGGGGTGGAACTGGAGCCCGAAGCGCGTCCCTTCGTCGTTCTCCATCCCTTGCACGTGGCACGACGGGGAGGAGGCCGTAATGACGAAACCCGGCGGCAGGACGTGGACTTCGTCGTTGTGGGATTCCCACACGGTCTGCCGTTCAGGCGTGCCTGCGAAGATGTGGCCCCCGCCGTCCACCAGGCCAATTTCCATCTCCCCGAACTCAGGTTCGGGGGATTCCCGAGCATCGCCACCGTAGTGACGCGCCATGAACTGGTGGCCGGCGCAGATGCCGAGGATGGGGATGTCCAGGTCGAGGAAGGCGCCGCAGTTCCCCAGTTCACCGCTCAAGCCCACCCGCGCCGCACCGCCGGACAGGACGAGCCCGTCGAGGTCACGAAGGTCCTCGACGGGGGTCGAATTCTCAATGATTTTCGTGTCCACGCCGAGGTAGCGTAGCATTCGCCATTCGCGGTGCGTCCATTGGCCGCCGTTGTCCACCACGTCGATCACGAGGGGGCGTTCGTCCATGCCGTGTGGAGCCGTCCTCCGGCCCTTAAGGATGGTCGAGGCGATTCCAATCATGTGCAGCGCGGGTGGGCCGACCGACCTTGGTCATGGAGGGGGCGAGACGCATCGTCGTTCCTTCATATGGGGTGGCGCCCGTTCGACCTGCACAAAGGAGTGAATCCCCATGCCAGAAAGCATCAGCAGCAACGATACCACTGAGCCGACCTACACGGTGACCATCGCCGACGCGTCGGGCGACACCGTCGTGCAGATGACGAAGCCCGAGATCGAAGCCACCGCCACGGCGAACAACGCCTGGGTCTTCGTGAACGACCGCCTCGTCAACACCAGCGCCATCGCCGAGACCAACCTCGACGCCAGCAGCGCCATCCGCCTCATGCCTGGCCTTGTTGGCGGTGCCGAGCGAACCTACCGCGTGACCAT
>JAURMD010000099.1 GCA_030830875.1 Thermoplasmatota archaeon | reverse complement strand
GAGGATGGCGTCGCACTCCATACGCAATCGATGCACCTCATCGAGGCACGCTTCCGACGTAAACCGACCAGCGCTGCCTGACCGGTCGTCGACCGAGCCGACGGCGTCCACCGCCATCTTGACCGTCACCCACGGGCGTCGAGTGGCGCACCAGTGCAGGAAGGAGCGCATCTGTAGCCCTGCTTCGTCACGCAGCAGCCCCAATTCGACGTGGATCCCTTGTTCACGGAGCAGGTCAGCACCAGATCCGCGCACGTTTGGGTTCGGGTCTTCGTGCGCAACGACGACGCGGTTGACGCCGGCCCAAAGCAGGGCCTCTGTGCAGGGGGGAGTTCGACCAAAGTGGTTGCACGGCTCCAGCGTGACGTAGGCGGTGACGCCGTTCGTGGCCAACCCGCGTGTTTCCGCGTCGTGGATGGCCATCTGTTCAGCGTGCAGTCCGCCAAGGTGGTCGTGCCATCCTTCGGCGACCACCTCTCCGTCACGAACGAGGACGCAACCAACAAGCGGATTTGGGCTGACGCGTCCTCGACCGCGTTCGGCGACCTCAAGGGCGCGCCGCATGTGGGCGGCTTCACGCTCCGACCACGGCACGTTTGATGCTGAGGCCCTTCCCACATGAGGCCTCGCCTCGGACCACCAACCTTGATGCCCCCGACCCCCATGCCCGTGCATGCCTTCTCTTGTGGCCATCGTCAACCCGGCGAGCCGCGACGGACGCTGCGGTCGCGCGTGGCCGAGCATCAAACAACGCCTCGAAGCGGCAGGGTTTCAGGTCGACGAGCGTCTGACCACGGCGCCTGGGGATGCTGCTCGGATGGCCGCCGACCTGGTTGGGCACCTGACAGCAGGGCACCTTGTGGTGGCCGTTGGAGGGGACGGCGTGGTGCATGAGGTGTGCAGCGGCCTCCGCGGCTCCGATCTGGTGCTGGGACAAATCCCCTTTGGTTCCGGCAACGATTTCGCCATCACGCATGGCGTGCCACGAAACGACCTCGACGGCGCCATCGACGTTCTGGCCAACGGTGTGGACCGGCCGTCCGGGGCGTGGCGATTGGAGGCCGTTCCGGCCGAAGGAGGCCTCGGTGCGTACACCGTTGAGCCCACGCCATGGGACGGAGAAGCAGAGCACCAGGGGCGTGTGGTGCGGTGGGTCTTCCTCGAAACAGACGCCGGCATCACCTCCGCCATTAGCCGGGCGAAACTCAGCCGCGCTCGGTGGTTGCACGGGCCGATCAAATACACATGGTTGGGCATCACCACCATCCCGCGATGGCCTCGAAGGAAGGTTGAGGTGAGCCTTGACGGTGACACACCGAAGGTGATGGACATCACCATGCTGGCTTCATGCACGGGAGAGACCTTCGGCGGAGGCTACCGAGTTTGCCCGGGCATGTCCCCGAACGCTGATGCAGCGCTCGTCGTCATCGCACCCCGGTTGAGCAGGTGGAAGATGCTCAACCTGATGGGCCCGGTCAAGCGAGGCAGGCACGTGGGCAAGTGGGGCATCAGCGCCCAACGGGTCCAACGCATGACCCTTCGACCCGTTGATGCTGAAGGACGGGGAATGGACTCACCGAGCGCGCTCCCGACGTGGATTCAAGCGGACGGCGAACCTGTCCTGCAGCTTCCTGCAACCTTGACCTGGCATCCATCCCAAGTGCTGGTGCGTGGCGCTGCCTTGCTGCCTTGGGCCTCAGAATGAGAAGTCCGCGAAGTCCTCTTCCGGCTCCTCGTAGGTGGAACGCTCGGGCTCAGGTTCCGGCTCTGATTCGGGCGCTGCTTCAGCGGCTGGCATCTTGGCTGCACGACGGCGAACCGGCGCCGCTGCTGCGGGGGCCTCGACCTTTTCATTCCACGGCGCATTGGATGGGGGTGATGTGGCCGATGGAGTGGTGCGTTCTCCACCCACGGCCGTCACGCTGCTTGAGGATGTTCCAGCAACAGAGGTAACGCCACCCGTCGTCACCCCACCCACGGGGGTCACGCCTCCGGACGTGACGCCCCCTCGTGGCGCGGCCGATGGTGCGGCACCCGTCGATGTGGGGGCAACGGAGACGCTGGACGTGGCCACCACGCTCGAACCACCGCTCCGAGGTGCACCCGCTCCGGGGTTGCTGCCCTTGGAAGAGAGGGCCGCATCGAGGTCAAAGCCTCCGATGCTGGATTCCTGTCGGGCTGGTGCTGGCTTCGGTTTCGGTGAGGAGGCCTTGGAAGGTCCGGGGGGCGAGGAGGCACGCTTGGCCGTGCGGTCCACTTCCTTCGCCTTGCTGATGTTGTCTTCACCGAGCAGCACGCGAGCGGAGGCGGTCGCGCCCGCACGGACGCGACCTGCGGACACGAGGTACATCGCGGCGCTGCCGCCCCCGCCGACCGCGAGGAGGAACACGACGTAACCGGTCCGACCGAGCACCGGGACCTGCCCCATGACCCATTCATTGTCGGCGTCCCCGTCGGCGCTCACCGTAGACGACTCGTACTCAATCTGCTGGACGACAAGGAAGTGGTCAGCCCGGTTGTTGCTCGGCACATCAACCACGCAGGCGGTTCGGCCGGATTTTGCGTTGCTCGCTCCGCCAAGCAAGGCTCCGCTCGTTCCGGGCACGCTCTGCACAAGGTAGCCCTCGATCCGTACGGGACGGTGCACTTCGGCAAGGGACGCCATGCCTGTGGCGATGTTCTCCGTTCCGGGGATGAGGGCCACCACGTACCATTCGTTGTCGTCGTCCGTGTCCACGGAATCGAGGTCAACACGGCTGAGGGTGGTGCTCTGGCCGCTTGAGGTCTCAGGGTAGAGGGGTTCGCTCCAGTCGTTGACGGGGATGCGTGCACCTGCGCCGGTGGCCACCTCGGCCGCCGCTTCAAAGGTCATGGCCTCGATGATGACGGCCCCCGTCGTCGCGAGCGAGAGGCCACGGACGTCGGTCGTGTGGCTGTCGTAGAGCGTGCTCGCAGCGAGGTGTCCTTCGAAGACGACGTGCCGCGTCTGGTTGTCCGCCGTCCCGATGGTGCCGTCCATCGCGCAGCCGGCCAGTTCGACGTCCGTGAACTCGGTTTGGCTTCCCGTCATGCCGGTCGTGATGGCTGCTGTCATGCCGTCCTGCTGAACCACCACGCCACGGTCGTCCCAAGAGGCGGACGTCGGGGCAAGGCAGCCCGCCAACGACATGCTCAACACGAGGAGCATCACAAGGCTGGTTCGGCGCATGGTTCCGACACAGCGTTGTGGTTTGAGAAGGTTCCTCGTGCAAACTGAGGCGCACGGAGAGGGATTCGAACCCCCGAGTCAGACGACACCGGCTTTCAAGGCCGGCGCACTACCAGGCTATGCGATCCGTGCTTGACCTTGCCTGAGGCCGACCGCATATCAACGCCGCCGTTCGGCGAGCAGGGCTGCGCCAAAGAGCGTGAGCACGACGAGGCCCATCGACGGTCCAGGAGCAGGTGCATCCGCCCGTTCGATCACACCGATGGCACGTGCGAGTTCCTCGAGGTCGGCGGTGAAGTCCTCGGGACTCCATCCTTCACCCGTCCATACGATTCGCGGGGCGCGCTTGGCGTCGAGGATGAGGGTCATCGTGGTGTGCCCCACGGCCAGCGTCCCGTCAAGCACGCAGGAGAGGCGGTTGTCTTCCGCCCACACGTACCCTTCGTTGCACATGCAGTGGGTGGACGCGCCGCTGCCCATTTCGGACCCATGCCCGTTGCAGGAGCTGAGGTTGCCCTCCATCGCCACGCTCGACCCCGGAGGCGGCACATCGCTGAGGTTGATGGTGGATGGAGCCCATGCAATGTGGAGGGTGTCGTTCAGGTCGTCCATGCCGACCATAGAATCCTGCCACGCCTTTGTGGTCTCGTTCCATGCAGCAAGGCGCCACCACCAGCTCCAGTCTTCCGGTGCATCCTCGAACGAAATGCCGTGGAGCATGTGGCCCCACGAGAGGTCTGAGGACACGTTCAGTGGTAGCCCATGAACCCCAAGGCTGCCAAGGGTTTGGTAATACGCTGAGGTGCTGTTGAGCACCTGTCGAGCCGTCGACCCGTTTGGAAAGACCACGTCCACCGAGGTGCGTCCTTCTGGGGTCGCAGGCCGGGTGCTCGCGTTGCTCGCCACCCATGCGAGGTGGGGCGTGGCAAGGGCGTCGATGCCGTCCACACCGACTTGACTCTCCTCCCACGCTTCCGTCGTGTCGTTCCAAACGTGGAGGCTCCACCACCACCCCCAATCTTCGGGCGAGGTGACGTTCTCGATGCCAAGCAGCATGTGGCCAAAGTCACCGTCGTCTGTCACAAGGCTCCATCCTGCAGCGTCAGCCGCCACCGTGGTCAGGTTCCAACCCGAGGGTGTGAACGGGTGTTCCATGGAGGTGCCGAAGGAATCGACGTGCGTGACGGTGGCGGCCACCGGGGCGAAATCAGGTTCTGCAGCATGTGTTTCGATGACTTCGCTCTGCACGGAGATGCCGAAGCGTTGCCAGACGTCCTGAAGCACGTCGTCCTCTCCGGTGAGGTGGGGCCATGAAACGTCATGCAGGTTGGTGAAGTCCAGCAGCGTGGCAGGAGTGTCTCGAACCGGATCCACCGTGATCGAGAGGAAAGCGACGCGGCCCTGCAACGAAGCAGGCAGGTCGCGTTGGACGGCCTTCAAGGTCTGCGTAATGACCGGACACACGTCCGGGCAGGACGTGTAGATGAACGCAACCACGAGGATCGGTTCCTCTACTGTGTCCATGGAGAACGTCGCACCATGCTGATCCACAAGGTTGACCTCACCCACGCTGCCACGGGATAGCACCAGCCCGCCGTACGCTGAAGCGCTCGGTACGTGTAGGAGCATCAGCACCAAGAAGGCGGCGAAGGCTCGCCGCATCGGCAAGCCTCAGGGCGTCGTGGCGTACCCGCCGGCGAACGGCGTGCACCATGCCGGGAGGCCGGTGATGCCGCCCGGGTTTGACAACCCGATGCCCCAGAGCATCAAAGTGACGAACAAGAAGGGGAACGCGAAACTCCAGAGGTAGGATCGCGGGTCCCCTGCGAGGTGCATGAAGAAGGCGGCAATGCCGTAGCCCTTCACGATGCCAACGCCAATCAGGATGGCCCAGACCGTGCCCAAGCTCATTTGGTCTCCGAAGAACACTGCGCCGACTTCGATCACGGTGAGGATCATCAAAACGATGAAATTCAGCATGTAGATGTCAACGGGGAGGTTCTCTTCGACCCACTTTTCGATGCCAGATGCGTGTTCTCCCATGCGCTCACCTCAATACAGATAGAAGGCGGGGAAGATGACCACCCACGCCAGGTCGACAAAGTGCCAGTACAGACCGAAGTACTCGATCCCCTGTGCGTTGTCGTTCGTCCAACCGGTTCCATGGACCTCGGGGTCCAGGTCGGCCTTGAAAATCATGTAGAGCATGACGATGAGGCCGAGGAAGACGTGCAAGCCGTGCGCTCCAGTGGCGATGTAGAAGATGGAGCCCTGCTGGCTCTGCAAGGTGAAGCCCTCAGCGATGAGGTGGCTCCACTCGATCAACTTCAGCACGATGAACATCGACCCGAGCATCAGCGTCGCGATGAGGTAGTTGCGCACCGCAATGCGCTGGCTGGGCATCAGCTTGCCCATCAGCCCCTCCTTGGGGGTCCAATCCTTCGCCTTGGCCGTCTTGAGGGCGAGCACGATGGTGTAGGAGGAGATGATCAGCGCGAAGGTGTTGATGGCACCGGGCAGCAGCGTCGCGATGTCGTGGCGAAGCAGGTCCGAGGCGGTCACCACGGTTTCGCCCGTGCATCGGCCAGCGTCCAAGGCCCATTCCGTGCACCAGCCGGTGCGCATGCGGAGGTAGGAGGAGAAGAAGGAGCCGAACACCATGACCTCGGACATCAGGAAGATCCAGATGCCTGCCTTGCGGACGTGCTGGCCTCGGAAAGGCACCATGTCAGCGGAGGCGGTAGCAATTTGCTCGCTGTGGCCGTCGAAGGGGAGGTCTTCGCCCCACCAGTTGGCCACACCAGCCATCACCACGGAGAGGCCAACAAGGCTGAGGAGCATCTCGCCAAAGGCACCGCCGCCGTTGTAGAGGAAGTCCTCCGCAGCGGTGGCGAACGAGGGGAAGCCCATCATGAAGAGCATCACGCCGACAGCCATGATGATCGGCGACGCCGAACCATGGTGGCCATGGTCGTCGTGACCGTGGTCGGCCTGCGGTTTGCTGCTGTTCATGAGGCCAGCGAGGCCGATGAACGACGCATAGACGATCATCATGAACAGGATG
>JAURMD010000098.1 GCA_030830875.1 Thermoplasmatota archaeon | reverse complement strand
GAGGAGGGCCATCGAGGTCCTCCCACACCACGTCCCAGAGCACCAACCACTCGGCAGGGGCCACTCCAAAATCGGCTGGTAGTTCTGGTCGATCGATGGCGGAGCGCACTTCGTCTTCGGTCAGGCGACCGGTTTGGAGGCCGTGCACGGCCATCGCCGTTCGTCGAACTTGGTTCCAAAGGAAGGCAAGCCCGACGATTTCGAAGCCAACCACGCGGCCTCCCACCGTCCAAGGGGTCGCGGACAGCACCGTCCGCACGGGGTCCTTGCCCTCCTCAAGACGAGCCATGTTCCGAGCGTCGTAGGTCCCCACGAAATGCTGGAGATGGCGTTGGAACACATCGACGTCATCGCACACCCAACCTTCGATGCCTTCGAGGCGGTAGCGGTAGACACGATGGAGGGCGAGACGGGGGTTCCATGAAGGACTAACCTCCTGCACGTCGAGCAAGCGGAGTTCTTCGGGAAGGCGGTCGTCGATGGCTCGCACCACCTTTCGAGCCCCGGTTTGCTCCCAGAGGTCACGGTCCAACGTGAGGAGCCCGCCGTTTCGGCGCACATGCACCCCAGCGTCCGTCCTGCTGCCAAGCACCATGAGGTGGTGGTCAGGGTCCCACCAGCCAAGGGACGTCAACACCCGCTGCAGTTCACCTTGGACCGTTCGCACGTCCGGTTGAACTTGGCTTCCGTGGAAAGCGTCCCCAAGGTAGCCAATCCGAACCGCGAGGTGGACCTGCGGCCGCATCAACCTGCCTCAGGACGACTGGAGCATCTCGATGACGTCTTCAGGCGTGAAACCAAGCCCGCCAATGGCCCACAGCAAGGCTTGGTGAAGCCAGGGTTTGGCCATGTCGGAGGAACGGTCAGGGTCGACGACCTCGATGCGATCGACAAGGTTTCGCGCCGCGTTGTACAATCGGTCATCGTAGGGGATGTCCGCCATCTCAAGACGCGTGGCATACCGCGCGAACTCCTTGACGGCTTGGGGGATGCGATTGCACTCCAAGGCGAAATCTGCGAAGTCAGCGATGTATTCGTCGTTCTCTTCGTCCAACTCCATGGCTTTCTTGTACGCGAGCATGATTTTCATGCCCGGAATGACGTCGTCTTGCGCTTCCATGTTCATGATGTTCGCGAGTTCGGCCCAGGTGTGGTGCACCATCGCGTCACCTGCGTGCTTTTGGCGCAGGTCGTCGAGCATCTCGATGGCCCCCTCTAAGTTGCCGTTTGCGTAGAGATCGAGTGCGGGGCGGATGAGTTCCTCGGACATGGTGCTGCCTCAGGTGGGCCTGAGGCACGACCCACTTCAAAGCCACGCTCACGTTCTGTTTTCCAAGGAGGCCTTGAGTTCGGCGATCTGAGAGGATTGGCTGTGGCGCTTTTGCAGTTCGTTGAGTTGCTGTTGAAGGTCGCCCGACTTTCGAACGCTGTAGAAGCAGTTTTTCGGGTCGTCGTCCAGCGTCGTGACGGTTCGCTGGTAGAAGATCAGTCCAATCAGACGACGAAGAAGCGACTTCCCGGCCCGCTCGGCCGTGCTGTCGTCCGGGTTTGATCGTGCGATGTCGCCAGCAGTCACGCCCGTCGCCACGCCACGGGTGGACTCAGCCATGCCATACCCGGTGTCCGTCAGCGGGGTGATGGTCGCGAAACCGAGCAGGGTCCCCAGCATGCCGCGGTTGACGTGGATTTCGGAGATCTTCTCAAACAGGATTCGACGGTATCCTCGAACGAGCAAGAAACGGTGGATGAAAATCACCGCGTCGGTCGTGATGGCGTAGTGAAAGGAGCGTTGGTACCAGACCGTCAGGAGCACGAGGGTGCCCGAGAAAATCAGGCCCGCAAAGAAGTGGTTGTAGTCGGGAAGGAGCCCCTCAAGGCCCAAAACGGAGGGGTACGGGTCACCAACGAAGGCCGCAAGCCAGTTGTCGAGCACCGTGAGCATGGGGGCCAGGCTTGCAATCAGCAGCCACGAGGTGAGCCAGCGGTTCGAGGTGTTGCCGTTCATCATGCGGTTGAACCACGCAAGGGCGAGCATCGCCCCGGTGAAGGTGACGTCGTTGGCGAGCAGCCCCGCCAGGAATCCCATGATGGAACTCCCTCCGTCGCCTTCCACGAGGTTGCGCATCGTGTCCCCAGAAAACAACCAGTGCAACCCGAACAGGGCCAACGCCAACACATAATGTCCGAAGAAGCCGAAGAAGGAGGGGCGAACATGGGACAAAATATCCTCGCCGGTAATGGTTCTGAATTTCTTTTTCAAGGCCTCGTCGCTGCTTGACGCGCCCTTTTGCGCGGGAAGATCTGTCGTCGAGGGAGCGGATGCGGAAGGCGCAGAAGGGACGTCAACCGTCTCCGGTTCAGGGGCGGATTCCTCGGGCATGAGGGCATCATCGCTCATGGTGACCATCTCCTCTTCAGCAGGCCTTTGCCATGAACGTTTCCTCAATGAGGTCAGTGAAGAAGGCCCCATGCATGCTCTGCGTTTCCGCGGACCCAAGCAAAATCCCGTTCGGTTCGGACTCCGCGCTCGTCCTCCAAGCGCAGATGGCGAACCTCAAGCGGGTACTCGTTGTAGGTCAAATGGCTTCGCAGGCCAGCCCGGGTTGGTTGGTCGAAGGTCCAATGCGCCCGACCCAGCGCGGCGACGACAAGTTCGACGCGCACACGGCCGTTCCGCATCTTGACCGAGAACACGGGCAAGCCACCTTCGTCGGCCTTGCCGACCTCGACGCGTGCAAAGCGCTCGGTGTGGTCCCGATCAGCATCGTGCAGCAAGCCCCCCTCGCTGAGGGCCAGGTGGCCATGGTCACGACGGCGCCACGGGCGAGCATCGAGGTTGGTCACGGTGGGGGCCAGGTGTGGAAGGAACCAATCGAGGTAACTTCCATCTGAGAAGTGAAGCACGCCCCAATACCAAGGGACCGATGGGGCCTGAACCTTCACCTTCTGGAAGTACGCGGTTCCGGTGACGGCCGTTCCGTCGATGCGCCCCTCGGCCGAGGTCCCGTGAAGCCGCAAAATATCGTACCCCATGCCGGCAGCGTACGTCGCGGTGGCTTGCCGAGCCGTTGACAGACGCTCGCTGCTTGGCCGCATCGTGAGTTCAAGGGAGGAGAACGGTGCACCGGCAGGCATGCGGTCGAGCGTGAGCCAAAAGGCGGACGTGTCCTCAACCAACCCCATGCTCAGGTCGTTGTCGAGCAAGGGGACCACAGCACCAGCACCGGGGAGAGCCCGCCCGGACGACTCTGGCCATGAGGGATGGCTGGCTGGCATCACGACCATGCTGCATCGTTCTGCGAGCATCGCGTCGTGCATGCGCGTGCCGTCGAACCACCATGCACACACCATGCCATCAAGCGACATCCCGCCGTGCTCGTCGAGGCCAGGGCGGCCCTGAGGACGCCATGCTTCACCGTTCACCTCGACAAGGGGCGCGTCTTTCGTGGACCACAGCGTCATGAGCTGTCGTCCGGACGGGCGCCCCTCGTCATCGTCCAGCATGACAAGCCACCACCACCAGTCCCACGTCAAACCGCGCAGGAACGGTCGGTCGTGCAGACGCCACAAGCCCGCGAGGTCACCGAGGAACCGGGCGGGAGCCGTCACGCGATCTCCTTCCCGTTGAACATCGCAGCCCCCACCAGCCATACGAGTCCGGCCTGCATGAGCAGCACGAGCACCGCGATGGCGATGTTCCACGTTGGGCTCACGGCAAAGGGCGCGTCCGAGGTCAGAATCGCCAAGGCTTCCCCAGGTGGGCCTGAGGGCCCCCAGTAGGCACCATCGGACGTGTAGGCTACGAAGAGATCGTGATCCTTCCACACCAAGCGGGTTGCAGCGTCGATGATGGAGAGGCACCATCCAATGACGGACACACGCAACAACGGTGAGGAAGGATTGTTCATGGAGAGGAAGGCGAGACCGAACTCCCATGCTGCGAACGGCAGGGCCAAGACGATGCCGAAACGCCACATGACACCCAAGGTCATGAACAGCATCCCATAGACGAGCAGGGCGAGCCATGTGGCCAGCAACATCGCCAACCAGAGTCCAAGGTCGGACACCCTGAGCCATCCCTCACCGGGTGCGGCCAGACCCGTCACGAGGGCAGAAATCAGCACCAAGGCTGCACTGACGGGCCAGACCAACGCCAGGTACCCAAGCATGCGGTACAGCAAGACTTCGCCCCGAGCAATGGGTTTGGCGAGCATGTAGTGCATCGTTCCGGAGGAAATTTCGGTTCGAACGAGTCCGGAAGCGAGGAAGAGCGGCACGAAAATGCCCACGATGAAGACCAGGCCAAGTTTGCCATAGCCCAGCAGGAAGGCTCGATGCGTCACTTCTGGAAGCAGTTCCGCTTCCGAAGGGTCCTCGTCCACCGCGCCGTCGGTCAACAGGTACGACGCCCCTGAATACGTGCTTCGAAGCACAATGTCGCAGGCCACACCGTTGCCGTTGCTGTCTTTGCTCCGTTCAGGGACGTCGGCACCGGTGCAGTCCCCATCGTCGTCGAATCCGAAGGTGGGGCTCTCGTCGGTGCTGTTCGCTTCGCCGAAGGAGGGGCCGTCTTCATCGATCCATCGTTCAGGAGGGTCAGGTTCGACGGGGGGGTCGAACAGGCCTGGGTGGTCGAGCGCAAAGTAGGGGTCGGTCCCGAGGGACACCTCCTGACCGGTGGGGTAACCGTCCCCATCGGGGTCCGCTGCGTCGCCGTCGTTGTCCACAGCGATCACCTCTTCGCTCATTGCCTGCATGTAAAACAGCAGGATGGTTCCAAGGGCAAGGCCGACGCAACCGAGGACGACCCAAGTCGAAAGGCGCGTGCGGTACTGCCGCAAGGTGAATTCCGCTACGGCCGTCGCCTTGCGGTCGAGCGCAGCCCAAGCCTTGGTGGCCTCATCGCTCATCAAGCACCGCCTCCGCCGACGAGGTGTCCGATGATGGACTCGAGGTCATCGTCCGGATTGTCAATCCGATGAACGGTGAATCCACCGTCAACAATCAACCGGGGCAGGGCCCTGTGCACCGCACCAAGGTCGTGGGTGAGGATATCGACCGTGCCGGGACTGGGAAGGAGGACGCCATGAACGTCCTCAAGGTCGAGCACCGTCTTGGCGAGGCGGTTCGCCTCGTCGGTTTGAATCAAGATCCGATGCGGGATTCGATCGAGCCGAGCCCGGATGCCATGGACGTTGCCGAGGGCCAACACTTGGCCGTGATGCAGCAAGACGATCTGTTCTGTAATCCGCTCGATTTCATGCAGGATGTGGCTGCTGACCAACACGGTGCGTCCCATCCGACCAAGTTCACGTACGACGTTCATGATCGTCGTTCGTGCTAAGGGGTCGCAACCCGTGAGCGGCTCGTCGAGGACGATGAGGTCGGGATCGTTGACCAAGGCATGAGCGATCTTGACCCGCTGGCGCATGCCTTTGGAGAAACGTCCAATCTCTGAGTGGATGTTTTCTTGGAGGCCAACGAAGGTGAGGACACGTTCGGCCTCGGCCTTGGCTTGCTCGCGACCAAGGCCGTGCAAACGGGCGAAGGTAGCGACGAAATCCCCTGCCGACATCCAATCGTGGAGTTTCTCGGATTCTGGAACGAATCCGACCCTTGCGTACGGGCTAGGGTCCTTCCACGGGTCGATGCCAAAGAGCCGAACCTCGCCGCTCGAAGGACGACAGCGGCCCATGAGGAGGTTGAAGAGGGATGATTTTCCGGCGCCGTTGAGGCCAAGGATTCCGGTCACGCCACCTGAGATGGCGAGGTTGATGTTGCTCAAGGCGTGGATGCGACCGTAGGTTTTGGAGACGCGGTCAAAGACCACAGCCGGCACCTTGCTGTCCACAGGGACGGGGACGGCAGGGTCCGCCGCATGACCGACCTGAGCGAGGTCTGGCATCATTCCCGGGTCACCTCCATCGAAGCCACTCGCGCAGCGAGCACGTACAAGGCGATGGCGTTCATGACCACCACCGAGACCAGCGACCATGTCCACGGTAGGGCGTAGTTTGACTCGATGCCCAGCAGGTGCTGCCCGACGTTCGCAAGCGCATCGTACGGGGAGAAGAGGTACAGCACGTCCTGGTCAAAGAGAAGCCCAACAATCTCGGCCAGCGATTTCGAACCAAGCACGAGGGCGATGAGCCCAATGGCTGGAAAATAGCCGTTCGTTGAGACACTGGACAAGCCGAGCCCGAGCGAAGTGTAGGTGATGACCAACAGCAGGCCAGCCCCCGCCGCTGCCATGAGATGAGGAAACGTGTCGGCCACCCATGCCCAGCCACGGCCCATGGCGAGCACTTCAGCGAAGTAAAACAGCAGCAACGTGCCGATGCACAGCAGGCCGAGGACGGAGGCGGCGGCGAGGTACTTCATCATTACATAATCGAGCCTGGAAATCGGGCGACTGAAATACAGTGCAGAGGTCCCGTTCAATCGGTCTTCGGAGATCATCGTGCCAATGATGAGGGCGGTGACCACGGGATAGTAGAGGATGTTGCGGGGAAAGAAGCCAAGCACGTGCGCGTACAGCGAATTCCGACTGACGCCAAAGACGCTCACGATGGAGGCACCGTCGCCGAGGATGGACGAAAGGAGGATGGGAAAGACGTCCGCAGCCGCACCGATCAGCACCACCAGCAGGTACAGGCGCACGAGGACAGGCCATGGCCGGTGACCGCTTCGCACGAGTCCTGCAAGATGATGACGGTACACCGCCCAGTTGCGAGCCCACCTCGGGTTGAGGGTACCGCTCCATGGAAGGTAGGTTTGCGTGAACACGTGCCCTGTTGCTTCACCGGCCCCCGCGACGCTTGCGGACCCGTCGTCCTGAGCGGACCAAGCAGCTTCGATGCGCGACGAACCCGTCACCGGGGAAGCCTCGTCAAAGCGAACCTCCTCCGCTTGAGAGCGGTCGAAAACGGAGGGTTCAGGCAGACCCACCACCTCCAACCGACGTGCTCACGTACAGGTCTTCGCTTGACTTGACTTCGTGCCCAAGACGCTCCATGATGGCGATGAACAGGTCCTCCAAGGAGGCCTCGTACATGTGGAGGCGCCGGATTTGGGAGCCCACCTCGGCCGCGACCTCGAGGATTTCAGTCGGAATGCCATCCCGCTCCTGAGCAACGCGCATCACCCGGCCTTCACGGCGGACGCGAAGGCCACGGTCAGCGAGTCCTGAGGCCATCGCGTCGGCAGCGCCCCACACGTGCACCTCGTACTCGCGGTCGATGGCCTTCAGGTCCTCGATGCGACCCTGCGCAACGAGCCTGCCCTTGTGGAGGAGAACAATCCGTTCGCAGACCTGTTCAACATCGTCCATGAGGTGGCTGGCCATCAGCACGCTCCGTTGACCGTTGCGAACCGTGGTGTCAAGCGTCTGAAGCATGAACTCCCTTGAGGCCGCGTCCAAGCCGTTGGACGGCTCATCGGCGATGATGAGTTCGGGGTCATGGATGATGGCGCATGCCAACTTCGTGGCCTGCCGCATGCCGGTGGAGTAACTGCTGATGGGTCGGTAGCGTTGCTCACCAAGTCCGACATATTCGAGGGCCTGATGGGCGCGGCCCATCGCCACAGTCGGGTTCATGCCCAACAATTCACCGGCGTAGCGCACCTGGTGGATGCCGTCCATCCGAGGGTCCAACGCTTCGTACTCAGGCATGTAGCCGATGCGCTGACGGATGCTCGGGCCTTCGGTCCGGATGTCAAGTCCGAGCACCTTTCCCTCTCCTGCGCTCACCTGAATGAGGCCGAGAAGCGTCTTCAGAAGCGTGGATTTCCCGGCACCGTTCGCACCCAGCAGGCCGGTCGCTCCCGCTTCGATGCGCAGGTCCAACGCATCGAGCGCCACGTGAGAACCGTAGGCCTTCGTGAGGCCG
>JAURMD010000097.1 GCA_030830875.1 Thermoplasmatota archaeon | reverse complement strand
GGACGGAAGAGGCGTCCAATCCATCGAAGGCCATCGCCAGACCGGTCTTGATCTCGCATCCAACGCACGCACATCCGCTTGAACGTCCGGTCACCAACACGGTTCATCAGCCACCGGTTGGCGACGCTCGTCTGGACATACGGCAAGAGGTGCCGTCGTACTTCTTTTTCATAGGAGGGGCCACCAAGCAATTCAGTTGCGGCTAACACCCCTGACCAGACCGCCATGCGCATGCCAAATCCCCACATGAAATCCTGCAGGCCTCCGGATTCTCCAACAAAATGTTGGCCGGTGTCGGGGGCGGTGTAGCAGCCGTTGATGGTGAAATCCCCCTTCCCTCCCACGCGTTTGATGGGCTCCATGTCGATGTCTGGGTACAGGCGTTGATAGGTGGCGATGCACTCGTTGAGGAAGCGCTCGCTTTTCTGCTGCTTCCGCCAAAGGCAGGTGCAGATGAGTCCAACGCCGTCGATGATGATCATGTAACTGTAGGCGCCTGGCGCGAGTTTGTCGTTGAGTTGGAACGCAATGTGGTTTGGATGTGCCGTATGGAAAATTTCACCGAGGGCCAATGCCGAGGTGTCTTTCGGGCCGCATGCAACGATGTCTGCATCATCGATGTTGATTCGGGACTTGTAATGCAGGGTGGCTCCTGCATCGATGGCCATTCGTTTGAAGGCCTGGTCGGTGGTGTGCTCAGACGTACCCCGTTCAACGATCCGGTACGCGACGCCGTCGGTTCGTGCCTGCGTGATGACATCGTCAGGGTGAACGAGATCAACGACAGCAAAGGAGGTGGATTTGAACGACGTTGAGTCAAAGCCCCATGAGGCGAGCTGATCGAAGAAATCCACGTCCATGCTCCAGTTTTCGAGGGCCTGAAAGTCTCCATCGAACCGGGCTCCAGAGTCCTCTCGAATGTCGTGAACGTGCACTTCCTTCCCTGCTCGTGCGAGCACCGTTGCGGCGGCAAGACCGGAGAGGCCCGCGCCTGCCACCGTGACAGGGCGGTCCGACGGCATACAACCCCATCGACCCAGAGAGTTTGAAGGATGCGCCCCCCGAGCATCGAGCATGGGCGACGCTGCTCCGTCCATCGTCATCGAAACCCCTGCGTCCTTCCTCGACCCCGATGCGCTTCGGTCCCGTCTCCCGGTTCATGGATCAGGTGCCGTGGCCAGTTTCCTTGGCCTGACGCGAGGCGTTGACGACGGCGTCGACATCCTTCGATTGGAATTTGATGCATGGGAGGAGGAACTTCCACGGGTGCTGCATTCTCTCGCGGAAGCCGCCATCGAACGTTTCGGCGTCTCTGCGGTTGCCATCGCGCACCGAACGGGTGCTGTCGGGCCTGCCGAACCCATCGTGGCCATTCATGTTGCTTCCCCACATCGCGGCCCTGCCTTCGACGCCTGCCGGTGGCTCATCGATGAACTCAAGCAGCAGGCCCCCCTGTGGAAACGTGAGGTGACCGCGGATGGTGCACAATGGAAGGCAGGTCTCGGCTGAAATCGAAGGAATCGTTGACATCGCCGACAAACCGGTGGTGGCACGCAAGGCCATGGCTGAAGGTTGGTTGACCCTACAAGCTTCCTCCATCGAAGCCATCCTTAGCGGGAGCGTGAAGAAAGGGGACGTTCGAGAGGCGTCAACCATCGCTGCGATCCAAGCCGTGAAAGACACACCTCGGCTGATCCCTCACTGCCATCCTGTCCCCGTGGCCTCGTGCAAGGTACGGTGGCTCGTTGAGGGGGAACGACTTGGTTGCGTGGTCGAGGTCGGTGCCCATTACAGGACGGGCATTGAGATGGAAGCGCTTGCAGGTGTTGCTGCGGGCTTGCTGTGTGCATACGACATGGTGAAATCGTTCGAGAAAGACGACGAAGGCCAGTATCCCATCGCTCGAATCGACGGTCTACGTGTCGTGAGCAAACTCAAGTCTGCGGCTTGAGGTCCGGTGCGTTCATCATCCACGCCCCAGTGGGGTGGTCATGCGCGTTGGCGATGCATGGCCTCACCTCTTGCATGCCGTCGATATGGCCGCCATTGCCAGCGCTGCGTGGCGAGGCCTCGGCGACAAGGATGCAGCCGACGGTGCAGCCGTTGAGGCCATGCGCCGCTCCTTTGACCACGCGCCCTTTGACGGGCGGGTCGCCATCGGTGAAGGCGAGCGGGACGATGCCCCAATGCTCTACATTGGGGAAGAAATCGGTGCCGAAGTCGGCGTGCCTGGCGCCCTTGCCTTGGACATCGCGGTGGACCCGCTTGAATGCACAACCAACTGCGCCGAGAACCTCCCCAATTCCATTGCAGTCTTGGCCGCAGCCCCTCGGGGAGCCCTGCTTCATGCCCCGGATTGTTACATGGACAAACTCGCGGTTGGTCCAGCACTCGCCCCTCACGTCGACCTTGACGGTGGGGTGGCTTGGAACATCGAGCAGGCAGCGAACGTGCTCGATGTTGAGGCAGGTGCCGTTCGGGTTGCTGCTCTGGATCGTGCCCGTCACGCCGACTTGATTCGCGAGGTGAAGGTGGCCGGAGCCTCGCTTGAGTTGTTTTCGGACGGGGACGTGAGTGCTGGCATTTGGGCCGCACGGGATGATGGACCATACGACATGCTGATGGGCATAGGTGCCGCCCCGGAGGGGGTCATCACCGCAACGGCCATCCGAGGATTGGGAGGGCGATTTCAAGGTCGACTCGTGCTCAGCAACGAAACTGAAGCCGCGCGAGCCGAAGCGATGGTTGGCGACGATATCGAGCGCGTGTGGGAGGCAGAAGACCTCTGCCGTTCCGAAGACGCCGTGTTCGTCGCCGCAGGCGTATGCGACGGCTACCTCCCCGGGGTTGTCTCCCACCACGGTCGGACCGTCACGAGCAGCGAGGTCATTGATGTGACAAGCGGGACCCGTCGCTCGGTTGTCACCGAGCGTCGCGGATGACGAGGATTCTTGTCCCGTCCCTTGTACGACGCCGCATGGACGTCGTCGTCGTTGGCAGCATGGGGTACGATGCCATCTCCACCCCGAAGGGGTCGGGGGAGGACCTCCTTGGAGGCTCAGCAACGTACGCCGGAATTGCAGCGTCCTTTGCTGCGCCGAAGGTCGGAGTGGTGGGCGTTGTCGGTCACGATTTCAAGGCCGAGGATCGAGACCTCCTCGAAGCCCGAGGCATCGACCTCACGGGCCTGATGCAGGGTGATGGTTCGACCTTCCGATGGTGGGGTTCGTACGAGGGCACGATGGACGAGGCGACCACGCTTCGCACCGACCTCAACGTGCTCGGCAGCTTTGACCCGAAGGTCCCAGAAACGTACCGTCATCCTTCCGTCCTTCTCTGCGCAAACCTTCACCCTCTCGTGCAGGCGTCTGTGCTTGAGCAAGTGACGGCCCGTCGCTTGACCATGCTGGATTCGATGAACCTCTGGATTGAGCTTGCAAACGATGACCTGCTCAATGTGTTGGGTCGCGTTGACATCGTCGTTCTCAACGATGCGGAGGTTCGAAGCCTCGGAACGCGCGGGTCCACCGCCGCAGCAGCGGTGGTCGTCAAGGGTATGCTGCGACCGGACGCCACCCTCATCGTCAAGCGGGGAGAACACGGTGCCTATGTGTTGCATCCAACGGGTCCAATGGTCGTCCCAGCGGTCCCGTCGCCAGGCTTGGTGGACCCAACCGGCTGTGGCGACAGTTTCGCTGGAACCATCGCTGCTGAACTGGCAAAGGGAACGGGGCCAGTCGGCCGTGCCGAACTCCGTTCAGCCCTCGAGCATGCGAGCGTCGTGGCCAGTTTCACCCTCGAGACCGTTGGTGTGAGCGGTCTGCTTGACATGGATGTGCATGCCAAAGCAGCACGACTTCAGGACCTGCAGCGTCTAAGTGCCTGAAAGGGGTTCATCCATCCAAGCGTTCAATGTTAGCAAACCGGTAACGAGCGCCTGCAGTCGATTCGCTGCCAACTTCGTGCAGGTCTTCGAACCTTCGGGGAGCAATCTCGCGCTGCCAATCGCCGGTCAGGGTCGACTCGCTGCCCGGGAGGGAAGAAATCGACAGGGTGTCCATCAAGCGTCGCAAATGGTCGTCAGGACGCTCTCCTCCAGTGGAGCCTGCCAATCGGTGCTGCTGCTCGTTCAGCATCGCCTGCGACTCGCTGTCGGATCTCAACCTCGCACGCTGGAACGTTGACATGTCTGTCGCTTGGCTAGGTCGAAATCCTCCGTCGGGGTCGCCGTACATCAGGGTGTATTCCTGCTCCTGGCGGGACGGCTGTCGAAGGCCAAGGACGGCACTGAGCAACGTGTGGAAGAAACCGCTCTTTGTCCGGGGAATTCTGTCGGGATGGAGGTGCGTGTGGGACGAATGCTGACCACGCGGGCTCAGGTTCCCACCCAATTGGCGAGGTGCAGGCTCGAGGCTCGTGGCTGTTGTGGCCTGACTCACGACGCCACGTGGTGGAGGGGCCTGAGGTTCTGGGTCGAGTGTTTGGTGCAACGGCGCCTGCAGAGGTGCTGGCAGGCCCTGCAGAGGAACAGGCGCCTCAGCAGGCGATTCAACTGTTGGCCTTGGCCTCGAGGTTCCTACCGCACCGAAGTAACTCGGCAGGAACTGGAACTCGCCCGTGTCGGTCGACGGCAGCGGGGTGGAGGTGGCTTCCGCCCAACCTGTGCCGCTGGCTGCAAAGGGCGATGAGGATTGGTTGCGAAGGTGTTCAGCCTCCAGAGGGTCAACAGGGCTTCTCGGGTGCACCGGCGCCTGTTGTGGAGCTTGAAGCCGGGTGTCGTTCAGCGCTGTTGCCGCGCGTCCGAGCAGCCCTCCTCCTGCCGAGGTTGAGTCCAATGTTGCCGCCGGAAGGAATTCATCCGTGCGGTGGATATTGATGTTGACCACCGATGGCGTTGGCACGGAGACGGGTACGTCGTCGTCGATGAGGAAGGCGTCCAGTACTTCCTCGGCAGAGGTGTGGACGGCTTCAACTCCGTGCAGCATCGCGCCGATTGACGTTGGCGTCATCAAGGCCTCCGGCGTTGATGTGATGGGGTGCGGCCGTTGCGCGTCGATGAGGTCCAAGCCGATGCGGGCTTCCTCGATGGTCATGCCCTGTTGAATTCGGCCGAGCACGTAGCCGAGTTGCATGAGCGTTGAGTCAGGTCCGGTGATGACGTGGTGCTCTCCATTGGTGAGTTCCACGGTCAACGTGGGTTGCCGTGTCAGGAACCAAGCCGCTAGCATGCTGGTTCCGAGCAGCAAGATGGTGTTTCGAACGGAAACGGTTTCGATGAGCCACAACCCAGACGCCACCATAAGGGCGCCTAGGTACTGCGTCAGCGGCGGCATCAAGTGGGTTTGGTGATGGTTGTACGTGCGAACCGAACCAACGGGGAAATTGGTGGACTCTCCGTGCCTTGCTTCGATGATCAGGCACGAGGAGTCAAGGGCCACCTTGACTTTCCCCTTCATACCTGACATCCTCAAGCCTGACAGCACCTCATGGTGACTGCCCGTCGGGCCGGCAAAGGCCGGCTCCGTCATACCCATCCGCCCTCACTTGGCGCTTCCCACTATGAAGATGACCCACGCGGAGACGTGGCTCGAGGTGGTTGCTGGCGGCCTTTCAGTTCGCCGAATCAGGCCCGACGCTCGAGGCGTGCTGCGCCGACGATTCGGGGGTTGGAATCCAGTTGAGCAAGCACGGCGGTTGGAGGCGATTCGGTGCGGACGAGGACAGGATGCTCCCATTCGACCACCAGCGAACGCCCCTCACCATCGACCACGCGCCCAACAACGAATTGAAGATCGACGGAGACGTGCACAACGTCGCCAACCTGCAGGGCTCTTCGTTGAAATGGCGAGGGGGTGAGGTCCACGTTGGAGGACGCATGAGCCTCCAATGCTGCAGGCCGGTGGGTGTTCGTTCGCGCATCGTCGATGGGGGGGTGGACGATGATGGTCCCGCCGGTGAGGTGCGATTCCTGTGCGTTTCGCAGCGCTAAGCCTACCCGGTCACCCGCCGACGCCATCGACACGTCGTCGTCCATGACCTGGAGGGATTTGGCCGTCCCACCTCCTTTTGCGGGCAGCATCAGGATTTCGTCGTGCTGCTTGACGGTGCCCGCCTGCACGTAGCCAATCGCCACCAAACCGATGCCACGGACGTTGAAATGCTGGTCCACTGGGAGGACTAAGCCACGACGTGCCTCTTGAGCAAGGCTCTCCTTGAGTTCGTCCATCAGGGCATACAACTTCTCTCGAAGGTGGATGCCATCGTCGCTTTCGAAGGTCCACTGTTCGAGGCCTGCCTGCGAAAACAAGGACCGTACCTGATGTTCGTCAATCCAGCCACCTTCGGGATTCCGAATCACGGCAAGGCCACGTGCAATGCCTGCGCTTGCAAACGCGACCAACGTCTCGCCAAGTGCTGCGTTGATGGCGTTGACTTCAATGAGGCCGACCCTGCCCACGGACAGCGCGTTCAGCAGCGGACGAAGTCGCTCGGGAAATTTCGCAGGGCGAATGATGGATAGAATGCGCGCCCCCTCCGGACCGGTCTCTTTGTGGACGTAGGTGTGGACATCGCGCTGGTCGCTTGGTTTGGCGACGTTTCTGGCCAAATCGTCGCTCATCACTGCGGCGATGTTGAGCACGGGCATGACCGTGCGTTGTCGTGGTCCACATCAAGCCTTGGACGGAGACCGCTTCTGCAGCATGGAGTTCTTGAGTGAGGCTGCATGGTCCCATTCGGCCTGTGCTTCTTCGTCCTCGGGGTGAAGCTGTGGAATGGGAATTGGACGCATCATGGAATCGATGGCGACGAAAAAGAAGTATCCTTCACAAATGCGTTTCCTTGCCCAGTCTGCCTTGCTCATCGCGCAGGCGGTCACCTTCACGCAGGCGGTGTGGTTCGAGGTGAACACGACCTTGCCCGTCACTTCGAGCAGATCACCCTGCCGGGCAGGGGCGATGAAGGTCAGGGTGTCGATGGACACGGTCACGAACTCCCTGTGGGCGAATTTGGCGCATGCGATGCCTCCCGCCTTGTCCATCAAAGAGAGCAATCGACCGCCAAAGAGCGTGTCGTAGGCGTTCGTGTCCTGCGGGAAGACTTCCTCGATGAGGGTGACGGGCTCGATGGAGTACGGCTCCATGCAAGCCCCCTGTCGCTGCCCGTCAAGAATCCTCGCCAGCGGGCAAGCCCTATGACGTCGTCTGAAAGCCCCCGCCTCATGGCCCGGTGTGTCGGCCTGGTCTCGGGGGGGCTAGATTCACCAGTTGCCGTTGCTCGGGCTGTTCGAGCAGGTTGGACGGTCCACCCGATTCATTTCAGCATGGAACCGGTGACCGGTCCCGAGGCTGAAGGGAAGGTCGTGGCGTGCCTTCACCGCTTGCGACGCCTCGATGGCCAGCCAGGTGAAGTGATGCAGGCTCGCATTGTGCCAGAACTCCACGTGGTTCCCGTGGCATCGGTCATGTCGAAATTCACGGAACCTTGGTGCCACTCTGAATACTTCATTCATCTCAAGCGCCTCTTCAACGCCATCGCGTCGCGCCATGCCTCGGAGGTCAAGGCGAGCGCCTTGCTCACCGGTGAAAACCTCGGGCAGGTCTCCAGCCAAACGTTAGGCAACCTTGGCGCAGTCGAATTGGCAGGGGGCTTGCCGGTGTTGAGGCCTTTGCTTGGCCTTGACAAGTCATCGATCGTCGACATGGCCCGCTCCCTTGGCACCTTCGACCTTAGCACCGGTCCAGAAATCTGTGATGTGCTCGGTCCGAAGCATCCGACGACGGTAGCGAACCTCGAGTGGCTGGAGCGAAGCGAAGACCGACTCGGGGGCTTACAGGCACTTGTGGATGCGGTTTGGGAAGGTCATCGTGTTGTTTCGCTGTGACCCGGTCAATCACTCCGACGCACGGGATGCTTTTAGGCAGGCGAGTCGTCCGAAGCGACGTTGGTGCTCCTATGATTGTCGAAGGCTCCGGTCGCACTCGTGCCATGCTCATGCTGACGCTTCTCTTGCTCACCCCCATGGCTGGCGCCATCAACGTCACGCAGTTCGAGAACGGTGAGTCGGAGGCCGTGGCTGACGTCCGCGACCCAGCAACCTGGATGAACGACGATGGTGCTCAGGTCACCTTGCCTGCGGGGCAAACGGTCACGGGGGCCTCGATGACCATCGGCACAGCCATGGCAGAGCACAACGCTTTCGTTCGCATCGACACCGAAACGCTCCCGAAGACATGGAGCCCGGATGCCAATGGACAATTGACGGCCTTCTCGGCCAAAAACGACTTCCAGTTTGAGGAGGGCTCCTCAGCCACCCCGGTGAGCCTGAAGTCCAACGGTTTCCTGACCGATTTTGAGGGGACCACCAAGAATTTCACAGACGGGACACAACCCCTGATGAGCCAATGGGGATGGGAGCATCGGAGCATCCCCGCATCCGCTGGCGTGTTGCCGACCGGATGCGCTTCGGGCGAGATGTGCTGGGGGACGAACCCCTACGACGACGACAACCGCGACGACAACAACGGCAACGACTTCGAGAGCATGATGCTCTCGCCGCCGATTTTCATCGACCCTTCCATGGGCGGAACGACCCTGCGTTTCTCCTCGTTCCACGCCCTGCATTGGCTTGAATCCGGCACGGGCGGGGTGCAGAAGTACTACCGTGATTGCGCCTACTTGCAAATTCGAGATCGAAACGACGAATTCTTCCCCCCCGACACCGGCGGTGCGAACGCCTTCACCTACATCGACATCGATCAAGCGAACACCACGAACATTGGGTTTGGCAATGGTTACTACACCAAGGGAAGTTCTCAGGGTCAAGTGCAGTACGGTTGCGGGGGCATCGCCAACGGCGATTCAGCCTTCGCTGGGACAAGCGTCAACGCCAACAATCCTTCGGGATGGGCCGAGGTCGCGGTCGACCTCAGCGATTATGTCGGTCGGTACGTCCAACTTCGTTTCGTGGTTGAACACAACAACCAAGGTGGCAGCGGCAGTTCCCCCGTCAACCAAACCTTCCCAGGTTGGTACGTCGACAACGTGCGCTTGGGTCAACTGCTTCCCCAGAGCGGATGGATGAAGGTTCGAGGCTTCCTTCCCAATGTGAACGGGGGCCCACTCCACCCGAACGGGTACGGGATCCTGAACGTTGAATCGGAGACCACGGCCTCAGGCACCCTGACCGTCGACGTGATGAACACGATGACGGGCAACTTGGTGTACGACGTCAGTGGAAACCCGATGCAGGACCTTCAGGGGGACATCATCGAACTGTGGGACATTGACGCCGACGAACATCGCTCGCTCGATTTCGTCTTCAAGTGGAACTCTGGTCCGAACCGTCTTTCCACGGCCGTACTGCACGGTTTCAACATCGGTACTCGCGTAGGAACAGGATTCAACCAGACCGACGCTTCAAATCCGCTCGTCTACGACGGCATTTGGCACGCTCAGGGAGGACCGATGGTCTATGCTCCGAAGGTTGTGGACACCACCTTCTCACCCGCCGTTGAACGTCCGAAGTTTGCTCACCCCATCACGGCGGTTCGCCCCGTGATCAACCGAGATTGCGGCGAGGTTCCAACGGTGTTCATCACCGCTCCAGGCGAGATGGAACAGGTCAACCTGACCGTTGATTCCTGGACGGAGCTTGACGCACCCATCTTCGGATTCTCTGCCAACGTCGGCTTCCAGTTCGATCCCCTCAACGGCTTCACGAACTGCGATGTGTCGGAAATGTGGTTCGACCTTCGTTTTGGCCACCATGCCAGCGGTGTGCTCGTCGATATTGCAGGCGACGGTGACGTGGATTGGGGCTTTGACCAGCCTGCGTTCTCGGCCCTTGGCCGTCAAACGAAGTTCTATGGGAGCTTTGTGAACGGTGTCCATACCGCTTCTGAGACGAACACGCTGACCCTCAACCTCAACGCTCGTGCCGTCGGCGGGACCTTTGTTCTCCCTCGCGGTGCGACCGTCCTCACGGCAGACCTCGTCATGGACCAAATCGGCATCGTCTCCACCACGGACGTGAGCGAAGGCTTCGACCTCGCCCTCCACTCCGGTACCCAATCCGTCGACCTTGGAAGCGTCCCAAACATGTCGACCTACTTCCAAGAAGAGGCCGGGACCCTCGGTCTTGTGAACGCCATTAACAGCCTCATGAGCAATCCCTTGGTGACCTATGCCTTTGCCGATGCCTTCGGCAACGAATGGGTCAGTTTCCGCTTCGAAGTGGAAAGCACGAATGCTTCGACGGGAAGCACGATGGTCATGCGCAACCTCGACATTCTGTACGATTGGGAGCGCACCTTCGATGAAGCAAACGGCTTTGACCGTGAGTTGAACCAAGGCGTTGCGTTGGCGGGTGGCTCTGGGAGCGTCGATGTTGCCTTCGCTGTTCACACCAACAACGGTGGCGCGGTGCGGTTCGCCGACCTCGTCGTCAGCACCGCCCCCGGTTACGACAGCACCCTCACCGTCGCCGGAAGCCCCGTCGGCCTCTACCCCAGCGGCAACATCTACGAGATGGTCACAACCCACAGCGTAGATGCCTCCACGGGCACCTCGTTGGCCGAAGCAGGTCTCCTTTTCGAATCAGCCTCCGGCACCGTTGAGCTGGCGTGGTCAGAGGTTGGAGGTTTTGAGAAGCGTGCCGATCCAGGCATCTACCTGACGCTTGAGACCTCGACGGTGGTCGATACAACGACACCTGCAGGCAAGGAAATCACGTGGCGGTTCCGCGTCAACCCCACGTGGGAGGACGCCCCAACCGTCCGCGTTTATGCCTTCAGCGTTGGTGCGAACGGCGTCGATGGGCTCCCTGCCGC
>JAURMD010000096.1 GCA_030830875.1 Thermoplasmatota archaeon | reverse complement strand
GGACGGAAGCGGTTCGTTGTCCGGGATCGTGGCGAACCTCGGCGTTGAACTGGAGACGTCCGTGATGGACCTTGCCCAACGGATTGCGGCCTTGACCGGCGCCGCGATCGAGCGCCGACCCGAGCGTGGGCAGCCCGGGGATGCCCTTCATCGCCTTCCCGACGCTTCAGAAGCGAGGATACGGCTCGGATGGGATGCCGCGACCAGTCTTGATGAGGGATTGGCGATGACGTGGCGTAGCCTTCAGGACGATTCGTGATGCACGGTTTGCGCCCAACCCGTAGGGCTGGCCATCAGCCTGTCCTGCCCGTGCTGGCAGAGCAGGTGGAACGCTGCCTCGCCATCGTAGGCGGCGGGCAAGATCGCGTCCAGCACCTTGAGCACCACAAGGGTGGCCACTGCGTCGGGCAGTGCATGTTCGTCCACCATCTCAACATCAAACCGGGCGGCTGCTTGGCTGAGCGTCGGTTGTCCATGCTCGTCACGCTCATGCGGGATGAGGTCCCATTCGCTCTGCCCATGAGGCAGTGGGGTGGCCGTTGCGTGCACGAGCGCGGCATCGTCGGGGCCAGGGAGCAGGACATACACGCTGGCGCGTCGGCTGCTTCGAAGGTTGAGCAACGTGTCGCGAGCGCGTCCGTTTCGATCTACGGACAGGGACATCGTCAGCAGGGGCGGTGAGTTGGAAACGACGGCCATGGACGTCATCGGTGCGATGTTGGCGTTTCCGTGCGGGTCCGATGTCGCGACGAGAACGAGCGGGCGGGGGCTCAAGATTGCGTTCAGAAGCGCGGCGCGCTCTTGGTGCGCCAACGTGGCGAGGTCCGTGCGTTCCGGATGCTCGCCAAGGCGTTGGCCGCTTCTGTGAGGTTCAACGTCGATCTCCTCCTCCGTGATCCAAGCGTCCAAGCGGCCTTGTTCGACCTCGGCGAGGGCGAAGGAGGTGTGCTCAAGGTAGGCGGCCCACGAGGAGACGTCCTCACCCCGCCCCTTCTTTCGGGCGATGCTGGATTCAGCGTAGGCCATGCAGCGCTTCAAGAAGCGCTCCACCACGTGCCGTGTGTTGTCTGTCAGGAAATCACCCTCACGCATCGAGTCCGAGTTCACGAAGCAACATGGCAACATGCCCCTTGGCCTTCACGTTGTACCTTGCCCACGCAATGGTGCCGTCGGTGTCGATAACAAAGGTGGATCGGCTGCACCCCATGTATTCACGACCGTAGTTCATTTTGAGGCGCCACGTGCCGTAGGCCTCGTGCAACGACCCGTCTTGGTCGAGCAGCAACGGGAAGGTCAACCCCTGGTTTTCGGAGAATCGGGTGTGCGAGGCCGCGCTGTCCTTGGAGACGCCCCACACGGTCAGTCCTGCCTCCGCCAAGCGAGCAACGTTGTCCCTGAAGTCGCACGCCTGCGTCGTGCATCCCGGTGTGCTGTCTTTCGGGTAGAAGTAGAGGACCACGCGCTGGCCCTCGGCCAAGGTGGAGGCCAGATCGATGACGGTCCCGTCTGCTGTTGTGGTCGTGATTGGGGGGGCGGGTTCTCCGACCTCAAGGGTCACGGCATCGGTCATGGATGGGGCTTGACCCGCTCGCACTTGAAGTGTTGGTCCTCTTCTGGATGAGTAAAGTGGCACATGACGCCAATAATGCATATTGCATGAAAAACTACCCACAAAGACTCAAACCCCGGAAGGATGCCGATTCTTTGAAGAACCGGCAGGGAGACTTGGAACCATGGCAGCGGTGCGCATGTCTCGCCGCTGCCGCCGCTATCTCAAGCAAATTCAACGTGCTCCGAGCCGGTATGCGCTTCAAGAAATCGCCTCGACCATCCAAAGCGATCTCGACCGCCGCCATCTGTCCTACGACGAAGCGCTCAGCCTTGGGAACATGATTCAACAGTTCGCCGACCGCCTCCCCGGCGACGAAATTGTCTACGCCATCTCTGACCGCGATGCGTACCGCCGCACGCTTGAACTGTACCTCAAGGACTCGATCCTCACCAAAACCGAACAACTCTTGCTCTGGGAAGAACGTCGGCGCTTGGGCATCTCCGATGTTGAGCACGACCGGCTCCTTGGCCAACTCCTGGAACAGATGCGACGGCAAGGGAAGACGGTTGCGATTCACGCGTTTCGGAGGGCGGAGGCATGAAGTCAACACCCGCGCTTTTTATCGTGGCGCTGATGCTCTCTTCGCTGGTGGTTCCTCTCGCCTCCACGCAGGCCGAAGCCACCTCAGGACGCGCCGGTCCTGACTTCGCGGTCATTGGGTTGACCCTCGACAACGGAGGGTCCGTGCAAACAAGCAACGGCATTGTCGTGGCCCCTGGGAGCCACACCATCCGCATCGAGGTCGTGAACGTCGGAACGAGCACCGGCGCGGCGACGCTTGCCGTGACCCACCGTGGCTCACCGACGGCCTTTGAGGTCGAGGTCGACACCTTGAGCACAGGCATGTTGGCTCCCGGAGCCTCGAGCAGCGTCTATCTCGTGGACTGGGTCGCCTCCACCGGGCTGAACCAGACCTTGTTTGCTCGCACCACGTCCCTTTCGGACGGAAACACGGGCAACGACGATCGACGGCTCGATTTCGATGTGCAACGCTTGACGCTCGGAAGGGTCATCGACACCGTGCACCCTGAGCCTCAGGTGGGCCTCACCACGGCGCGCCTCAACCTCGGAACCTACGACCTGAACGCCACGGTGAGGAACGATGGTGTGATGCCGGTTTCTGCTGTCCTCGAGGTGGTTCTGACCTCGCTGGACGGCGGGCCAACGATCACCGCATGGTCGAACACGATTCCCGTGCTCGCACCTGGGTCGCTGCACGCACCGTCGTCTGCCGCCCTCCTCTCCTACGCATTGGACGCCTCTTCGATGACGGGCGAATGGAACCTCACGATGACCGTCCTCTACAACGGCTCGCTTGGAAGCACGTCGGAATTGGCCGCCGCTTTCGACGTCATGTTTTCGGACTACACTGCAAGCCTCGACGTTCCCGCTGACCGCGTGATGCAACCCGGAACGACCCGCCTCTTCACGTTCAGTTTGGAGAACACGGGGTCGCAGTTGGACGCATGGACCATCGGGACCTCGTCCTTGCTTGGCTGGGTGGACACCAGTTCGTGGCCAGCAAGCACCGGCGTTCTCGCGTCTGGGGGAACCTCGGACCTCGTGGCTTCGGTCTCGGTCCCCATCACCGCACCTCGCGCCCAAACGGAGGTGTTCGTGGTCACGTTCACGTCCAACGGGGCGACCCCGGCCTACTCGTTGCAAGCGGTGCTGCGCATCACTGCGGGGGAACTGTTCAACGCGACGGTGGACCTCGACAACACGAGCGTGGAGGTTGTTCCCGGGCAAGAGCACCTGGTTTCATTGAACGTGACCAACACCGGTAACGTTCCCGCGGTGTTTGTGCTCGCTGCTGGCTTCTCACCCAATCCGTCCGGATGGATCAGCCGATTGACGGCCGCCAACACGGGCTACCTGCAGCCGTCGGAGACCGTGGTGGTTCAGGTGGGCGTTACGCCTGCACACATCAGCACGCCGCTCGACCCGAGCGAACGAAACCGTGCCGGCGACGTGGTGGACGTTTGGGTCAGCGCTTCCGCGAACGGAGGAGCGCCCATCACCGATGCTCAAAGCGTCACGGTCGCTCCGGTGATCGTTGTGGACCCCGGACTCTCCACGATGGTGGTTGAACTGAGCCGCAACGACGTGCTCGCCGCGCAGCACGGCATCGGTTTCGACAGTGTGGTTCCGATGAACCTGCAGGTGCGGCACAACCTCGTTGAGGACCTCAACGAAGTCCTCAACGCCACCGTTGAGATCAGCGAGGTTCGGTTCACCTCCTCCGGTGGTGCGGGTGGCTTCAGCGAAGTCGACCGTTGGTCCTTTGAGGTCACTCCAGAGAACGCCTCAGGCCTCGCTCTGGGCTCCACCACGAACGCAGCCTTGGGCATCCAAGGCCCTGCGGACGCCCTCCCCCTCGCAGGCATCGTTGAGGCCGACGTGACCGTCACGCCGGTGCTCTCCGGCCCCCTGAGCAGCAACGGGGTGTCCGCTGCTGCGGTCACCCGGAGCGTCCAGGTGGTCGTGCCCGGGGTGACCGACGGCGGTGTTCCCGAGACCGACGTGCTCGTGGCCGAACTTGGGGTCGCCACCACCTTTGACGTCGCGTTTGAAAACCTCGGCAACGACGTTTCTGACTACCGCATCAGTTTGCTTGACACGCTCCCCATCACGTGGTCCGCCTTCCTCGACTCAACGCAATTGATGACGGAGATCACGTCGCTGCCTTCGCCAGTTGCGACCTACCCCACGCTCGGCACCGCGCACCAAACCACCTTCCCGCTCACCGTGACGTCCGACCCGCTAGCACAGGCCGGGTCCATTACCTACGTTGACCTGCAGGTTGAGGACCTTGAAACAGGAGCTGTCCTCCAGCACGCGCGGATCCCCGTCACCGTTGAGGCCCTTGTGGACGGTGCATTGGCACCTGCATACCAACTCGTGAACCTCTCCATCTACGATACGCCCCTGACCAGCTTCACCATGCGCAACACAGGAAACACACCTGCAGAATTCTTGGTGGAGATCGACGACCCTGCCGACGAAGTCGACTTCGTTCTGACCAGCAGCGACGCCGTGCTGATTGGGGCAGGATTCAGCGATGCTGTGAAGGTTGAACTCGTCCCGAGCGCCGACGCCGCAGCCGACGTCAATTACTCGGCCACCGTCACCGTCACGGTTGTTGGTGGGCCCGTGCTGCACGCGGTTGTGCAAGCCAACATCAGCGCCATGGACGATGTGACGCTCCTCTTTGCCGAATCGCTCGACAGCGACGCGGACCTTTCTGGCGTTCAGCACAACGTGGTTCCCGGCACGACGGTCGTTCTCGGATTTGACGTGATCAATGATGGAAACTTCCTCGAGGACCTCACGCTTGAGGCCGAAGTTGACGGTGGATGGGGTACGTCGTTGTCATCTTCAACGATGTCCTTGCCCATCGACCAAAGCGAAGCGGGTGCCTTGACGCTGACCGTGCCCGCCCTTGGTGGGAGCGAGGACCTGATCAGTGGCGACGTGCACACGGTTCGCATTTACGTGAACGATTCCAGCACGGGCATTCTCCGCACGATTGGCAGCATGGACGTCGTCGTAGCACCGTTGTTCGATATCAACAGCCCAGAGTGGCCCGATGAACTGCTCTTCCATCGTGGGCTGACCCGTACGGTCAGCGCCCCCGTCATCAACGTTGGAAATTCCGACATCGAGGTGCTCGTGAGCATTGGTGTGTACCGTGCAGGCCTCACCGTTGAAAGCGATGCATGGTCGTTGTCGAGCGCCCCGTCCCAAACGGTGTTGCTCCCCCGCAACAAGCCGGTGCTCCTCGACATCAGCATCACCTTGGACGAACTTGAGCCCACAACTGCGCTGCAGGGCGAGTTGCGCGTGACCATGACGCCTGTGGACGAATCGGTCAGCGGCTCGGCGGACCTTGAGACGCTCCTCGGTGTATCGCGACTGTTCCAAGTTGAGCCGGAGGTCTTTATGCCAGCGTTGAACGACGCTCCGAAGGTGTTGGATTTCTTGTGGACGCACATACCATCATCCGTTTCAACAGCGGCTGTGTACGAAATCGAACTCTGCTCTGCTGAGCGCCTCATCAACCCCAGCGCTGTTGCACCAAGCATCGACGCTGCCGACTTGACATGGGCCTTCGACTTCGTCACGGGTGAGGGGAGCAACGGCACCTACGACCTTGACCTCGACGCCTCGGGCTGTTCACCAAGCAACCCCGACAACCGAATCACGCTCCCTCTTCGTCAGGCCTGGACCTTGAGCGGTTCACCGGACATTGTGATCGATGCACCCAACCGGCCGAACCTCCTCCCCGGGGACGGTTGGGACCTGACCTTCAGGCTCTACCATCCTGACGAACATGCAGGATACAGCGTCTTTACGGAAGCCACCTTCACCTACAAACTCGATTCGAAGGCCGACCCAGCGTTCGACCTCGAGGACACGCTCGATGAGGTCAGCATCTCTGGAACCCGCCTCATGGAAGGCGTCGGAACCGAAGTTCAACTGGACCTCATCAACTACGGCACCTCGCTCGCCATCGACGTTCGACCTTTGTTGACGTGCGAGGGGGCGACGGTTGAGCAGCCTGAAGCCGACCCCATCATGGTGCTCGCACCGAACGAGCGCGTGACCGTTGCATGGCGCATCGTACCGGAGACCTTTGACTGGTGGTTAAGTTCGAGCATGATCCGTTGTGAAGCCTCGTGGGACTCACCCCTCGCCGCCTCCTTCGGTGACAACGAAGCCAACAACGTGTTGATCTTTGAGGAGGAAGTGGTTGCATGGTCTCCTCGGGCCTTGGTGGTGTTGATTGGTGCAGCCACCGGCCTCTTCCTCGCAGCAATCCTGCTCGCGTTGCGCAACCAAAACGACAATTTCCGTCTCGCGGCGGTCTACGCTGGCCTGCTCGGTCTTGGCTTCTCCTTCCACCTGATGAGCATCGTGTGGTGGGGCCCGGCGGTCCTCGTCATCGCGGCGCTCTGGACCTGGTCCATGAGTTGGCGTGCCTCCGAAGAATTCCGTGTGCTGCATGAGGATTACCAACGTCAGCGGAAGGGGCTCTCGACGATTTATGCCGACCACTTCGAAGCCCTCGCCGACACCCAGCGTGCGCTCTCGGTCATCCTCGCCATGCCCGTTTTCGGCTTCATGCTCATCGTGCTTGGTGTCCCTGCACAAGTACCCGAGACCACCGAGAACATCGCCGTGCTGCTGACCTACTTGGTCGTCGTCTCGATGGGCGTCGTGATGCTCATGCGTCGTGCCAACAAGACCTACGGCCGCATTTACGGACGGTTGACGGACATCGAGACCTCTTCTGCCCGCATCGAGCGGGACCTTGCTGACCCTGCACGCTTGTTGGGCGACCTCGCGGAAGACGGCCTGGGTCTTGCTGACCTGCTCGACGAAGCCAGCCAAGCAACGCGCGATCTCAGCGACGACGTCGAGTGGGAGAACGAGGGGGTGAACGCCGATGCCTGAGGACCTTGTCACCGAGGAGGCCAAGGAGGACCTCGAAGCGTTCAAGCCCCTCGACAAGGAGGCTGAGGCGGCGCTCGACGAGGTGGCCGCCGATGCCGTGGACGACGAAGAGGATCCAGCGTACCATAACCTCGACGCGGTCGACTTTGAAGACGAGAACGACGCTCCGACCGTCGCTGCCGCCTCCCGCGGCCTCGGGCTCGCAGTGAACGCCGTGCTGTCACAACAGGTCAACTCGCTTGCCCGGACCGAACTGGACGTCGCTGAGGCTCGCGCCCACCTCACGGCGCATCGCTTGCGCCGAGCGTTGAAAGCCGTGCTCCGTGCCGAACGTGCTCTTGAGGAACTCAAGGAATCCGTGCTTCATTTGCGTCGCTCCATGGCGCTCCTCCACCGCCTGCTCAAGGAAAAGCAAAACGTCACCCACCGCGAGGTTGAGCACATCCTCATGCGTCTCCGTGACGCAACCAGCGCAGCCGAGGTTGGCGAGGTGGGAACCGCCGCGACTGAAGTCGAAGGTTTGGTGGACGACCTCATCGGTGGCGACACCACGAACCTGAACCCCTTCCTGTTCCGCCACTTCTGGCTCGGCATCGACACGCGCTGGCCTGCTGGCGGCGACATGGGCGTGATGATCGTCCGCATCATCAACGACGGAGCCGTCACCCTTCCAATGATGCGAATGCATCCGCCGGTTCCTGAGGGATGGTTCTGCGACCCTGAAATGATCGACGTGCCAAGCATCAACCCAGGGGGCAACCTTCCCGTTCGCTTCGAAGTGACGGCCAACCGCCGTTACGGTGCCGATGAAATTCCGCTCTCCCGGAAGCTGGCGCTGACCACCGGCTACGAAATGAGGTCCGGGGACATTGTGTGCACCGTGCGTGCACAGAACCGTGCCCTTGAGCCGCTCGTTGACGTCCTCATCGATCCATGGTTCCCGCCCGGCTACACGTCGGACGCGTTGCCCATGATTCCGCGCCTTGAACCTGACGAGGTTGCAACCATCCGTATCCCCCTCCGCATTGACATCGGTGGCCCGCGTGCCGGCGCCACTTCACATTCCACCCCGCGACGACCAGAGAAGCGGGGAGGATCAAAAAAACACACGAGGTGAACAAGAAATGAACAACCAAACGAACGAAAAGCGCGACAACGTCGCGGCCATCGGTATTGGTGCGATGATCGTATTCATCGCCCTGATTCTGGTGGCCGCGGTTGCAGCGGCGGTCATCATCCAGACCGCTGAAAAGCTGCAACAGAATGCCCAAGCCGCGGGTGACGACACCCAAGAGCAGATGTCCACCAAGGTGGTCCTGCTCTCGACCGTCATCTCCGACATGACGGCCGGTAGTGAAGCCCTCTTCACGACCTTTGAACTCGCACCGGGGTCCAACCCCGTCGAGTCCGATACCGTGTCCTACACGGTGGTCTGTGATGACGGTGGCGCCGTGGCTGCCTTCGACGATGGCTCCTTCGACGGTGCTACCGACCACGAGGGCGACGGTGCAACGCCGGGGCCGATCACGCTCCTGCCCGGC
>JAURMD010000095.1 GCA_030830875.1 Thermoplasmatota archaeon | reverse complement strand
TTCGGCGTCATCGGAAGCGTTCCCGTGGTTGAGGTGCTGCATGACCCATCGGTGTGGCTGGCAACCTTCCTTGCGGTGATGCTCATCGTGGTCTTGTTCACCTTGTGGCCAGCCCGTTCTGCCGTTCGCTTGTCACCGGTGGAGATCGACCGCCGTGAAGCCGGCGAACGCCCTGGCCCCTTCGTGGTGTGGATCAGCCGGGCACTTCCTTCCTCGGTGGCCCTCGGCGCCCGTTCCATTTTCAGGCACCCAGCCCGGCTGACCGTGACGGTGGTTGGCCTTGGCATGGCGATGATCCTGTCAAGCGGCTTCGCCCTGCTTGTGAACTCCATGGAGGTGTCTTTTGTCGATGCGCAACAGGCGGACAACTGGGACTACGCGGTGTATCACAACCCCTTCGACACCACCGAAGTGGACGCATGGCTGGACGCCGACGGTGGCGCCTATGCGGTGGAATGGGCCCTGAGCCTGCCCAACGGAATTCCAGAGGGCGATACGCGAACGATGACCTTGGAAGCGCGGACCGCCTTCAGTTCCGACGGCAGCACGTCGATGCACAACTCCACCGTGATCAAAGGGCGCCTGCCGGTAGCAGGCGCAGGCATTCCAGAAGCGGTGGTCGACGAAGGGTCAGCCTCGATGCTGGGGTGGTCCATTGGTGACCGAGTCAGCCTTCACGTTGGCGTGACGGAAATCGACGTTGTTCTTGTTGGCATCGTCAACGAATTTCAACGCTCGATGTGGGTTCATCACGTTGACGTCGCTCCCGACCTCGGCATGGAAGACCGATACAACGTGCTCTACCTCAATGGAGGAAGCGACGGTGCAGCCTCTCCTTCAGAAATCCCTGGCGTTCAGGTCGTGGACCAGAGCGAGTTGAGGAGCAGTTTCGCGAACGCATGGGAACAGCAATCCGAGATCATGTCGGTGTTCATTGGCGTAGGCCTGCTGATCGCTGCCATCATCCTCCTGAACACGCTCGTGATCAACCTCACCGAACACGATGCGGAATACGCCACGCTCCGCATCCTCGGCGCCTCAACTCCCCGCATGGCGGGCATCTTGACGGTTGAACACGCCATCATCGGCACGCTATCGGCTATCTCAGGCAGCGTCTTTTCCATCCTCGCAGCAGAAGGAATGATGGCCGCCTTTTCCACGTGGAGTTTCCATTTCACCCTCGACCTTGAGTACCTGACCGTGGTCAAGTATGGACTTGTGCTGATTGGTGCTGCGTTGATGATGACCCCGGTTGGCCTCATGCGCTTGCGACGAATGGACCTCGTCGAGCGGTCGAAATCGTTCGGCCAATGAACCTCCCTCTGAAGAAGACAGGCCTTCATATGCGGGTCAACCGGCCTGTGTCCGTGGATGCGTTGAACGGCCTGTCCAGGGCCCTGGTGCACCGCGCCAATCGGGTGCACCTCGCTGTGCTGCTGCTCAGCATCTTGATGGTGCCCGGCGCGATGAAGGCCCTCGAACCCATCGACATGGAAGCCTACGACATGGCTTCTCCCGAGCTTGACGCACAGGCGGAAATCGACGACGTCTTCGCCTCCTCAGAAGTCATCGTGGCCTTCCTGGTCACGGTTCGGGACCCAGCAGCGGTGAATCCGTACGAAACCGTCCCTCGGGCTCTGACGGCCGACGGTGTGGCCGATTGGACCACCTTCCCACCCGTGACCGAAATCCTTCCCGCGGGCGAACCATGGGGCGGCATTGAGGCGCCGCCGGGGGGCATCCTGAACCTTAGCGTGCTGAGGGAAATCGACGCCAAGGCGAACATTGTTCGAAACCACCCGATCAACGTCACCCTGAAGCCGCTCGTCAACGACGTCACGGGGGTCCAAACCGACGGCGTCATGGCCCTCCCGGACATCTTTCGAGCGTTCATGTCGAACGCCTCCATCCTCACCAAGCCCTCCCGCGACGCCTTCGGTGCCGAAGTGCCTCCTCGAACAACTTGGGACGATTGTGGGGCCTTGGAGTGCCTCCTCTTCGACGACGCCAACCTCACCCAAGACCACATCGATTTGGCCGCAGAGCGCTTGGTAGATGCTGCAAACGTGACCTTTCTCCGCTGGTTGTCGCTTGACAGGGGATTCCGGGCCGATATGAACGCCGTCAGCGTCGGACCCATAGGAGCGACACTGAGCGAAGACGGCTGGTCGAGCGACCTCCGAGGTCAGGGCCGGTGGTCCGCGAGTGCCTCGTGGATGCTGGTGCAGCTCGACCGAGGCACCCTGACCGAGATGGGATGGACGATGTCGTGGAAGGAAGCGGCTCAAGAAACGGCCGTGGGATTCACCGAGGACGGCATGGTGATCGGGGGCTTCCGACTGGCTGAGGGTCACCTTGTGATGCACCCGCCGGCCTACGATGCATCGACCTGCAGCACCATGCTCGAGGAGGGCGAGGGGCCGTGCTCGGTCGAATGGTCCGTCATGGAATTGGAGGGCCTCATGCGCCGTCATGACGTGACGAGCATCACCCTTCAGGTCGGGCAGGCCGTGAACGTCGAAGTGAACCGAGAACTGCAGGGCAGCGCTGGACTGATCGCGCTGATGGGCCTCGCCATCGCCGTCCTGCTCTTCGTATCGTTGCGCCGGCCGACCGACGTGGCCATCGTGCTGCTGTCCCTTGGGACCGCGCTGCTATGGATGCAGGGTCTCATCGGTCATCTCGTCACCGTGACCGGTTGGTTTGGAGTCAGCCTGATTGCTCGGTCGCAGTTCTCCAACCTTCTGCCCATCCTCGTGATGGCGCTAGGCATCGACGACAGCCTTCACGCCCTCCATCGATACAAGGAGGAACGAGCGGCGGGACGAAGCACGGAACATGCGACGGAAGTCTCCCTGAGCAGGGTCGGTCGAGCCATCTTCCTCACGTCGCTGACGACGATGGCCGCCTTTGCTGCCAACCTCTTCTCCCACATTGCCGCCTTGCGGTCCTTCGGTGTGGAAGCAGCGTGCGGCATCCTCGCGGCCTTCGTGCTCACCGGCCTCTGGGCGCCACTGCTGCGCATGAGCGTTGACCGTTGGCTTGAGGCGCGCGGCACCAAGACCGACACGACACGTGCCCACAGCAGCGTACCGGCCCCGCTGGCTGCCGTACCGGTGGTCAGCGGACGCTGGCGACCGGCCCTCGCCATTGGGTTGCTCGCGCTGCTCCTCACCGTCCCCGCGGCTGTGGGCATGAGCCGGTTGGAAGGGGATTTTGCCGTCGAGGACTTCTTGGATTCCGATTCCGATTTTACGGCTGGTGTGAACCTCGTGAACGCGAGGTTCTCCGATGAAGGGGAACCCGCCGTGCTCTTGCTCGAAGGCGATGTGCTCGACCCGCGGGTGTTTGCCGCGATCGATTCCTTCCGTTCGGCGTTGGACGAGACACCGGAGGGGGTGCCCGACAAGGTCACGCGGACCCCCGATGGGAGCATCGACATCCTTGCGCTTGACGAGATGGTGAACCTGGCCGTGTTCTCGATGATCGAAGACCCCACGCCCTTCGAGGCCGCAGGACTTGTGATGGACGACGAGACCTTCGGCGTGGACTGCTCACGCACGGGAGCGGCCCGACTTCCCGACCTCTCCGACCGTGGTTGTCTGGCCTTCTTCTACGGATTCTTGTCCCTTTACGGCGTGCCGGGAACGGCCTCCATCCCGGCCATCCCGACCAGCATCGTCTCCCTCTACATCACACCCGAGGTGCCGCTCAACCCGGTCCAACCGTGGTTGGACGTGGAGGGCGAAGACGCGAACTATGAGGTCATGCTCATCCGGTTTGGCATTACGCGACCCGAGCATTTCCCAAGCATGAAAGGTGGACTTGAGGAAATCTGGAGGGACCTCGGGGTCTTCACCAACCTTTCTTCTGGCACCTACGACGCCCCTGGCGCGCCTGAGGAGGGGGCGCCGTTGACGTGGGTGATGCTCACCGGCCGGCCTGTTGTTCGGTACACGGCAAGCACGGCCATGCAGGACGAAATGCAATCCTCGCTCATCCTCGGTGCCCTCTTTGTCCTCGTGACCTTGAGCATAGGGTTGCGTTCGATGTCGCAGGCCCTCATGTCCCTTGGCCCAATCCTTGTGGTGGTGGTGTGGCTCTACGGCCTGATGCACATGACCGGGGCCAGCCTGAACATCGTCACCGTCACCATCGCGACCATCTCCCTCGGGGTTGGGATCGATTATTGCATCCACGTCACGGAACGTTACCGCGAAAGCCGGCGCTCCGGCGACAACCATTCGCAAGCGCTGCACGCCGTCGGCGGTGCTTGTGGCGCGGCGCTCATCGGCTCCGCCGCTTCGGACATCGCCGGATTCGCCGTGATCGCGACCTCCCCGATGGGCCTCTTCTCTTCCTTTGGCACCTTTTCTGCAGCGATGATTTCCCTCTCCCTCTTCGCAAGCCTGGTGCTGACCACGGCAGGGCTCGGCCTGCTCCAGGGCCCCTCTTCTCAAGCGAGCGATTGAAAGCGGGAGGCGCCCGGAGGGAGAACGTCGAACGCAGGGGGTGGTCCCCGGTGCGGCGGTGAGCAGCATGTCGGAAACCCCAGAAAAGGACGAAGAAGACTGGACGACCTTCGCCAGTGCAGCCTTTGGCCAAACGGATTACTCCCTGTGGGACGACGTCGAAGTCGTCGCCGACCGCGAAGACGATGACTTCGATGAAGGGGACGACATCGACGACGAAATCTGGTCGGAACCTGAACAACTCGGCACCCACACCGAGGAGGTGCCACGGGCTCCCAACCCGGCAGGTCACAAGCACATGGTTCGCCTCGGGACCTGCGATGCTTGCCTAGGTCGCCTTGGCGGAAAGCAACGATGGGACCAAGACATGCGGGATTCGGGCCGTGAACTCCGCGCAAGCGTGGTCCAGCGAGACCCGCACTTGGCCTCTGCGCGCGAGGAGGCGCCGCTCTGCCCCTTCTGTGAGGACCTCTTCGATGAAGTGGACCTGTTGTCCGATCTTATCGTTGAGGCCATCGAAGGGCGTGAAGCCACGCGATTGCAGATCGGTGCCCGCTTCCCCAAAGACCAGACCGAAGAAGAAGACCTCAATCGGAAGCGCTTCGGTGCCGCTGGTTCTGAGGCCCTGAAAGCAGCCCTGGTGCAGGAGGTTGGCAACGCCGTGCTTGAACGAACGGATGGCCTGACCTTGGTGCAGGAGAATCCTGATATCCTCGCCATCATCGATGTCATGACCCTCACGGTTGACCTCGACGTGCGCTCCGTCTACCTCTATGGACGCTACAGGAAGCTTCAGCGCGGCATTCCCCAGACCCGATGGCCGTGCCGTGCCTGCAAGGGACGAGGATGCGAGCGTTGCAATGGCACCGGTTTGCAGTATGCCACAAGCGTGCAGCAATTGGTGGCGGACCCCCTTTGCGACTTGTTGGGTGCCGACGACGACGCGTTCCACGGCATGGGCCGGGAAGACATCGACGTGCGATGCCTTGGCCGAGGGCGGCCCTTTGTGGTCGAACTCAAGTCGCCGTTCCGCCGCACCATCGATCCGGAGACGGCGATGGCTGCGATCAACCTGGCCGCGAAGGGAGCCCTCGAGGTCACATCGCTTCGCCCTTCGTCTCGAAAGGAAGTGGTTCGGGTGAAGGATACGCCTGCGGAGAAGTCCTACGCCATCCGATTCCGCATCGAATCGCTGTCTGAAGGTGACCTTGCGGTGCTCACGGCACCGATGGATTTGACGCAAGAGGACGTCCAAGAACGCGGAGGCAAGCAGCGAAAGCACCGTGGTAAGGGGGCCCGTCGAGGCGACCAAGAGGCGCCGGCAGACAAGCCTCTACCCTCGCCCGCTCCTGAGTCTCCCGTCGTGGACGTCGCGAGCCTCAAGGCCCTCAAAAAGGCGGAATTGGTCGAACGTGCCAAGGCCGCAGGCGTCGCAGAGACCGGTACCAAAGACGACCTCATCGAGCGCCTTGTGTCCGTGGCCCCGGCCGAGGCAGCACCCGTCGTCCGCCTCGACAACGACGCCATCGTCGAGACGTTGAAGCGGCTCGAAGGGGTCAAACTCGCGCAACGCACCCCAGACCGTGTCGCTCATCGGCGTGCTGATCTTGTGCGCCGACGAAGCGTGCTGGCCACGAGCAATCCCACGGTGGAGACGATGGCCGATGGAAGCACCGAGGTCGAGTTCACCCTGCGTTGCGAATCAGGAACCTACGTCAAGGAGACCGTGCACGGCGACGGAGGGCGCACGCAACCGTCCGTTGCAGCCCTGATCCGGGCCCGTTGCGAGGTGCTTTGGCTCGATGTGGCCGACATCCACGCGGATTGAACCCCGCCGTTGCGCTTAAATGAGGCCCGATGGTCGGCGGCACGTTCGGAAGGTGCGCACCGCGCATCCGAAGGCAGGTGAAAGAACATGAAGCGCTCCCATGGGCTCCGCGTTGGCACCCGCAGCATCCTGCGTCGCCGCAAGAGCGAGCGGTCTCGCATCAACATCTCCCGCGTTATGCACGAGTACAACGAAGGCGACCGCGTCGCCATCGTCCTCGACGGCGGCCAACAGAAGGGCATGCCCCACCGCCGCTTCCACGGCCGTACGGGCTTCATCGAGGGCCGCCAAGGTCGTGCATGGATCGTCGCTGTCAAGGACGGCAACATGCAGAAAACCGTCATCGCTCGCCCAGAGCACCTGCGTCCCCTGGAGTGAGGTGAACACCATGTCCGACGAGGAGACCTACGCCGACTTCGCCACCGTACGCGACCACCTGCTTGACGCAGAGGCGCGCCGAAAGAACCTGACGTACGAACAAACGGCGGCGCTTCAGCACGCTGAATGGGCCGCAAGCGAGAACCGCATGGGCTACAAGACGGACCCCAAAGTGTTCCAAGACGTGTACGAGGCTGTGCTCAAAATCAAGGTCTTTCAGGACCACCCCGACCTCGCTGCAAAGATCGCTGAGCTCCTGCCCGAGGCAGCGGACGAAGTTCGCGCCGTGTCCGGCAGCCGCCGCATCACGGTCTCGGACGCCGATGTCGAGCAGGTCCTGACGCTCGTGGCCCAGCATGTGGGCTTCGAGTGACGCCTGCTCGAGGTGAGGAAGCGTGACCGGACGAGAACGTCGGGTCAAGGTCCCTGAACGCAAGTCAAAGGACCAACCCACAGCTCCAACCCAGCGCCGTGCACCAGCCTACGGCCGACCCGCTCCTCCAGCAGCCGCACCTGCACCAAAGCCTGAACCTCCCAAAAAGGCCACTCTGAACCGGTCGAACCCGCCCAACAAGGGGGAGGGAGGACGGCGTCCACAGCAAGGACGCCGAGGTGGACAAGGCGGTCAGCGCGAACGGCGCGACCACAAGCCGTCCGGCCTCCCGAAGGACCACCCCCTTCGCGCCGTGGAATGGGCCAGGGTCGTGGAACACGACCTCGGTGAAAACGTGCTGATCGTCGTTGGAGAACACAACGGCACGCTGGGCCGAATCGCCACGAAGGAAGGGGCAGAATTCCAGCCGGTCGGTGCACGCCTGAACCTCAAATCGGACAGCAACGTCGTGGAAAGGTTGCTAGGAACCGCTCAACTGGAGCGGCTTAGCCCCGCCGCTCGTGCCCAGCTCGTCGACGCCTTAGGCGCGCTGGTCAAGGACGCCCCCGCTCACTTTCTCAAGGGGTTCTGGAACGTTGCCGGCCACATCAACATCAAGACCCACGCCTTCCAGTTGCTCCCCGGCATCGGTCCAAAGAAGGCCGAGGAACTCGTCGCTGCACGAAACGCGGCCGGAGGATTCGACTCCTTCGCAGCCTTGGAGGAAGCGGCTGGGTTCGACGGCGCCGTGGCCCTTGCCACCCGATTCGCTGACGAGTTGCTCGACCCAAACCTCCAACCGCGGCTTGTGACGATGCTCCTCCCGGTGAAGGCATGAGGCGCGCGGCTGACCTGTGTGCCCTGCTTCAGGCCCGTCAGCGCAACGACACCGACCTCGGACAACATTTCCTCACCGATGAGTCGCACTTGGCCGCCATCGTTCAACTGGCTGGCGACCTCAATGGCCGGAACGTCCTCGAGGTGGGGCCTGGGCCGGGAACCCTCACGGAACACCTGATCGATGCAGGTGCGATGGTCACAGCCATTGAAGTGGACCCTGTGGCCGCCGAGCATCTTGAGCAGCACTTCCGTGACGCCATCGACAACGGTCACCTCGCTGTGCACGTCGGTGACGCCCTCACCCACCCGTGGCCAACAACCCTCGATGCCATCGTTGCGAACATCCCCTACCAGATTTCCTCCCCCCTCATCGAACGTATCGAAGCGCACCGAAGGGACGGCGTGTGCCCCGAGCGGGTGGTGCTCTTGGTGCAGGAGGAATTTGCTGAACGTCTCACCTTGGCGAGCCCGGCCGACCGCGGAAGCCTGGGCGTCTGCACAGCGCTTGGCTGGGAGGCGTCCATGCACCGTCGCGTTCCGCCCGGTGCCTTTCGTCCTCCACCCGCGGTGATGTCCCGTGTGGTGATGCTCGAGCCACGCCCATGGCCGAAGGAAGTGGACCACCGCTTCGTTCGGCTCGTCGTCCATCAGGCCTTCTCAAACCGGCGGAAGAAACTCCGAACTTCGCTTCAGCAGCCGCCACGACGCTTGAGCAGGCGACCGGGATGGCATAGCGGACGATGGAGGGACGCCATCGAGGCGTTGGGCGACGACCCCCGCATGGATCAGCGCCCAGAAGACTTCGACCTTGCCATGTGGGTTGATTTCTGTGTGGACCTCGTCAATGCTGAGGTTCATAGCGGCTGACGACGATAAGAGGAAAGGAAAGGCACCTTTTCATGGGTGGGCCTTCACGGACGGTCTGCGCGGGGTGCACTCATGGCAAAGAAGGACACCTATCTTGCTCTGCTTCGTCGGGGAGTTGACGAGACGACAGCGATGCAGCTCGCCGATTCGGGCCTGAAAATTGGCGACCTCAAGAAAATCGACAAAACGATGCTCGTCGAAAACTACGGGCTTAAACCGGACATCGCAGATGGCGTCCTCGAAATCATCCTGGCCGGTGGGCCTCAGTCGCACGGTAAGGAACGCTACCTCTCGAAGGTCCTCGCTCCCGAGCGCAAGAAGGAGAGCAAAATCGAGGAAATCCGTTTCCAACGTGAGCGCCGTGATGTCCTCGCGGAGCTTGCTGAGCAAAAGGAACGGCTCAAGATCGCGAAGGTCGAAGCCTTCCGTTCACAGAAATTGGTGATGAACCGCTTGGGAAAGACGGTGGAACTCATCGTGAAGCTTGAGGACAACCTCGCCGACGAAACGAAGGACGACCTCAAGGTGAAGATTCGAGACCAACTCGAAACCCGTGGACTTGAAGCCGCACGTGACCACGAGATGCTCGAACTGGAAGGGACCCCTCAGGACATCGTTGACTACCGCCGCCAGCACGTCCCAGCCCTTGTCCACCACGCCTGCCCCGAGTGCGGCGAAGAGATGGACCCGCGCCAATCGCGCGACGAAGACCGCCCTGACGAATATGCACTGATGTGCTGGGACTGCGAAGAAAGCTTCCAGCCGCAATTGATCGTCAACGTGACCGCGCGCTTGGACGGTCCCGGTCGCCTCCTCATTGAAGAGGGCCGGGCACCGCGCAACCCTGTTCCTCCGAAGCCGGCACGCATGGACCTCCAAGGCGTCAACCGTCTGATTGAGCAGGACTTGGAATCAACGAACGCCTCGGCGAATGCCATGACCGCGAAGGTCGAAGCCAGCCCGCTTGTTGGCGGTCTGATGGACATCAACGATTGGATTGACCAAACCATCGCTGCCAAGGGCTACATCCAAGCGCAAGAAGACCGCGAAGATTTCATTCTCCGAACAGGCGCTGGCGCGACGAAGTTCAACAAGTGGATGAAGAAGGCTGGACTGTACTTCAACAAGCAGACCGGCCGCTGGAGCCGCACCAAGGAGCGCTGATTGAACGATGACCGCCGTGGTCCGCTTCCTCCGCGGCGCGACCTTGCTTGGGCAAGCGCCCTGTGACCCGACGTCGACGCTCTTGCAGCACGCTGAACGTGCTGGCCTCAGCCTGGCCTACAACTGCACCTCAGGAACATGCGGTTCCTGCATGGTGACCCTACTGACCGGCACGGTGACGGTCCCAGATGACCTGCCACCTGGGCTCGACGACGTGCTCGTGGATGAGGGCGCGAGGCTGGCGTGCATCCAGTGCCCAAAAGGAGACGTCGACGTCGACGTTCGTCCACCTATCTGAGGGGAAGGCATGGCGTGGGGGAGCACGGAAAGCGCCCTGTTGGTGCTGAACGTTGGTCTGGTGGCGCTCGTTGTGTGGGCGCTCCGACGGAAGGTCCTGCTGAAACTCGCCGAAGTGGAGGACCGGCACCTCAGGAACGCACCGCACCGTGGTGACGGCGGTGAGACGTCTCAGGCTGAAAGGTCTTGAAGAGCAGGTGGCTCCGCGTTCCATGGTCCTCCTCAGCGGGCGGTCGGTCCATGGACCGATGAACGTTGACGGCAAGGACCTCGTGTCCTTGTTTGCGGATGCCGAAGGCATGGACACACCCGTTTGGATCGACGTCCACCGACCGGACGAAGACGTTCGACGGATGTTGTTGGAGGACCTTGCGTTTGAGGAACTGGCCGTCGAGGACGTCTTCGGCTACGCGCCAACCTCTGTGCAGCGGTTTGAGGACGATCGGGTGTTGGTGATCAACGCTCGGGATGCGGACAACCGGCTCGATACCGAACCCGTGAGCGTGTTCATGCGAGGTTCCGTGCTGATGACCCTCCGTCGGGCCGAAATCCCGGCGATGCGGACCTTTGGACGACGACTTGCAGGTGCGGACCGCGACGACCTCGCCCTCGGTGTGGATTACTTGCTGTACGAACTGCTGGACACCATCGCGGACGATTGGGCCCCTCGCTTGACGGCATACTCCGACGCCCTTGACAGGCTTGAGCACCAGATTTTCGCCCAGGAGGGGCGCGATGCCGGTATCCTCGAGGAACTCCATGACCTCAAACGGCACCTTCGGGAAGCCGCGAAATCGATCGAATCGCTTCATTTCGTCGTGATTCGATTGCTCAAACCTGGCGACCACCTTGTCAGCGTCGGCACACATCACTACTTCAACGACGTTCAGCAACTGGTTGGCGCCCTCATGCGCCGAGCGAACAACTACTCTCAAGGTGCGACGTCGGCCCGCGAATCCCACATCAGCAACGTCAACCTGCGGCTGGCCAAGACCAACGCTCGCCTGTCCGAAGTGATGACGACGCTCACCATCACGGGTGCCATCATGCTCCCGCTCACCCTGATAGCGGGAATCTTCGGCATGAACACGGCCTTGCCCGTGCAGGCGGAGAGCCTGGGTGGATTCTGGGGCATCATTGGCCTCATGGTCCTGTTCGCAGTCAGCATGCTTGGCTTCTTTTGGCGTCGTGGATGGCTGTCCAATCCTACCGACGACTGACGCACCGTCCATGCGTTGATGAACGGTCGGCCATGCTTTCCCCACGTGCCCTCCGAAGAACTGCTCGCCGGCGCCCTTCCCATCGGGCGCTTCGTGCATGGGCTTCGAAGGATGCTTCAGGAAGAGCCCACCCTCCAGCGCCAGGTCCTGCGTGGGGAAGTGGGGCGCTGGACACGGGCGCGTTCAGGTCACGTGTACCTCACGTTGCGGGACGACGACGGCTCCATGGACGCCGTGATGTGGTCCTCACGCGCCCCCCCAGACGACGTCGAAGAAGGGGCCGAAGTGATTGTCCTTGGTAGCGTGGACCTCTATCCACCTCGGGGCCAAGTGCAGTTGTCGGTTGAACGGATCTATGCAGTGGACAGTTTGGGTGATCTTGAAACGCAACGACGACGCTTGGTCGAGGTCTTGCGGAGCGAAGGCGTGCTCGACCGAGCACGTCGCCCGCTGCCGTACCCTCCGAAGCACGTCGCCGTTGTCATTGGCGCAGGTTCAGCCGCTGAAGCCGACGTGCTTCGCCTGTCCGAGGACCGATGGCCGGGCCTCCGGCGGACGGTGATTGGGGTGCTCGTCCAAGGTGAAGGAGCAGAAG
>JAURMD010000008.1 GCA_030830875.1 Thermoplasmatota archaeon | reverse complement strand
GCCTCCCGCGCCACCCGGCCTCGACCTGCTCGCTCCGCCGTCTCCCGACCCCTTGGCGATGCCTGCGCCTCCCGCGCCACCCGGCCTCGACCTGCTCGCTCCGCCGTCTCCCGACCCCTTGGCGATGCCTGCGCCTCCTGCGCCACCCGGCCTCGACTTGCTTGCTCCGCCGTCTCCCGACCCCTTGGCGCTCGCCATCGATGGGTTGTCCGGAAGCGGTGACGACCGCCTTGACGCCGTCGAGGAAGGCGTGTCCGGCGTGATTGCCGGGGCCGTCCTCCGTTCGGTTGACGAGGTTGACAGCATTGCTGGCGACAAGCTCCAGGGTTCCATCGTCGAGGTTGAAACGACGACCGTCGACCCGGATGGTCACGTCACCTCGCAAAAGGTGGAAGGCACGCTTACGTTGCTGAATCCATCGGAGACCGACCGCGTCTACGACGTTGATGCTGTGATGGCGAACACCGAGGGTACCAGCATTGGCGCTACGGTGGTCAACGTCGAGGAACTCGAACCCGGTCAAGACCACGTGGTGACCTACGTGGTAAAGGATCATCACATGCTTGCCTTGAGGGAACGCTTCGATTCCAACCCGGCGCGTGACAAGGAGGCTTCGTCCTCCCTTGCCATGAACGCTGACGGAAACACGGTGTGCATCGAGGTTGATGTGCAGAACCTTGCCGCCGTGACGCTTCATGACGTCGAGGTCCGTCGTCCACTCCCCGCCGGCATGGTGGTGGACGAGGTCGAGCATGCAACGGTGAACGACGGTGACGTGGTCTGGTCCATTGGGACGCTTGACGTAGGAGCCCAGCAGACCATGGTCGTGCGTGGCACCATCACGGTCGAGGATTCATCCCCAATCGCCTCCGGTTCAGCCGTAGCGACCTATCGAGCAGACGCAGCGTTGTCGACGATGTCCTTCGACGAACTTGACGCCTTTTGCCGAGGATTTGCCTACATGAAGTCGATTGAAGGTGAGCGACCCGACTCGTGGGAAGTCACCGCTGTGTTCGAAAATCGTTCCTCCTTTGCAGTGGACCTCGTGAAACTCCAAGCGAGGTTGAAGGGGAGCGACGAATTGCTCTTCGATTTCCACGATGTGAACGAGGACGTTGCTCCTCACGGTGAATGGCGCTCCGAGTCCGTTTCGGTGGATTCGGCCGAGAAGCCAGACTTGACCTGGGAACTTTCCTACACCGTGCTGCCCCGCACGTCCGCGTCCACGAAGGGCACGGTCAGCATCGAAGCACGTGACCTTGTCGTGGTCGATGGCATCGTTGAGAAGTCCTACAGCCGTGCTCGCCTTCACTCCTACCGTGAGCAGAGCCTTGAAGCGGAAATTCGCGTCAAGAACAACGGCTCTGCGGACATCAACCTCATGCGCATCACCGACGACGTGCCTGGTTTGTTCAACGCCGTTGACCCTAGCAGCCTGAAGGTGAAGTTGCGTGGTGAAGCCCTGCCTCCGGAGCAATTCAAGGCAGAACTGAGCGAAGGCCTAACCCTCGAACGGGAGTTCCACAGCCCGGACGGTGCCGGCCACACCTTGTCCCTTACCGTTGGCCGAAAGGGGCCGCTTGGCATGAAGCCGGGCGATGAAGTCGTGGTGACGTACAACCTCGTGGCACCAGATCCCTCGCCCGCCAACGAGCGCGTGGATGCTCCATGCCGCGCAGAATTCAGTTGCGAGCGGTACGGGCCGATGTGCGAGCGCGACTCGACCTCCGCGCCCTCGGTGCACGTGGTGCACAACCGCCGCAACTTCTCTGCAGGAAAGCAGGTGCTGAAGGTGGGCGGCCGTGGTCGCTACGAGGTCCTCTTGTTGTTCGCGAACGACGGCGACACACCGTTGGCGGACGTGAAGATCACCGACATCGTCCCTGCTGGTTACACCATGAAGGACGTTCACATCACCGTGTCAGGTGCTCCAGCCGAAGGCGTGGAGACCACGATGGAAGAGGGCAACCTCGGCACCACCGTCGTCTGGCACCTGCAACAGGTCGGTCGCAACGAACGCGTGGACCTCCAGTACCAGATTGCAGGAGAGGGTGAAATCGACACGGACCTCCTGAACACCTTCCACGGTGCCGTGTTCGGAGACGAGATTGAGGACGCCTCCTCCGCAACGACCGCATCGGACGAGTCCGCTGAATCGGAGGGCGCCGAAGGCACCGACGAGGGTGAGGAAGGGTCGAGCGTGAAGTTCCGAGACGACGTCTTGGACCGCGTGATGGAAACCAACGGGATTTCCATGGACGACCGCGATGCCTTCATCGCTCACGCTGCGGAATTCGACCACGACCAAAACGGCTACCTGAAGAAGCAGGAACTCGATGACGCCGCCGCGGCATGGAACGCTGGGTCAGCGGCTGAGGACGACCACGCATCGGACGATGCTGATGGCGAGGCTGACGAAGCGGAGGAGGGAGGCGTTGAAGCACGCGACTGCCCGATCTGCCAGAACCCAGTGCCCGCAAGCGAATCGTCATGCGTGTGTGGTTTCTCCTTCGAATCCTGAGCATCAGGTCACGGCAAGACCCAACGTGGGCCGAGCATCGGGTCTTCGTCCTCATCGATGATGATCAAGACCGGTCGTCGCAGGGCCGTGATGATGTCCTCAAGGGGGGTCGAGGTCGCGGGAGGGAGGCTTCCCACGCGGAGGTCGACGGCCAGCCATGCCTCGGGGTACTGACGGCGCCACGCCCCAAGCTCAGCTTCAATGGCTTCAGGAGGCACGCCCGGTCGAACGCTGGGTAAGTGCCCCCATCCTTCCGGGCAGCGGTGTTCCATTTCGGTCCAAAGGAACACCCGTGGTGGGGTTGGAAGCCGAGCTGCTTGGGCCACGGCATCCTCCATGGTGACGCTGACCGGCACGCCCGGCATGGGCATGGGGAGGGAATGGGTCCACCCAGGACCGACATCGAGTGGGGTCCTCCGGCGCATGAGTGGACGACTGCTCCGGGGGCTTTCAAGGCATCAGTGAAGGTGCACGGTGGTGCGAACGTTGATGCCCCTTGCACCCGCCGGAGCGTCATGAGCACCGCTTCCCCACAGCACGGTGCTGCGCCTCCGGCACCACCGCAAGGGGCGATGACCACGATGCTGCTGATGATGCTGTTGATGATGGTCCTCGTCATCAACCCGAGCATACGAACGACCCTTGGCAACATGGCGGACCCGATCTTGGCTCCTGCGCTTCCGGAAGAGCGCTTCGTGATCCTGACCCTGCTGATCCTTGGGAGTTCCTCGATGGTCGTGAACACCGTCCTTCGGAACATCTTCATGGATCCCATCGCCCAAGCGCACATCGCCCACCGCCAATCTCAAGTGAGGCAAATCATGAACGAAGCACGCCTCTCCCGAGATTCCGCGCTTCAGGACAAGGCGATGACCTTGCAGCAGCAAATGATGCCGGAACAGCTCGAGGTCCAAATGGGCGCGATGAAACCGATGATGTTCACGATGGTATTCATCATCGCGATTTTCGCATGGCTAACCACGGCCGTGGAGTCCTTCCGCGTGGACTACATCTCCCTTCCATGGGCGCCAGAATGGAATTTGGAAAACGGTCGATTTCTCTTCTTCCCTGCCTGGATCTGCGCTTACATCTCGCTGAGTGCACCGCTTGGGCGTGTGGTCGACCGCCACATCAAACTCATCCGTTACCGCTCGCACCCTCTTGTGCTCGCCGGCGAGCACATCGAAGAGCCACTCCTTCACTTGGTGCAATCCAAAAAGGGGCCGAGCAGCGAGTCGGCAGCCCGTCGTCGCCAGCACAGTCGGGACGGGCCGAGGAAGCGCCAACGTGCGCCCACCGACGCTGCGAACACGTCTTCACCCTCGGAGACCATCAGCACCGGTGCGACGTGCCCTTCTTGCTGGGGGGCCGATGTTCGACGAGAAGGTCCCCGGACGTTGGTTTGCAGCACCTGCCTCCATGAGTGGGTGTGACCATGGTTCGTCTCACCGTCTCGGGTCACCCTGGCAGTGGAACCTCCACCTTGGTTGACGGCCTGTCCGCACGTCTGGGTTGGCGGGCCCTGAACGGCGGGCAAGTCTTCCGTGACGAAGCCAAAAGACGCGGCATGGATCTACCCACTTTCGGTCAATTGTGCCGCGATGAGGAAGACGTCGACCGTCGCCTTGACGCCTTGCTCAAAGAGCAGATGGTTGAGGACAACGGTCCTGAAATTGTCGAGAGCAGGATGGCGGGTTGGTGGGGCCACCGGCTTGGGCTGTCATGCCACCGGATTTGGTTGGACGTGAACGAGCATGCAAGGGCTGCTCGCGTCGTTCACCGTGAAGGGGGTGCATTGGAGGAGGCGCTGGAGGCCAACCGCCGCCGAATGCAGGTGGACGGAGCACGCTTCCAGCATCTCTACGGTGTGCTCCCAGAAGACCCCACACCATACACGCACATCATCGATGCCAGCGAACGCACGGTTGAGGACGTGATGTCCGTGGTGTTGGCGTTGCTTGAGGAGGCCATCGAATGACCCTGATCACGCTTGATGCAGACGCCACCACCGATCCAACCTACGGCAGCGTGCCTGAGGAACGGTCGCTGGAAGCCCGGCTCAACGCAGGCGTCATCCTGCTCGACAAACCGGCTGGACCGACATCGCACCAGGTGGCTGCCTGGGTTCGGGACCTCTTCCAGTTGGAGCGTCTCGGCCACGGCGGTACCCTCGACCCCTTCGCCACAGGCGTGCTCCCGTTGACCTTTGGGCGTTCGATGCGCTTGACTGGAAAGGTGCTCACGCACGACAAGACCTACATCGCGGTCTTCGACGTGCCATCGTCCATCGATGACGAAGCCTTGGAGTCGGCCTTGTCGAACCTTCGAGGACGAATTTACAACGTCCCTCCTGAGGTCTCTGCCGTCAAGGTCCAAGTTCGTACCCGGACCATCGCACGCCTTGAAGTCCTCGACCGAAGCGACCGCCATATCGTCGCGGAGATCACGTGCGAAGCGGGCACCTACGTCCGTACCCTCGCTCGCGACCTTGGCTTGTTGCTCGACCGCCCGGTCAACCTGGTCGAACTGCGCCGGTCGGCCTCCGGTCGCTTCAACCTCGGTGCTTCGGTCACGTTGCAAAACGTTGCTGACGCCTATTGGCTCTGGAAAGAGCACGGTCAGGAAGAGGCGATGCTGCGGATGCTTCACCCCATCGAGGTGCTCGTTGCAGGCATGCCGCGGGTGGTCGTTCGAGATGCAGCGGTGAGCGCCCTCGCTCACGGTGCCCCGCTGACGCGCCCGGGCGTGGTGGCCGTTTCCAGTGGGTGGAGCGAGGGGTCAAGCCTTGCTGCGATGACGCTGAAAGGCGAACTCATCGGCATGGTGCGGCTGTGCGTGGACAGCAGCAGCATCGGAGGGATGTCGAGCGGCGAAGTGGCGAAACCTGAGGCCATCGTGATGGACCCCGAGGCCTACCCTCGCGGATGGACGTCGTCGTCCTGATCACGCTTCGATGTATTCCTCGTAGATGTACTCGTCCGTTTCAATGCGGATCTTCAGCTCCGGCATGGTTCCCACAACCTCCCCTGCCGCTTGCGCGGACGGTCCCCACGACCTCAGGAGGACCCTTACCCGAGCCTTCCTTCATATGAAGATTGACCGTAAATTGTGCATTATCCGACACGACGTGGTCTCGTTCACTCGATCTTCCGAACACGCTTCGGGGCGAAGGCCGCGAACAATCCCAGAATAGCCACCAACGTAAGCACCGTCATTCCGAGGGTCGCACCGGGAGAAAGTCCGGCTGAAGCCGATCCGTTGTTGGACGTCGGCTCTGGCGCAGCCTTGACCGTCACCACGGTCGAAGCGAGGTTGTTGGTTTCATCGCGCTCATCGATGGTGGCGCCCCGGTCAACTTCGGCGTCGATCCGAATCACAAGGTCGTCCGACTCGGGTATCCTCCAATCGATGGTCACTGATCCGAGTCCTCCAGCGTCGATGATGGCGATGGTACCGGTCCCGACCAGCGCTCCGTCGGCGAGCAGCCTGACGTCGACCAACGTTGCGTCAACAGCGCCGCTGTTACGAACGTAGACGGTCACGCCCACCACGTCCCCTTGATTTGGTTCTATTTCGCCGTCAATCAGGATCTCTTCGATGTGAAGGTCGGCCAACGCGCGCACCTCGAGGTCCAGCGTACGCGCCGTGCACGAGGTCGCGTCGCAGACCGTCACACCAACAGCAACAAGCCCAGGCGTTGGCGGCACGACACGGACCACTCCGGCGTCGAGGTCCACCGTGGCCCAACTCCGGTTGGTGCTCGCGGTGAGTTCGGTTGAGTCGACGTCTGTGACCTGCAGCGGCACCTCGGTCGCGACTTCATGCTCCACCGGCACCACACCCGGGAATTCGGAGAGCACGGGTGAATCGTCCACGTTCAGGACCGTGACTGACCATCCTTCCGACCACGAGTTTCCGGCCACATCGGTCACCGTCGTGGTGATGCTCGCGATGCCGGAGGCTTCGGGCTGCAACGCGACGCGAATCTGCCCTTCAGAGAGGTCGACGCTGACGAGGTTGGGTGCAGCGTTGTCGAAGGTCACGGAGAGGCTGTCGCTGGAGGTGCGGTCGTCGGTGCAGCGGGTCAACAAGGGAAGAACGATGCCGCCCGCATCCTCGGTCAGCGTCTGGTCGCCCACGGGATCGCACACAGGGTCTTCGTCCCAGGTGACGTCGAAGCCACCGCTGAGGACGGCGCTGGAGATTTCCACGCCTGTGGTGCTCGCCGAGCCGTTTGCGTCCCATGTGAACACCGCTCCGATGCGCAGTTCCACGCCATCCTCGTCAAGCGCGAGGGCGTGACCAACGGGGATTTCCAAGTGGAAGGACCCGAGCGTGGTGGCGGGTTCGTTCGCCACCACAACCCCGTTGACGTAGGCGGCCCATCGCGTTTGAGCGGCCAAGAATCCAGCCACCTCGCCAAAGACGCGCCCCCTCAGCGTGAGCGTGGGGTCATTGATGTCGAGGCTCAACCCGTTGACGCAGCCTTCGCTGATCGTCATCCGCAGTTGGACCGACGCCACGTCAGGCAGAAGGGTGCCGATGGTGTGCGCCTGCCACCCGCCGAAGGTGCTGCCGTCTGTGGAGGTCCGCACCTCAAACGTCGCGTTCGTGCCGGCTTCAGCGACCATGGCCACTCGTCCGAGGCGCTGTTCTGGCGGTCGTTCGAGCGTCGGACTTGTCCAGGTGCCTTCGACGCCAGCCACCGTTGGCTGGAGGCCGCACGTGCCGAGGGCTACGCCGTTGCTGCTTCCTGCGTCGAGTTCGAGGTGCTCGACGGGGATCGCGACGTCCGTGGTCGTCGTGATGGCGGTCGCCTGTTCACCACCGTACCATGGGGTGACCATGTCGATATCGAGCCCCACTGCGTCGACACGGAGTTCGCTGTCGTCGGTGCCACCCACAGACACGTAATCCAAACGGACGGTCAACGACGCAAGGTCGTTCCACGACCAGTTGTCCATGTCTGTAAACGCGATGGCGAAGGGTTGGCCTTGCATGTAATCGATGCCGGTGGGTGTGTGTGCGAAGGTCTTCACGAGGTCGTACGTGCCACCGGTTTCGTGGGAAATCCGAACGCTGTCTTGCTGCAGGCCGTCGGGGATGGCGATGGCCAGAAGCAAGTTCACCGCCTTCAATTCGTTGCCGATCAGGCCGCTCACGTCAAAACCGGTCACATCGATGACGGGACCCGTGGTCCAGGTGTACGCACCATCAGGGGCGCCGATGGAGGCGTTGGAATTCGTCGGGCTTGACGAGGCCCACACCGTTGAGGACACGAGGTGCTCCGGTCGCTCGTGCAGCAGGGTGAGCCGCTGGTCGGCCACCATGGCGGTGGTGTGCTCGGCGGGAGCGCTGCTGAAACTCACCGAATCGCTCAGCGTCCACGCCGACGCGTCATGGAAGTTCCCTTGCGGCAGCAGGTCCACGTTGGTCGTGGAGTGGACGCTGCGGGCCGACACCGGAATCGTCGGGAGCAGGAAAAGGACGAGCAGCAGCATCGCCACGCCTCGGCGGGTCATGCTTCATGGTGACCTGCTGCGGCACTTGAACGCACGGGTCTTTTGGCCTGCGGTGCGTTGAAATAG
>JAURMD010000094.1 GCA_030830875.1 Thermoplasmatota archaeon | reverse complement strand
TGCCGGTCGTGCCATTGCCGGCGTCTGGGAAGACAGCGTCGGCACGGGCTGGTTGCTGACTGCAGATGGCGACCTCATCGGCATGACCCCCGACATGACCGAAGCGCAAGCAGGTGTGTTCGAAACATTGGGCGGCATTGTTGTGGCCATTGCTGTGATCGGCACCATCGTCGGCTTGGCGTTCATGAACAGCCCCAAACTGCAGGCGTGGTACCTCCGAGGACGTCGACGACGTCAATCCTGAGCCATGGCCTCTGCAACAGGTTCATGGCTCGGACCGCCTCGACAACGTCCATGGAAGCCTTCGAAGGTGTTGACTTCTACGACATTGAATCCCTCCTCACGGAGGAGGAAATCATGGTGCGCGACATGGTGCGCGCATGGGTGGATGAGGAGGTTATTCCGCACATTGAGGAGGCCTGCCGTGACGGGGTGTTCCTCGACAAGTGGCGCACCGATCTCGGTGAGATGGGCGTTTTGGGCGCACCTCTGAAGGGCTACGATTGTCCGGGGCTCTCCTACGTGGCCTACGGCCTGATCTGCCAAGAATTGGAGCGTGGCGACTCCGGGCTCCGCTCCTTTGCGAGCGTTCAAGGGTCCCTCGCCATGTATCCGATTTGGGACTTCGGCAGCGAGGAACAAAAACAGCACTACCTCCCAAAAATGACCTCTGGTGAGTGGGTCGGTTGCTTCGGCCTGACCGAGCCTGACTATGGGTCCAACCCAGGCGACATGGTCACCAAGGCCGAAGACATGGGTGACCATTACCTCCTCAACGGTGCCAAGATGTGGATCACCAACGGCACCATCGCCGATGTGGCCGTGGTGTGGGCCAAACTCGACGGGGTGATCCGTGGCTTCATCGTCGAAAAGGGCGACCCCGGCTTCAGCGCTCCCGAAATGAAAGGAAAGCATTCGCTGAAGGCGAGCGTCACCTCAGAACTGGTCTTCCAAGACTGCCGCATCCCCAAGGACAGGATCCTTCCCGGCGTCGAGGGGCTCCGAGGTCCGTTTTCGTGCCTGAACAACGCCCGCTACGGTATCTCTTGGGGCGCGCTCGGCGCCGCCATGGCGTGCTTCCACTCCGCCAAGACCTACGCCCTCTCCCGGGTCCAGTTCGACCACCCCATCGCCGCGTACCAACTTGTCCAGAACAAGTTGGCATGGATGCTCCGTGAAATCACCAAGGGCCAACTCCTCGCCTACCACCTTGGTCGAAAGAAGGACGACGGCACGTGGTTCAACGAACAAATCAGCCTGGCAAAGATGAACAACGTCGACATCGCGCTCGAGATCGCCCGCGTGGCCCGTGACATCCACGGTGCCAACGGTGTGCTCGACGAATACCCTGTGATGCGTCACATGGCCAACCTCGAATCGGTCAAGACGTACGAGGGCACCCACGACATCCACAATTTGATCCTCGGCCGCTACATCACCGGCATCCAAGCCTTCACCCGACAGGCGTGAGCATGGTGTACCCGTATCATCGGGTGTTCTGGCTCGTTGTGCGCGGCCTTGGTCGACGGCGTGAATCGCTCGACCCATTGGCTGAATTTGAATGGACGATGCGGCCGGGCATCGGCGACATCGATCTTTATCCTGAGGTGAACAACGGACGCCATTTCGTGCTCTTCGACCTTGCACGCTACGACCTTGCGATTCGGCTGGGACTGTTCCGATGGGTGCGCCGTGCGAAGGCGGCCTTCGTCGTCGGAGGTTCGTCCATTCGCTACCGCCATCGCCTGCGCCCATGGCGAAAGGTGACGGTGCGGACCCGACTGGTCGGCATCGACGACCGCTTCTTCTACTTCGAACAACGTTGCCTACAACACCAGCGGACGTGCTCAAGCGCCATCGTCCGAACCGGTGTTCGTCGACGTGGCGTCATTCCACCGGTCGACGTCATGGCGGCCCTTGGAGTGCAGGTGGTACCCTTCATGGAGCCGTGGGTGGAGGCGTGGAACACGTGGGACGATGCCCGTAATAACCAGGCGTGATCAGACGCTCGGCAAGACCCCCACGCGGGCCAACGCAGACCACACAGGGTCGAGGAATCGAGGAAGGAAGCGGTGACGCAAGTAGACGGCCGCAGCAAGGCCGATTTTCTGGGCCTTGTTGAGGCGGATGCGCTGCGTAAACACGTCGCCTTGGCTGCGTTCGATCTGCTTGAGGATCTTGTCGTAGAAGGCGATCATCGCTGCCGGCGAATAGCGGGTCTGGCGTGGGAGGAGCGGCAAGAGTTGGCGGGCCTCCTCGAGGTAGGTGCGCGCCCTCCGAGCGTAGTGGTGGCAGTAGGGTTCCCACTTGGCGTTCAGCACCACGCGACCGTCGCGGAAGCCTTCAGCGTCAATGCCATTGGCCTCAAGTTCTTCGCTAGGGAGGTACACTCGGTCCCTGTGAATGTCCTCACCAACGTCACGAAGGACGTTGGTCAATTGCATGAAGATGCCCCACGATTCGGCGAACTTCCTAGCGCGAGGGTCCTCGTACCCGTAGATTTCGATGCACATCAAGCCGACAACGCTCGCCACCCGGTAGCAATACACGTAGAGGTCATCAAAGGTCGTGTACCGGTTTCGGTACAAGTCATCCTCCATCCCGGAAATGAGGTCGTCAAAGACCAGACGCGGGATGCTGTAGCGCTGAACGGTGTCTTTGAGGGCCAAGAATACCGGGTCCGTGGACCACGCATCACCGTAACATGTGGAGAGTTTCTTTCGGAAGAAAAAGAGTTGAGTGATCTTGTTGAGGTACGCCTCTTCCTCCAACACAGTTCCTGCGTGTTGATGTTGTTCCAACGCTTCCCTGTACGCCTGAGCCTCAGGATCAAGCTCACCCAGAGAGCCTGGGAAGCGGTCTGCCCAATCGCCGTCGGCGATGTCGTCTGCACGGCGACAGAAGGCATAGACGGCGCACATCGCCTGACGTTGCTCGTCGGGGAGGTACTTGAACGAGTGATAGAAGTTCCCTGCTTCTCGAACCGTGAGTTCCTCACAGTACCGGTACGCCAAGCGGAGAAGTTCCGAAGGTGGGGCGTCCGACCAGATGGGTGCCTCGAGTTGCGCGAACGGGTCGACAAGTTCGTGGTTGTCGTTGAACAAACCGATGAAGTGCGCGGATTCTTTCAGCGCCTCCATCGCGGTCCTGCTGACCGCTTTGACGGCTTCGCTGGCAAGCGACACACCCGCGCGCAGGCGCTCAAGGGGCGTGATGTGTTCACGCTCAAAACGGCCGCTTCGGGTCGATGCGTTGCCCTTCAAGGGAAGCACGAGGTCCAACGGCTTGCGGCGTTCCAACATCTCGTTCATGGTTCGCTGCCCATCACCGCTTATCAATCCCCTGCACGGGCGCGCGGCATCAACGGTTCGCCACGGCTCATCGAAGGTGTGGCCGACGTTCGGCAAGGACACGTTGAGCGCCTCCGCGGGTAGCGGTCGATGCAACGCACCGTCGCATGATACGTTTGATGTCGGCCCGGCGTACCTTCACAACGTCGGTTGGGTCCAGCACGTTGCTCGTTCGAAGCAAGTCGATGGTGTGTTGCCCAATCACGATGGGAAGCATGCACGCCACGCGAGTGCGATGGGCACCTCGAGGCAACGCCAAGGTGTAACGAACGGCTGCGTCAAGGTGCTCATCCGCGACGTCCAGCAGTGCGTTGTGCACCGGCCGAAACGCGTCCATGTTTCGCGGATCACGAAGGTCTTCGGGAGCGAGGCCAATGGCCTCGAGCCGAGGTTTTGGCACGTAGCACCGCCCGAAACGGAGGTCCTCGGGAACGTCACGAAGGATGTTGATGAGTTGCAGGGCTTTTCCGAACCGTACACCATCCGTCATCCATGACGATTGATCGATTCGGGCCCACCCACGCCCACGCCGATGGAGCAAGGACATCGAGGTCCAAAATTCTCCGACGCTCCCTGCGACTCGGTAGGCATAATCGTCCAGTTCTTCCTCGTTGTTGAGTGCGGTCACTTCCTCCCGGTCGTTTGCTGGACCAAATCGCTGCACATCCAACGATTGGCCGCCAATGATGATGCTGAGGCACCGTCGCATCAATGCGAGGTCTTCAGGCGGTGTGCCAGACAGAGCGGAGATTGGAATGGAGGCTGAAAGAAGCAAGTCGCGTTCCGCAGGGTTGCCTTGCAGGGACGCAAGGTAGGCTAAATCTGGTGCCGAAGAATGGTCCTGCTGTGTTGCTTCGTTCCAAGCGTTCAGGGTGTCCAGAAGCGTGGCGGCATCGCCAACTTTGGAATCGGCGATGGTGTCTGCAACCCTCGCTAAGAGGTACAACAAGCCGATCGAGCGACGTACTTGACGCGGCAGGACCCGTAGCGTGAGGAAGAACGAACGGGAATTCGCTTCGAGCAACCTGTCGTTTTGTGCGTCGATCAACACCAGATGGCCCCCTGTTCAAGGACCGGGGGGGCCGCGCTTGGGACCCTTCGGTGGGCCACCGCTAGGGCCGCTCTTCTTGGGGCCGGGAGGGCCGCCACTTGGGCCACCCGGCTTCGGGCTGGGAGGTCCACCGCTTGGGCCTCCGGCTTTCGGGCTGGAAGGACCGCCTTGTTTCGGACCTGGAGGGCCGCCACCGGGGCCACCAGGCTTCGGACCGGGGGGGCCGCCGCTGGGTGTTGTGCCTGAAGGCCCACTCCCAGGACCACCCCTTGAGGGACCGGGGGGGCCTCCACCGGCACCACCTCTGGAGGGACCCGGCGGCCCACCGCTTCGGGATGGACCGGGGGGGCCACCGCCGGGTTTTGCACCTGAAGGGCCAGTTCCAGGACCGCTCTTCGATGGGCCAGGTGGACCACCTCTGGAGGGCCCCGGCGGCCCACCGCTCCGGGGTGGACCGGGGGGGCCACCGCTTCGTGGCGAGGCTGGAAGGTCATCGTCGACTTCATCTTCAAACACAGCGCCACAGTGTGGGCAAGTCGGGTCGTTTTCCGACACCAATCCATCACAGACCTCACACGCGAACATTTCTTTTCCGTCGCCCCCAACCACTTCGGTCGCACCGTCCTTGGAACGTCGAAGGACCATCGTCAGGTTGAGTTCGTGTCCCTTGAGGGCGAGTTCCGTGCGAATGGCGTGTTCAAAGGCCTCTCCCAAGGCTTCGGGGGTATCGAGCACTCGACCGTCGTCCTTGTAGGTCACCGTCACGGTGGCGGCCTTTCCATTCAGGGCGCACGACGGAGAGTCAACGGCCACGCCACGCTTACGAGCGACACGACGAACCGCAACCTCAGCCAAGCGGTTGATTAGCGCCTCGTCCGGGCCACCGGAAGCAGCCCCACCTGCACCTCCAATCGTGTTCGCGAGGAGTGCGGCCGCGGGATCAAGACCACCTTGACCCTGCAACACACCGACGTCCGCGCCCAACGATGCCAGTACTTCACTGGCTGGGGTGTGGTTCATTGAGAGCCATTGGGAACGTCGCTCATTTTTCATCACACGGTCCTGCTCTGCGAGGTGGTTGACGATGGCGTCGGTTGGAGAAGCAGCGGGGTTGTGTGCAATCGTGGTCCCACCGGGCGTGAACGGGTCGGCTGTGTTAACGAACCCGCCTCCGCCGCTGGCCAAGGTCGGCCCCGCCGGTGCTTGGGGGATGTCCGACCTGTTGAGCGGGCGAACAGGAGTGACGTTTCCACCGGGTAAGGATGGCTGGGGCATCCCTTGGGAGGGAAGTCCTTGAGGCGCCATCCCTTGAGGGGGATATCCCTGCTGTGGCATGCCTTGAGGGGGAAAGCCCTGCTGCATCATTCCTTGAGGTGGGAAGCCCTGTTGGGGCATGCCCTGAGGGGGAAAGCCTTGCTGAGGCATTGGCTGATGTGGCAGCCCTTGAGGGGGGAAACCCTGCATCGATTGAGGCTGCATGGCTTGAGGAGAAAGCCCACCGGAGGCGCCACCTGGCGAGGTGGACTGGCGTGCACCACACTCTGGACAGAACATGGAGTCGTCCGGAATGGATTCAGAACAGGAGGAGCAGTCCATGGTGAACCCAGCCAGAGGTCTTGCGTCACCCCCTAAAGGCTTGCTCCGACAGGTGCGCTAGAATCAACGTGCTGTGAGGTGGAGCCGGTCCGCGAGGGTTGAAGGTACGTGCCTCGAAGGCGACCCATGGCTCAACGCGAAGCGGTTGTGGTCGGTGGAGGTTTTGCCGGGATCACGGCAGCCTTGGCCTTGCACGACGCGGGTCGTCACGTGACGTTGTTTGAACGTGAAATCGACCTCGGTGGACGCTGTGGAAGGCAGGATCATCCGAACGCAGACGTCGACGTCGGGCATCACCTGCTCTTCCGAGGATGCACAACGGTGCTTCGGACCCTCGGTCGGCTCGGCTTGCACTCCCTGATTCAACTGCAACCTTCGACCTCGATGTTCTTTGCTCGAACATCCGACGGCACCACCGCGACGTTGCGCAGCGGTCGGCTCGAAGCGCCGAACCACTTGGTCGGATCGATGTTGGCCTTCCCCTACCTTGACCTCAAGGACAAGGTACGCTTGCGCCGCGTGGTTCAAGCGATGCGGGATCTCGAAGAGGCAGAGGTTCACGACCTTGATACCATCAGCTTTGGCGATTGGTTACGAAGGTTTGAGCAAACCACTCAATCCATCGAATCTTTTTGGACACCCTTGGTTCGAGCCGGACTCAATGTTCACACCGAGCACGCGAGTGCGGCACAGGCAATCTTGTTGTTTCAACAGACGCTCTTCGATGACGCTCAAGCCTACGATGCGGTGACCTTCGTTGTGCCGTTGTCCGTGGCGATGAGGGAGATGGCCGCTCGCTTGGTCGAGGCTGGCATCGTGGTTCGTTCATCCGTCAGCGTCACCGGCCTTCATGAGGACGAGGCCGGATGGAAGGTCACGACGACCGATGGAGCCGTCCACGCCCACGAGGTGGTCCTCGCGATCGGGGCGGGTGCGACAAGGACGATGCTTCGCGGTATGCCCGACCTCAGCGAGCCGCTAGCTTGCATGAGCGACCTGAACTCCAGTCCAAGGGTGGCGATTCACCTGTTCTATAGCGCTCCTCGCCCATCACCATGGCCGCCGTTCGCCTTCGTCATCGACCATGCCATCATTGACCTCATCGTGCACCGATCAACCGAACTCGCTGCACCACACGAAGGGCACTGGATCAGCGTGCTGTGCAACGATGCCGCTCGCCTCGGAGAGGCCGCCGACGAGGCACTCATCCAAGCCGCCATCGAGGTGGTCGAACGGCTGTGGCCGACCGAAGCACCATCCGAGCCTGAACGGAGCGAGGTCGTTCGGTCCATGGAGGCGACCTTTGCTCCTCGCCCTGGCTCCGTAAGGATGCGTCAGGGACTTCCCGTCGGACGGGAAGGCCTTGCCATCGCCGGAGATTGGACATGGACACGTTGGCCATCGTCCATCGAGGGAGCCTGCCGCTCAGGCCTACACGCAGCCGCTCGCCTCGCCGATGCATCGGGCGGAGGGTCGACAGCCTGGGACGCGTGGCCAGCAGCACCCCGACGGGGGGATGAGGGTTGGCCTGAATGGAGCGTCACGCCCGAAGACCTGCGGACGTGAGGGCTTTGAGAAGCACCTGACCGATCTCAGAGGGATCGGCCGCGCACGCGATGCCTGCAGCACGGAAGGCCGCGAACTTTTCCTCCGCGGTGCCCTTTCCACCCGAGATGATGGCGCCCGCATGCCCCATTCGCTTTCCTGGAGGCGCGGTTGACCCAGCAACAAATCCGACGATGGGTTTGGTGACGTGCTTGGCAGCCCACGCCGCGGCTTCCTCCTCAGCGTTGCCTCCAATCTCACCGATCATCACGATGGCTTCTGTTTGTGGGTCGGACTGGAAGGCGGCCAAACATTCGATGAAGCCGGTGCCGTTGACAGGGTCACCGCCGATGCCAACGCAGGTGGATTGCCCTTCACCGATGCTCATCGTCTGAGCAACGGCTTCGTAGGTCAACGTCCCAGATTTCGAGACGATGCCGATGCGCCCTTTGGCGTGAATCTGGCCAGGCATGATGCCGAGCTTGGCCCCGCCGTTGGCGCCAGGCGTGATGATGCCGGGGCAGTTTGGACCGATCAGGCGAACGCCGGGGCGAGCCTCAACGTAGGCGACCGCACGAACCATGTCAAGCGTGGGGATGCCTTCTGTGATGCAAACGATGACCCCTTCACCCTTGATGGCATCAAAGGCATCAGCAGCCTCCATGATGGCTTCCCCCGCGAAGGGTGGAGGGACGTAGATGACCGTCGCGTCCGCATCTGTGGCCGCCACGGCTTCACGCATGCCGTCCCAGATGGGGAGGGAGTGACCACCAAGTTCGACGTGCTGGCCGCCTTTGCCGGGGGTACATCCTCCAACGACGTTGGTGCCGTACTCGACCATCCGCTCGGCATGGAAGGAACCTTGGCGACCGGTGATGCCCTGTACCAAGACCTTCGCGTCTTCTTCAATCCAAATCGCCATCAGGACTCACCTCCGCCGATGAGCGCCACGATACGCTCGGCTCCTTCAGCAAGGCTGTCGGCAGGATGGATGTTCAGGTTCGATGCGGCGAGGATGGCCTTCCCCTCCTCCACGTTGGTTCCAGCGAGCCGGACGACCAACGGAACTTCAAGACCCAAGGATTGGGTGGCCCCGATGACACCACGGGCGATGATATCGCAGCGCATGATGCCACCGAAAATGTTCACCAAAATGCCCTTCACGTTCGGGTCTTCAAGAATGATGGAAAAGGCGGTCTTCACCTGTTCCTCGTTGGCCCCGCCGCCAACATCGAGGAAGTTCGCGGGCTCTCCGCCATAGAGTTTGATCACGTCCATCGTTGCCATCGCGAGGCCCGCACCGTTGACGAGGCAGCCAATGTTGCCGTCGAGTTTGACATAGGACAAGCCGGTCGCCTTTGCGCGAATCTCCACCTCTTCTTCTTCGCTCAGGTCGCGGACCGCTTCCCAAGAAGGGTGACGGAAGGAAGCGTTCTCATCGAAGGTCACCTTCGCGTCCAAGGCGAGGATGGAGTCGTCCTCGGTGCGCACGAGGGGGTTAATTTCCACCATGGCACAATCGTTCTCAATGAAGCATGTGTACAACGAAGAAAGGGTCGTTCTGAAGCCCTTCGCCGCTACCCCGGACAATCCGAGGGCTGCTGCGAGGTCACGGGATTGGAAGCCGAGCAATCCAGTGCTGGGGTCGACGTGTACTTTGTGAAGGAGTTCGGGGGTGGACTCTGCGACCTCCTCAATGTCCATTCCACCTTCGGTCGAGGCCATGATCAACACCGATTTCTCTTCTCGGTCAACGAGGAGAGCGAGGTAGTACTCGTGGGCGATGGCGCACCCCGATTCGATGTAAAGGTTGGAAACGACCTTCCCCTCCGCACCCGTTTGTTTGGTGACGAGAACGTTCCCGAGGATGGACGAAGCGTAGGCCTCGACGTCCTCACGGCTTTTTGCGATCTTGACACCGCCTTCCATCACGACGTCCCGTGTCTGCGGATGGACGAGGGTGCCCTTCCCACGACCGCCAGCGTGAATCTGTGATTTCACGGCGACAACGGGTGACGAAAGCGCGTCATAGGCCGAGAGAGCCTCCTCAACGGTGGTGCAATGCACGCCTTCCAAAACCGGCACACCGTAGCGCGCAAAAAGCGCCTTTCCTTGGTATTCGTGGATGTTCATGCCGACCCTCGCCCATCGGCTGGGAAGGACCTCCTTCAACACTCCGGGCGGATGGAACCGGCGTGGAGAAGCGTTTCAAGCATCAAGCCAAACGCCCGTTCATGCAGGCGGTCATTTTGGCCGGCGGCGTGGGGTCGCGCCTGCGACCGTGGACCGCCACGGTTCCAAAGCCGCTGCTTCCTATGTTGGACCTCACCTTGCTTGAGCAGGTGCTGTGGGGCTTACCGGAAGGCACCGTGGACGAAGTCGTGGTGGCCGGAGGCTACCGCGTTGAACAGATTCAGGCCTACTTTGCCAACACGGACCTGAACGTTCGCATTGTTCCAGAGCGCGAACCGCTCGGAACAGGAGGTGCCCTTGGAAATTGCAGGGACGTTGTGTCTGGCCGATTCGCCTGCTTCAACGGCGACGTCATCTCGTCGCTGAACATGCAGGACCTCAGCACCCTTCACAGCAACAATGGGGGCATTGGGACGTTGGCCCTCTGGGAAGTCGAGGACCCAACGCGGTTTGGCATCGTCGGACTTGACGAGGAACAACGCATCACGCGCTTCAAGGAAAAACCGGCTCCGGAGGAGGTTTTTTCGCACCTCATCAACGCAGGCTCATACCTTCTGGAAGACGACATTTTCGACGTGATGCCTGAAGGGCGTCATTCGCTCGAGAGGGACGTGTTTCCTGCACTCGCTGAGCGCGGTGAACTCAACGGCTTGCCCTTTGAGGGATACTTCATCGATGCGGGAACGCCGACGTCGTGGTCGAGTGGCGTTGAGGCTTGCATCGAACACCGTCGATACCGAACGGGTGGGCTGGTTGGAACATCGTGGTTCGCTGACCCGAGCATGAACCTAGAGGCAGAGCACGCATGGAGCATGGTGGCCGGAGGCGTCGTCGCTTCAGGAACGACGCTGAGGCGGAGCACGTTGCTTGAAGGTGCGACCGTTGGGCGTGGAAGCGTGCTGGATGCGTGCTTGATCGGCCCCGGAGCCGTGGTTGGTTCAGGCTGTGTGCTCAACGACGTTGTCCTCGGTCCGGGAGCGACCGTCGCCGACGGTGAACACCTCACGGGTGAACGCCGGGCAGCCGAAGACGAGCGGAGCGCCTAAACGCCCCGCAACGATGCCGCAGCATGGCGGCACCCCTCATCGTGGTGAACTGCAAGACCTACGGCAGCGCGAGCGGGGACGCCCTGGACCGCCTGCTTGCCTCGATCGAAGGTGTGGACACGGACGGGGTTCGCTTGGTCTTCGTCGTGTCCGCGTTCGACCTGCACGCCTCACGTTCGATGCACCCCCAGTTCGAGTTCTGGAGCCAACACCTCGACCCTGTGGGCCAAGGTTCGCACACCGGCTGGCTTGAACCAGAGACGGCCATGCAACGGGGCGCACGCGGTACGTTGGTCAACCATGCAGAGCATAAGGTGGACATTGCTCACGTGGAAGACCTTCTCAGCATGCTGGCAGGACGCATCGACGTGTGCGCATGTGCTGCCGATGAAGCGGAAGCAAGGCGTTTGGCTGCCCTCGCTCCGACCATGATCGCCGTTGAGCCACCCGAACTCATCGGAGGTGACATCTCCGTGACCACGGCTGATCCGGGCATCGTCCGGGGAACGGTCGACCTCGTCAAATCGATCGACAACGGCATCATGGTCCTGTGCGGTGCTGGCGTGAAAAACGGCGACGACGTTGCAGCGGCCTTGCGCCTTGGTGCGGAAGGCGTGCTGCTGGCGAGCGGCGTCACCAAAGCGACCGACCCCGCGGAGGTGCTCACCGACCTCATTGACGGCGCTCGCCGAGGATGAAAGGCGCTGAAGGTTGCGTTTCGATGTGGCGTGGGCAGCCGATTCGATGCGCACATCCCTCACATGCCCATGCATGTTCCGCGAGTGGAAGCGACCGATGACCCCCAACCATCCAACGTTTGTACAGGAGCCTCATCTGTGCACGGTCCATACGGACGAGTTCAGCGGCAGCCTTGCGGAGATGGTCGTCCACGACAACGACGTGGCGAATCCACCCGTGAGGTGTAAATCGCATGACGGAGAAGGTGGGGGCCGAAACGCGCCCCCGTGTGACCTCCATCCATGTGGCGCACAACGCCGCCTCAAGATCGAGCACGGCCTTTGGCGTGCGGCCAGACCTGAACAAGACCGCCGTTTGCGTGCTGTCCCGCAGAAGGTCCGGCACCGCCCATAATCGACCGTTCTCGAAGGGTACGTCGTGGCGGGCGTCTGGGAGAACCACGGAGGCACCGACGGGCACAGCAAAGGAAAACCATGGGTGCTCAAGCAATCCACACATTCGTTTGACGTGAAGCCGTACCAGACGACGGCGAGCAGGTCCATCACTCTCCTGCGCCTTCGGTAGTTGAGCAAGGCGAAGTTCGAGCACGTGGCGCATCAGGCGAGGGCTCCATACGTGTCCTTCCGCACGGTCCGCCAGCAGGTCGTTTCTCCAAAGCCGCAGCACGCGCCAACGCTGCAGGTGGAGGTCTGCGGTTGGCGGTGCGCCGGTGCCCTCACCGGGGTGATCGAGCACGAATCGGCGCCCACACGCTTCCAGCAACCATCGCCGACTTCGGCTCCACCCTGGTGAAGGTTCCATGCCCCTTTGGCTTGACTTCGACGTGCTTGAAACCCATGTCAAAAGATCCCGAGGTCAGCAAGCAGAAGCACATGATTGAGGGTCACCCAAAGCCCGAGGGGCACCATCACCCAGCCGGTGAAACGAGCAAAACTCTCAGCACCGTAGCGACCGAAAAGACGGGAGAGGGAGCCGCCGAGGGCAGCAACCAAGCGAAGCAGCAGCACGACGAGCCCTCCGGACAAGGCAAACAGCAGCCCATTGCCAAGACCGAGCGCGATGCCCAGAGGACCTGACAGAAGCGCGGCCCCTACCCCTTGTGCAAAGATGGCTGGCTCGACAAACCATGCGAACCATCCGACCCAAATTCCGAGCAACAGGTCCCTCGAGAGGTCCTCGACGTCACGCCAAGTTCGGAAGACTTCGGGACAGCCGCGGTGGAGGAATCGCCCGAGGATTGAACTTTCAAACGGTTCCCCTCGTACAGCCGTGACCAACGCCATTTCGAGGAACCAGAGGAAAATCAGCAAATCAAGGGTTGAGGACAATGCAGCATCCAACGGCAGCAAGGACAGAAGAATGGAGGGAAGGTTCACCAAGACCACACCAAGCCCGCTCACTCCAACGATGGACAACCACAACGTTCCGGGGGGCAACGGCTCCTCGGGCTGCGTCCAGCCAACGCGTGGGAGGGCAAGGAAGAGCAGGAAGAGGCATGGGCCAAAGGCCAAACGGAGGTAGGTGGAAGCCGACTGACCGCCTCCGCGCTGGCTGGCGTCCATGGCGTCGACCAGGTCGCTTGCGGCCATACCGGGAGATTGCGAGGCCGATACGCGCCCGGTCCGGTCAACGATGAGCACGGCATCCGCTTCGCCCGTCGGCAGGCTGGCCGCAAACTCGCCCGTCGCATCGAGAACGACAGGCCACGTTAACGCGAATCGCTCTGCGTAGGCTTGTGCGTCAGAGGGCAAGGCATCGTCGCCGATGACCACCATCAACAAGGCCACGTCTCCGTCCCAAGCCCCCACGGCCGTGTCAAATTCTCGAACGTGATCCGCGGCGTTCTCGGACCCGGGGAGCAGGACGCTCACCAGCATGACGTCCTTGTCCCCCAACGCTTCCATGGGGGAAAGGATGGTTTCGCTTGAGGACACCATCGAAGGGTCACCGATTCGGATGTTGTCGTGCACCACGGCCTCGGCCCCAAGGTTGTCTTGTACAAAGGCGAGCGGAAGCATGGCCACGGCAAGGACAAGCAAGGCGCCGAGGATGGGCAAGGGAAGTTCAATTCCCTGACGGAAGGCGTGAACAACAAAACCAACGAAGGCGAAGGAGGTCGTGATGGTGAGCCAGACTCCGGAGTTGGCCCATCCTTCATCTGGGCCTTCAACAACGGCACGAACGTAGCCTCGAACATGGCAATCCTCGTTTGGATCGCTTCCGACCACCGTGATGCACAACTCAAGGGTCACGTGCCCCAACGGCATGCGTTCGTTCCCCGTCCACGTCCATGCGGTTCCGTTCGCTGCCAATTCACGGGTGATCATGACACGACCGGTCGATTCTTCGGCCAACAGGTCGCCATCGAGCGTGGTCAATTCATCGGGATCCAAGGGCCCCCAGAGCCACCATGACACAGAGGGTCCTCCGTCCTTCCATGCGATGTCGTTCGCACCCCATGGCAATTCAGCGTAAAATTCGATGTGCGCGTGCCGGGCAGCATCCACCTTCAGCGTGGCTCGAGGTTCGTACACATGGCCCTCGATGACGAGCCCGCCTGCGTTTTGCTCAAATCCACCCCAGAGCACACGCGCCTGCGTCCCTGTGCAGGTATGGTCCATCCACAAGGTGAGGCTGAAGGTATCACCGGCGTCCATGTCCAGATCGAGCATGATGCGCTCACCCTGAAACAGGTCCGAGCCGTCCGCAATCACGGCCTCGACAACCTGCTCGACCGTGGAGGTGTAGGAGGCTGAGCCCGCCTGCGCTTCCATGCGCAACACCGTTGGACGAGGAAGGAGGGAACAAGCCCGGGTGGGGGCATTGACCAAATGCACCGAGAAGAACGCCGAGAGGTTCACCGTACCGTTGATGGGTTGGAGCAGGGGGGCTGAGGTAAGGCTGAACACCTGAACTTCGCCGGAACCACCCAGAAGGGTGAATCCGCCGACCGTTCCATCGGTTCCGTTCCGTTGCAGCACCGCTTCTTCGGCATCCAACCCCTCAACAAAGAGTCGGAGCGTGTCGTCCACCGTCCACTCGGCATGTCCTGCTTCATACGCGGTTGGTTCAGCCGCCTGCGAGGAGCCTGCGGCCACGAAGGGCAGCAGGAAAAGGAGCAACAGCACAAACGCCCTCCGCTCCATGCCCAGCGCTGTGCGCCGCGGGTAAAGAAGGACGCGACCAACGGCGCTCACGGAAAGCCGACCACCAAGGCGGCCCCAACAGCGCCCATCAGGATGGAGGCGGCGTTGACGGTGCCTTTGGTCATCCAGCCCCTGTTCTCCAACACAGCCCCGAGCACCGAATCCAGTTGGCATCCGATGAACCCCGCAAGCAGGACCACAACAGGCTCGTGCCATGAGAAGGAAGTGGAGGACGTAACGGCTGCAACAACGGAGGCCAACACCGCGATGAATGCAGCACCGCCGAACGCCGCGGCTTGCCCTCGAGCCGACACGCCGCCGTTCAAGCCGGGTTCGCAGCGACGCATGCTCGTGATCATCCTGACGCGCTCGTCGAGGCAACCAAATTCAGACGCCCACGTGTCCGATGTGGCCACGGCCACGGCCGCAGCAAAGACCCAGAGACCCGAAGCGTGGTCATCAACAAGGAAAGCGATGAGGACCACCAAACCCGGCCAGCCTCCGTTCGCAACGACGTTCGTCCACCCACGTGAGCCATCTCCGGATTCCGACATCCCTTTTGCGGCCTTTTCATCGAAACGATGTTTCGTCGCGAGGTGCGACGATGCGAGGAAGGCGAGCAGGAGGAGAAGCCATGTCCAATGCCCTAGCCCACCAACGACGCCGGCGAGCAGCACGGCGGCGAACATGCCACCGGTGTCAAGGACGTGGGCGCGTCGCCCGAGAACCAACAGCACGACGGTGATCGCCACGGTGCACAGGAGGTTTTCCTGTCCGAGCCCCGGAGTCCACAGCATGTGCCCGCCCCCCTTCGCTCTCCTGACGTGGGGTGAAGTGCCTTTCCCTCCTCAGGAAACACCGGACGCCCGTCCTGCTTGCATCATCGCTGCACCGAAGAGGCGCCGGCCGGTGTGCAACACCGCGAGGATCAGGATGGCGTCGACGACCAACATGAAGGCAAAACCTGCGACCGATTCAGCAACGAGCATCGACATGACCAGCGACGTCCCGTTCCATGCGGCATGGAAGGCGATGGCCATGAGCAAGGCGGACACCACGTTTGTCGGGGGCGCCGGCCCTCGGGTCGAGGTGACCACGCCCGTCCAACGTTCACGACGCACGGACCATACGGACGTCGAAGGCGTGAGCGCCCGACCCGTATGCGCTTCAAACAAGCCCCACTCCGCGGACGGGGAGGAGGGCCCTTCGTCAAGGTCGTTGGGACCCCGTAGGGACGATGCACGCGTGCAGCCAAGCGCGTATCCACCAAGTCCTGTCCATACCGCGTGACCAGGGATGGATCCAACCCCTCGAAGCACAGAGGTGAAGCCGAAGCCGAAGGCTGCGGTGGTCGGGTCGGCCAAGAGGGAGGCCAAGATGTACTGCAGGTTCTCAATCATGGCAAAACCCAACCCCACCGTAAACCCAGCCTGAAGTCCCCGACGGCCAGAATCCACGAGCCGTCCCAGGAGGAGCACGGCGGCAAGCTTGCACAGTTCCTCCCCAACCGGTGCGGACACCACAAGGGTGAGTCCCTCGATGATCACCGGGGACGTGACGCCAAGTGCAACGAGGACCATAGGAAACAGCAGGCTGTTGACGGCGATGGCGGGGAACCCGCTGAGCATCCCTGCAATCAGCATCGATTCCCCTTGCCGCCGGTCGGTTGGGAGGTGCAACACTTCGGAAGAGACCGCCCACCAGGCAAAGACGGGGATGGAAAATCCGATCATCCATGCTGGAAGGAAGAGGAGCGCGAACGCAAGCGCCTGCAACAGTCCTGCGTTCAGCAACCCGAGGGGGACGAGGACCATCAGCACCACGAGCACGGAACCAACGAACAACGCCACCAACGGGGCTGGCCGAGGGAGGTCAAGGGGCGGAGAACGACGGATGAGGTGGTGGCTCAGAACCGTAGGAGTTGACGTTGAGAGCACTCGCCCTCCAGGGAGTTGGTGAGCAAACTTCCCTCTCGAAGAGGGGTCGGCGAGCACGACATGGGTGAGTTTTGGACGGCGAAGCGTGAGCACAAGCAACAGCAGGGGAAGGGAGCAGAGACCGCCAGCAAGCGCGAACCACGGGTCTGAAGGCCCGGGTGAAAAGTCGACATCGGCGTCAACAAGGCCAATCGGGACCATGAGGAGCGTGTTGGCCAGGAGGGAGAGCACCACGACAAGCCAGACCAATCGTCGCACTGTTGCCCATGGCGACGAAGGGGAAGCGAGCATCAACCCGGCTGGAGCGGGCTGAAGCGGGTCCGTGGGCGCTGGCCTCACGTGCCTTGGGTTGCCTTGAGCCTCAAGACGCTGCCGCTCCATCCCTCAGTTCGCCCATCATTCATCGTAGGAATCAGCGGACGTCATCATCATCGGGAGGGAGGGTCAGCCAAGGAAGGGGTATCCCCAATCTGTGGGTGGGGCGAAGGTTTCCTTGATGGAGCGCGGGGACACCCAGCGTAGAAGGTTCAGAGGGGAGCCTGCCTTGTCGTTTGTACCGCTTCCACGGGCCCCACCAAAGGGTTGCTGCCCGACCACCGCACCAGTGGGCTTGTCGTTGATGTAGAAGTTGCCGGCCGCGAATCGAAGCCCTTCCATGGCGGTGACAATGTGCCGGCGGTCTGTGGCAAACACGGCGCCCGTCAGCGCGTATTCGGACGTGCTGTCAACCACGCCGATGATTCGCTCGAAGCCGTCGTCGGGATACAGGTGAATGGAGAGCACAGGTCCGAACAGTTCCACCTGCATCGTCTCGTACATCGGGTCTGAACACAGGATGGTGGTGGGTTGAATGAACCAACCTTTGCTGTCGTCCCACGTGCCTCCCGTCACGATTTGGCAGCCTGGATCGGCCTCAGCGCGTGCGATCGCACCCGTGATCGTGCTGAACGCTTTGGCGTCGATGACGGCCCCCATGAAGACACCGTCTTCAGCAACGTCACCAACCCTGATCCGGTTGACTTCCTCGATGTACTTGACCCCCATCTCGTTCCATACGGAAGCAGGAATGTAGGCACGTGAGGCCGCTGAACATTTTTGCCCCTGGAACTCAAAGGCACCCCGAAGCAGGGCAACAACGAGCGCGTCCCGGTCGCAATCTGGGTGGGCGAGGATGAAGTCCTTGCCGCCCGTTTCGCCTACAATCCGTGGATAGGAACGGTACGAGGCGATGTTGGCCCCAACATCGCGCCACATGTTCCTGAACACGCCGGTGCTTCCTGTGAAGTGAATCCCAGCGAGATGAGGGGAAGCAAGGCAGGTGTCGCCAACGTCGGATGCTCGACCGGGAACAAAATTGATCACGCCAGGAGGAAGGCCTGCCTCCATCATGACCCTCATGATCCGGTAGTTTGAGACGTAGGAATTTCGACTTGGTTTCCACACGCACGTGTTTCCCATCATCGCAGGAGCGGAGGGGAGGTTCGCCGCAATGCTTGTGAAATTGAACGGCGTAACGGCAAAGACGAATCCCTCCAGCGGTCGAACCTCAACCTGATTCCACATCGAAGACGGAGAGACAGGCGGCTGTTGGTCTTCGTAGATGTCGCGGGCATACGAGGCGTTGAATCGCCAGAAATCAATGAGTTCGCAGGCCGCGTCGATCTCCGCTTGATGCATGGTTTTTGATTGATTCAGCATGGTAGCAGCATTGATTTCAGCACGCCGAGGTCCAGCGAGCAACTCGCTCGCCTTGAGGAAGACAGCGATGCGGGCTTCCCAGGGCATGGTCGACCACGCCTTGTGGGCCGCTCCTGCAGCGTCGATGGCCCGCTGAACATCAGCCGGGCCCGCCAGATGCACACGGGCCAAGACATGGCCGTGGTCGTGCGGCATCACCTGCTCAACGACGTTGCCCGTCCATACCTCCTCACCACCGATGATGCATGGAACGTCGAGCACCTCGAGGCCCTGACGCTCCAGTTCGGCCTGCAACGCACGGCGCTCGATGGAGCCTGGGGCGTACCCCAACACGGGCTCGTTGATGGGCGTCGGTGGCCGGGGCACGGCGTTGGGCATGATGGTTGACGCTGAACGGTCGTCTTTCAACATCACCCAGACGCCTTCCGAACGTCAACGGTGATGGAATCCATGGCCCACCGGCCGTCCGGGTGACGGACGCGGACCTCGAAGCGATGCACCCCTGTGGGAAGTTTCAGCAGGAGCCGTGGTCGAGTCCCGAGTTCGCGACCTTCGTTGTCAAGCCACGAAAACTGCGCGCCTTCGGGAGGAACACCAGTGACCTTCGGTTCCAGAAGAACCTCGACAGCACCTTTTCCGTCGTCAACCACCCGGCGGTCACCACCAGCGTCGACCAAGAATGGAACAACCAAGGCAGGTGTCGACGTGTCGGTCAGCACCTGCAAAATGTCAATCTCCTCATCGGGAGTTGACCCTATAGAAGCACCTGGGTCGGACGAGAGAGCGTCCATGAGCCCTGCAGGTGGCCTCCACGACACGCCCTCCGCCGAGGGTTCAGAGGTGGAGAACGTGACGCCCACCGCCGCCTCAACGTCGAGGGCTCCATCGACCTCGGGATCGGGGAACCACATGGTCAGTTCCCCAGCATCCATCTCAACAGGGGGGCCGGCGAGGTCGATCGCTCCGAGGGGCTCCACGCCGGTCCAATCGTTCCCGTCATCGCCTACCATGAACAGCACGTCATGGTATGCAAGCAGCCTCCGTGGCATGCCAGCATGTTCCACCGTCCATGCGACGTCGGTTCCGACAATGCCGTGAACGTTGAACCACGACGCGACGCACACCTGACCATCGACCTCGAGCATGTGCAGCACGGACGAGGTCCCACGGTGCATGGTGATCATGCCTCCATCCACACAGCGATGGACTCCTCCTGACATGTCGGCGACCACGAGCCCGTCGGTCGTCCACAGCAGGGCATGCGCCACGTCGTTCAGGTGGAGGCAGGTGCTGAGGACGGCGTCCTGCCACACCTCAAGTTCAGATTCGTCCTCCAGTCCATCCAGCCCGTGTGCTTCTCGCGCAACGGCGACCCCCCCAGGCACGAAACATGCGGTGGATGCCCGTTCACCGGTCGAACCCCGACGGGGACGAGACCACTGCCGTAGCCCTGTGGCTACGTCGATCACGTGCACGCCGTCCCGGTCGAGTACGAGCGCAGCCTGTTCGTTGGCATCGAAGACGAGGTCGATGTGGGAGGCAATCACCTGAAGTCCCGCTTCGGCTTCAAAGCGACAAAGACGGCCGGTTTCGTCCACCACCAACGTGTGCAACGGTGTGTGAAGGACGTCGATGAGGGCCGAAGCGTCAAGGTCAACGTCGCGCGGGGTGACTTCACCAAGCATGCAGGTCGAACCGTCGATGGTCAGAACGTTCTGGCCACGGACCGCCACCGGACGTGGCCCGGGTCCGAGCACTGGAACGGGGGCTTCGCTTCCGTTTGCATACAGCATTCGTCCGTCGCTGAGCACCACTCCAACGCCATCCTCGAGCCTGAGGAGATCAACACCCGTCGATGGCAGGACGAAACCCTTCACCGAGCGTGACTTCACGGGATCACCTGCCACGATGACGGAGCCATCCAAGCCGAGGGGTCCGGATCAGGACCTACTTCCCACGGCCGCTCGATGTGAAGCAAGAGTGAGGCGACTTCGTCATCCGTCCAACCAAACAACGGGTCGAGGCTCGCAAGCGGGGTGGTTTTCGCGTCCCCCTCGCTGCGCCCCGAACGAAGGACCCCCTCCTCGTGCTCCACGCCCATCAACCCCCAGGATGCCCGCTCTTGCACGGTGCCGTCGTGTGCATGATGCATGCTCCGATGACCAATGTTTCCATCCCACGCTCGCAGGCGTTCAACCAGCGTTGGGTCACTTCCTTGCACGGGGAGCAAACGGCATCCTCGACGCATGATGAGGAAACCGCTCGCCAAGGCCTGCTCGCTGTCGAGGAGGATCAGCACATCGCCTTGAGAACCGGCGGGCAAACCCCCCGGTCCAGTCAACCGCCGTTCAACCAGTTCGAGTCCTGACGTGGTCAGATGCACACGAACTGGCCACGACGGCGAAGCAAGGTCAACGCGAAGGGCGCTGTCCTCGGCGATGAGCGCACTTCCGAGGGCAGCAGCAAAAGATGGTGACGTCCAGCCCTCGACGGTGCCAACTCGACGGCACCGAACACCGAACGTCCTCGGCTCGCCGCGCCGACCAGAGGTGTTGATCAAATGCGCCGCCGTTTGCTGAAGATTGTTCATGTCCCCGAGCAAACGAACGCGGTCGATGGCCACGATGCCGAGTTGGTGGCACAGGGCTTCTTCGACGCTCATCACATCGGCTTGGCTTCGTACGATGATCTGGTCTCGCGTGAACGAAGGACGGAGGTCGATGCCCCAGCGCTTTGCTGCAGCCGCGATTGAACGCTTCAATGAGCGTTGAAACATGCGCCGAACAGGTTTCGATTTGAGGCCAATTTCACCAAGCCTCAACACCCAACGGACGTCACCGTCCACGGCCTCATGCCTCCCCGTTGTGGAGGTCAACGACCTCCGACGAGGGAGCAAGGCGCTTTGCGGCGTTGTTGCGTCGGGCGCTCAAGTCTGACAGATACCCATGGTCAATGTCCCCTGTAACATACCGCCCGTCGAAGCAACTTGCATCGAACTGTCCGTCCGACGAGCCAGCCATGGCCGTGACCTCAATCAGATCTTCCAGTGTTTGGTAAAAGAGGCGATCGCTTCCGATGTATGCGTTGATTTCCTCAATGGTACGGCCGTTGGCGATGAGTTCGGTGGCGTCCGGCATGTCGATGCCGTAGACGTTCGGATGACGAACGGGCGGTGCTGCTGAGGCGAAGTAGACCTTCCTTGCACCGACATCGCGAGCCATGTCGACGATTTGTTGCGACGTGGTGCCCCGAACAATTGAATCATCAACAAGAAGGACAGCCTTGCCCTCAAATTCGTGAGGAATGGCGGACAACTTCCTCCGAACGGATTTCTCGCGGAGCGTCTGCTCAGGCATGATGAACGTGCGACCCACGTATCGATTCTTCACGAAGCCCTCGCGGTACTTCACCCCCAAGGTGGAGGCCAACTGCAGCGCGGCAATCCGACCCGAATCTGGGATAGGAATGACCGCATCGATGTCGTGGTCAGGCCACACTTCCAGGATGCGTTCTGCAAGACGGCGTCCGTGGTTGAGGCGTGCCTGATAGACGGAGATTCCATCGATGACGGAATCTGGCCGAGCGAAGTAGACATGCTCGAAGATGCATGGGGCATGATCTCGAGGTTCAGAACACTGAGCGGAGAACATATGGCCTGAGGCTGAGATAAACACGGCCTCCCCAGGTGCGACATCCCGCTCGACGTCAAAACCAAGCGCCGTAAGCGCCACGGACTCGCTTGCAACCAGCCATTCGGAACGGCCCTCAACGTCACGGCGCCCGAGGATCAAGGGGCGAATACCGTGCGGGTCACGGAAAGCGAACAAACCGTACCCGGCGATCATACCCACGCAGGCATACCCCCCTCGAACCGTTTGGTTGATCTCTCGGATGGCCGAAAACACGGCCTCCACGTCGAGATGGGAGGCGTCGCTGATCTTCAGTTGCCGGGCACGACGATGCAACGACACGGCCAGCATGTTCAGCAAAAGTTCAGAATCGCTCGTGGTGTTCATGTGGCGAAGGTGCTCATCTCGAAGGATCTGCTCCAAATCATTCGCGTTGGTGAGGTTGCCGTTGTGCGCAAGGCACAATCCGTAGGGGGAGTTGACGTAGAAAGGTTGGGCCTCGGCGCTTGAGGACGAACCTGCTGTTGGGTATCGCACGTGGCCAATGCCCACAGCGCCGAGCAGCCGTTCCATGGTGGACTGGTCGAACACGTCAGCCACGTGACCGTTCGCCTTCCTCAGAATGAATCGGCCGTCATGCTCCGTCAACATCCCAGCCGCATCTTGCCCACGGTGCTGAAGCACGGTCAAGCCATCGTACAGCAATTGGTTGACGTGGGTTCCTTGCCGGCCCACGATGCCGATGATGCCGCACATGGCCGGTCCCGACCCTTGCCATGTGAAGTCGATTCTTGGCCTTGTCCCAGACCATCAGGCCTTGGGCCGGTGAGATTTCTTCGACCAGCTGTAGGTGCGCATGCGAGCAGTGACTCCGTACCCGCACGAGGCGCAGGCAGACTTCTGCTTGTGGTAGGCGTTTCGACCACATCGTCGGCAGCGGATGTGGGTCGTCTTCTGGCGACGGCCCATCGACGGAGTGCCCTTTGACATCGTCCCACCTCGTGGGTCTCGCGACCTTCAACCCCTTTATGAAATCGACTCAGGCGGGCCGTCGGCCATCTCCACGCGGAGTGAGAGACGTCGAACACCTGCTGCGGCGCTGAGCAGGCCAACCGCACCAGCCACGCCAAGTCCGAGGATGGCTGGTGCAACATCAACGAGGTCAGAGAAGAATTGTGCTCGGGAGGAACCGTTTCCTGAGAGGTGGTTTCCAACCTCAAGCACGCGAAGCCCAAGGGCGAACCCCACGAACACGAACACCAGGATCCCCACTACCGGTGCCGATGGCCGGTCGCGGCTGTCTCCGTAGGCGAGCAAGGTCAGCACCAGCAAGACGGAGGTGAGCATGAATCCAGCGAACACCGTGTTGGTGAAGCCCAGATGAACCGCATCAACCGATGGCCTGCTTCCATCGGAGAGGGACAACACCAACACAGGCCCGGAGGCCATGGCCAGAAGAAGAAGGAGCCACCGAGCCACGACACGGAGATCACTCATCGGAACCAACCCCCCGTGGACGCATGGCGATGATTTCGGCGGCGCGTGCCAACGCTTCCTGGGACGGTGGGGGCAACGGCGCTGGCTCATCGAGCCGCCGCTCAAAAGCCCATACCACGCTGAGCACAACCAAGAGGGAAAGGCAGCCACCCAACACGAGCCCGGCGAGTTCGGGTACCATGCCGATGGCCAACGAACCTTCCACGCCTCGAAGCAACAGGAGCAGGGCAGCAAGGAAGGCAGCAGCGAGCATGGGCCATGTGCGAGAGCGGCGTCGTGGGACGAAGGCAAGGTGCAGCACCGCGAGGGTCGAGCACGCGCTGACCACGCCTCCCAAGAGCGCTGTTGAATACCGGTTCCATGCATCAGGCGAAGCAAACAACGGCTCCCATGCCACGAGCATCCATGCGCTCGTGATGACGAGCACGCTTCCAACGACTCCCCATGCGGGTGAGAGGCGACCGATGGGGACATCACCAGCAAAAACGATCAGCACAAGGCCAAGAAGCAACGGACCGGTGACGAGGATGGCTTCCCACAGGAGGAGCACGGCGGCCGTGCTGTCGGACGACGGCACCGTGACAGGTGACAACAGGAGAAGCACGGCCGAGATGGCAGCGATTGGCTTCCACGCAGATCCTCCTCGACCGAGGACGTTCAAGACGGCCAAGGTAAGCAGAAGCGCAGGAGTCCACAGCAGCAAGGCTGCGCTTGCTGCGGGTTCCATGCCTTGGCCTTCCCGATGAAGGACATGAACCCTCCCGAACAGATGCCCCTCTGTCCTTCGTTCAGGGCCCCGCCTCCTCTGCGTCATGCCTAAATACCCGACTCCGGTGGCCAACACGCTCGGGTGATGTTGATGGTCAAGATGCCCCGTCAAGTCAAGCGCTACAGCCCCTCAGCGGGCAAGCACACCCTCCACACCGTCGAGCGTGTGAAGAAGAAGCGCGCCTCGGAACTTCGCTGGGGTCAGCGCCGCTTCCGAAAGGTGACCGCGGGGTACCGCGGTTTCCCTCGTCCCAAGCCTGAGGGGCGCGAGAAGCCCACCAAGCGTGTCAACATCCTCTACCGCTGCACGGAGACGGGCAAAGCCCACTACGCCCCATGCCAGCGTTCAAAGAAGTTCGAACTCGTGGACAAGTGAGGTGTTCAACATGTCTGGCAATTTCATCAGCGTGGCCTGCCGTGACTGTTCAACGGAGACCACGATCTTCGACCGTGCTGTCAACGTCATTTCCTGTGGCGTTTGTGGTGCCACCCTCACTCGACCGGCTGGCGGCAAAGCCAGTTTGGTCGGCTGCCGAATCGTCGACACGCATGAGTGATGGAGGCCGCGCGCATGGCCGGCGGCTCTCAGGATGGACCCCAAGAAGGGGACCTCGTGGTCACCACGGTCACGTCCGTAAAGCAGAACGGCTGCTACGTCTCTTTCGATGAGTTTCCCGAGATTGAGGGATTCATTTTCATCGGAGAAATCGCGAGCGGTTGGGTCCGTAACATCCGTGCCCACGTGCGCGAAGGTCAGCGATTAATCTGCAAGATCACCGGAATGCGCCGTGACGGCACTTCCTACGAACTCAGCCTCAAGTCCGTCTCAGAAGAACGCCGACGGGACCGGCTTCAGCAATGGAAGAACGAGCAACGCGCCATCCAGTTGCTGACGGTGCTCGGCGAGCAGCTTGGCTGGAGCGAAGAAGAAACAACGACCACAAAACAGGAACTATCGGAATCCTTTGGCTCCCTCTACGGAGCGTTCGAAGAGGCGGCCACGAACGAAACCGCGATGTCCGAATCTGGGTTCGACGACCCGTGGGTTCCAGCGTTCATTCAAACGGCGCTGGAAAACATCGTCCCTGCCTTCGTCGAAATCAGGGGCACCTTCACCATCACCTTCGATACATCCGACGGTATAGACCGCATCCAGAACGCGCTCCTCGCTGCAGAATCTTGCTCCAACAAGGAGGAAGAAACCGAAGTCATGTGTTTCTATGACGGTGCTCCCAAGTACCGCATCGAGGTCAAGGCACCCGATTTCCGAAGCGCCGAACACCTCTGGGAGAAGGCAACCACCACTGCGCTCGCAAGCGTCAAGACGCAAGGTGGTCGTGGGGAAGTTTGGAGGGAGTGACATCGCACGTCAACTGCTCCAGCAATGCCAATCATGCTCTGCATGGACCTTGGCAACCACCTGTGCGGCCTGCGGCGGCACCGCGCGTGCGGCGGCGCCGATGAAATGGTCGCCTGAAGACACCAAGGCTGACCTTCGTCGCCGGCTTGAAGGTGTGACTGAATCCTCATGGATCGATTCCCTCCCTGAGCTCGGCGATGCAGACGAAGAGGAATGAGCACCTTCGGGCGCTTCATCACCGCGCCAACCCTTATGCCCCGCCGCTCGGATGTAAGGCAGCATGTCGCTCAGTGTTCACTGGTTGTCCGAAGCACGACCACAAGGCGGACCGTGCTTCGTCGCCTTTCCCGGCGTCGGAGACATTGGCCTCCTCGCGCTTTCAATGCTTGAGGCGAGCATGCCATCGAGCACCATCGCAGAGGTGTTGGACTCCACCCTTCCCCCCCTTGCAACGCTCGACAGCAACGGCGTCCTGCGGCCACCGCGCCATCGATTGGTGAGGGTGGAGCGCGAAGCAGGCCCGTTGCACCTCTTTGTGGGGGCCGGTCAGGCCAACACCCCTGCCGACCAACACAGGACCGCCTTGGACCTTGTTGACCTCTTCCATGACCTCGACGAAGTGGTCGGTCTGGCTGGATTCAAGAGCGGCGCCATGGACCGTCGGGCGTTCTTCGTGGCCACGAGCAAGGAATCGCTGAGTTCCATGGAGGCGTCGGGGCGGCAGGTGAACAAGACGGAACCAAGCGCAGGTTGCATTGGTGTGCTTGCCTTGCTTGTCTCGCTCGGACCATACCACGGCCTTGACACCTCGCTTGCGATCGCCACAACGCTTGGGGCCAGCCAGGATCGATTCGCGGCTCAGCGACTCCTGGGCATGCTCGATGAGGCCTTCGCCTTTGGAATGTCAAACGTGAACGACGTTGAGCGCGAACTCCGTGAACGGCTTTCTGGACAAGCGCCGGAAACCGTGGAAAATCACGTCGCAGAACTGCTGGAAGGGCCGGATGCCTTCTACGCATGAGGCGCCGAGAGAGGGATTCGAACCCCCGCGTCTGACGACAGTGGATTTCGAATCCACCGCACTACCGGGCTATGCGATCTCGGCCTGCTTCGAGGCCGAGGCATCACGGTCATAAGCATGATGCAGCACCTCGTAGCGTGCTCATCACCCTGATCTTGACCGAGGGAGAGGTGCCGGTTGAGGCGGACGTCGGCTCCACCGTTCGTGACGTCCTGCTGCAGGCGAACCTTGCTCCAAGCCTGCATATTGTGGACCACGAAGGGCAAGTGCTCCCGATGAATACGACCCTTCGGAGGGACGTGCACCTCAACGTGACCCGAACGGCTTCAGGCGGATGAACGCTCCGCAGCGCGAGCAAGGATCCGAATGTCGGAGCCGTCTTGCAAACCCCCCTGCAATTCGTTGATCCAAGCGCCTGCTTC
>JAURMD010000093.1 GCA_030830875.1 Thermoplasmatota archaeon | reverse complement strand
TGTGCTGCCGCCACGATGAGGTCGCCCACCAAGGCGTCCAGTTGCCCAAGGGCGACGTTGGTGCGCGCCGCGGCCTGCTTGAGGATGCCAAAGGCGCGGACCACGCCGCGCGGCATCGTGTCCTGGCCGATGTCGAAGTTGATCAGCGAACGCGCGGTCTGGCAGCCGTAGTACCGGTCGGCCGGAACCTCGAGTTCGCCCATGGTGTCCGCTTCGATCCGAACATCACCCATGCGTTACGGTCATCGACGGCCGTCCATCTCCCTTTCCCTGCCAACATCAAGGAACGAAGAAGCGGGAGCCAGCATTCCGTCGAATGCTCAAGGTCATGCACAAGGGTACCCACGGCAATGGCTGGTCATGAACCAATTCTGGTGAGCACAAGCCTCAGATTTCGAGTTCGATGTTGAGGTTCTGAATGAGTTCCTTGTACCGGTTGCGGATTGTCACTTCAGTCACGCCCGCCACTTCAGCGACCTCGCGCTGGGTGCGGCGCTTGCCGCAGAGCACGCTGGCGATGTAGATGATCGAGGCGGCGATGCCGGTGGGGCCACGTCCGCTGGTCAATTCCTTCTCCTGGGCGGCCTTGATGAGTTCGTAGGCCTTCGCTTCGACTTCGGCGTCGAGGCCGAGGCCGCTGCAGAAGCGGGAGATGTAATCCTCAGGCCCGGTGGGCATGATCTTCATCTTCAGTTCGCGGACCATGAAGCGGTACGTGCGGCCGATTTCCTTGCGGCCGGTGCGGCTCGCTTGGCCAATCTCGTCGAGGGTCCGGGGCACGCCGCACTGGCGGCAGGCCGCGTACAGGGACGCAGCAGCGACACCTTCGATGGAGCGGCCGCGGATGAGGCGCTTGTCGACCGCTTTCTTGTAGTTCACAGCGGCCGCTTCACGGACCGACTTGGGCAGCTCGAGGCGGCTGGCCATGCGGTCCAGTTCAGCGAGCGCCATCGCGAGGTTGCGCTCGGTGGCGTTGCTCACGCGGGAGCGCTTCTGCCACTTGCGCATGCGGTAGAACTGGGAGCGGTAGCGCGAATTGATCGTCTTGCCCGAGTAATCCTTGTTCTGCCAGTCGATGTCTGTGGACAATCCCTTGTCATGGAGCATGACGGTCATTGGCGCACCGGTCCGGGCACGCTGGTCGCCTTGTTCTGGGGAGAAGACGCGCCATTCGGCGCCCTGGTCGATGACGTTGTCCTCGAGCACCAACCCGCAGTCGTCGCAGATCAGTTCACCGCGGGTCTCGTCGCGGCTCAGGTTTCGGCTGGCGCATTCGCTGCACTTGACGACGTCTTCGACGTGCTGGTCTTCCATTCGCATTCCTCCACCGAAAGGACCCTTCGGGTGCTTTCTACACCATAAACCCTCACCGTCTTATTTATAAAATTTATGAGAGAGATGATATAGTGGTCAGCGCACCGTGGTTCGCTACCTCGTTCCCAAAACCCTTCCATGCATTCGGAGCGCCTTGGAGGTCCTCCTTCTCCCTCCCGAACCGGTTAAACAGGTCCGTCAACTGCCACGGACGGGGGTTGCATGGCGGACAGGGCACCGGACCACATCACCCTTGACGTGGGCGCTCGGGTCCTGTTCCTCACGAAGGACCTCGACCTCATTCGCCAGCAGTTGTACGAGGGGCTGAACCTCCGGATGGAGGACCTGCGCGTGGAGGACCTGCTCGACGACATCAACACCGACGTCATGACCCCGGCATGGGTCTGCTTCGACCACGACCCAGCGGAGATCGCCAAGAACGCCTACGCGGGATTGATGCACGACGGGCATCGTGTCTTCGAGGAAAACGCCCTCATCAACGGCAACTTCCAGGTCATCGTCTCCGGACAGCGCAAGGGCACCGGCTCAAGCCGGGAAACGGCCGCGCAGTGCGAGCGCTGGGCGGGCATTCGCATCGTCATTGCGGCTTCGTTCGCTCCGATCCACGAACGGAACAACATCAACCTCGGGCAGTTGATGGGTGACCACGCGATGCTGAGCCGCTTGCAGAACGGCGAATCGCTGCCCCTCGAAGCCTTCACGTCCCGCTACGACCCCGTGACGCGCCTCATCCTCGAGGAGGGGGGCCTGTTTCCCTTCGCCAAGCGCCTCGCGGCAGGCGAACTCGGCCTTCCGGCGCTTGACACCCCCGCGCGTCCGATGACCATGGCCGAGAAGATCGTCGCGCGGAACCTCGTGGGGCAGCCCGACGGGCAGTGCGTCAAGCCCCACGACCCGGTGATCGCTGGGGTTCAGGGCGGCTATTCGCACGAATTCACCACCGCTCAGGTGCACACCTTCCTCGCCGAGGTGTACGGCGAAGGCTACACCCTGCCGAACCCCGACAAGTTCGCGGTCTTCGAGGACCACCTCCTCTACGCGGACCACAACCCGCGCTTCGTGCCCTTCATGCACAAGGTGCAGACCCTGCGCGACCTCCAGCAGGCCTTCCAGCAGCACACCGGCGTGCGCGACTACAGCGCCGTGGACGGCGTCTCCCCCGGCATCTGCCATCAGGTCGCCCGTGAGGAATTCATCGAGGTGGCCGATTTCATCCAAGCCACGGATTCGCACACCTGCATGGGCGGCGCCTCGAACGCCTTGACCTACGGCGTGGGAGCGACCGAGTACGCGAACCTGATCTCTGCCGGCTTCACCTTCGTCAAGGTCCCTGAGTCCATCCGGTTCGAACTGGTCGGGGAGCTTGACACTGGCTGCACCGCGAAGGACGTCATCCTGCACATCCTCGCCGACCACGCCCGCAAGGAATTGACCCTGAACAGGAGCATGGAATTCGGCGGCCCCGGCCTCGCCTCCCTGTCCATCGACGAGCGCGCAACCTTGTGCAACATGGCCACGGAGTGCTCAGCACGGACCGGCATCTGCGAGGCCGACGACCTCCTCCTCGACTGGATGGAGGCACGGATTCCGGGCCTCGACCGCGAGGCCCGCCGCGCCCTTTCGGTCGCACCCGACGAAGGCGCGACCTACCATGGGGGCGTCCACGTCATCGACCTCTGCTCCATCCGCCCGATGGTGGCCCATCCCGGCGACCCGGACCACGGCGTGCCCTCCGACCCGACGAACGGCGCGGACGTGGCCGACATCGGTCAGGTGCGCATCGACATCGCCTACGGCGGCTCGTGCACTGCGGGCAAGGAAGACGACGTGGCCTACTACGCTGAGGTGTGCGCCGCGGCCGAGGCTGCAGGCCTGCACGTGGCCGAGGGCGTGGCTTTCTACATCCAGTACGGTTCTGGCCACGTCAAGGACCTCGCCGTGCGCGAAGGATGGCATGAGCTCTTCCAGCGGGTTGGCGTTCGCCTCATCGACCCCGGCTGCGGCGCTTGCATCGGCGCCGGTCCGGGCGTCTCGACCGACCCGGGTCAAGTCACCGTCTCGGCGATCAACCGCAATTTCCAGGGCCGGTCTGGTCCAGGCCGGCTCTACCTCGCCAGCCCGCTCACCGTCGCAGCGAGTGCGTTCACGGGCCAGATCACTTCGTGGCGACCCGGCCTGTTCGCATGAACACGGTCCCGTGACTTCATAGAGCGTCGGCAGGGCCATGCGGGTGTTCAAGGCCCAACGTCATCGGGACGGAGGAGGACCTTCGGACGGTGGTTGAGATGGCGGAGCCAAGGGACATCGCGTCCAAACTAGCGGACAACCAAAAGCAGGCCTCCATTTCCGAGTTCTTCGAGAAAAACAAGCACTTCCTCGGTTTTGACAGCCTTCATCGCTCCCTCATCACCGCGGTAAAGGAAGCGGTGGACAACGCGCTCGATGCGTGCGAAGAGGCGCGCATCCTGCCGGACATCCGCGTTGAGATCCGCAAAGTGGACGTCAAGCGCGACGTGCTCGAACTTGAAGTGGAGGACAACGGCCCGGGTATTCCTCGGGACAACGTCGCGAAGGTCTTCGGGCAGTTGCTGTTCGGTTCCCGCTTCCACGCCATCCGTCAGTCTCGAGGGCAGCAAGGCATCGGCATCACCGGGGTCGTGATGTACAGCCAACTCACCACCGGCCGGCCGACCCGGGTGCGCTCCAAAATCGCCGCTGAAACCACCGCTGTCGAGATGCTGCTGGGCCTCGACACCAAGGCGAACAAGGCGGTGAAATCCGACGAGCAGCGCGTTCCTTGGGTGCTGGAGGACGGGACCGAGAAGCTCTCCGGACTCAAGGTCACCTGCCGTATGAAAGCGAAGTACCAGCGCGGCAAGCAAAGCGTCTGGCAGTACCTTCGCATGACGAGCATCGTCAACCCGCACGCCTCCATCACCTTCGTCGACCCCGACGGCGAAGAAGAGCACTGGCCACGCGTCACGGAGCGCCTCCCACGCAAGGTCTCAAGCATCAAGCCACACCCGCACGGCATCGAACTCGGCCAACTTCATCGCATGGCCATGTCAAGCCGCGCGGCCAACATCAGCATCTTCCTCAAGACAGAATTCTCCGGCGTGCCCACCCGCGCCATCAAGGAAATGTGCGAGGTCGCGGGGCTCGTCGACAACAACGGGCGCCCGCTCAGCCTCAAACCTGCGAAGATGGACCCGGACCAAATCCGCGCCCTGGCCGAGACCTTCCAAGGCATGCGAGGCTACCTGCGTCCCTTCCGCCTCGACCATCGCGGGACCCGCATTTACGTCGCCGATGCCCGCCGCCCAGGTTTGCCCGGGCAGCCGATCAGCGAGAACAAGCACGGCGACCTCGTGACGGCCTTGACCAACGCGGGTTTGGACGAGTTGCCCTCCATCGTTGCCTCGCGGACCGAACTGCATTGGGAAGAGAGCCTCCATCGCCTGGTCGCGCACGTCAGCAACGCCCACGGCGAAGGGCCATGGAATGCGAAAGATGCGGACCTCATCTCCAAGCACATTCGCAAAGAGTGGGAACCCGGCGTTGTCTTCGAACCGGTTCGCCTGCTCAAACCGCCTGTGGATTGCCTGTCTCCCATCGAAGAGATGCTCATCAAGAAGGGGCTTTCGAAGACGATCGACTCCCGCTTCGTGGCCACGCTCACGCGCGTCCCGGCCGTGAGCCAAGGCAACCCCTTCCAAATCGAGGTCGGGCTCATCTTTGGCGAAGGCATGCCCGCCGATTCCCCCGTGGAGGTGCTCCGCTTCGCCAACCGCGTGCCGCTGATGTACCAGCAGGGCGGTTGCATGCTGACCAAAGCCATCGAATCGGTGGATTGGCGTCAATATGGACTTGACCAGTCCGGTGGAAGCGGTGTGCCAAAAGGCCCCGCCGCCATCCTTGTCCATTTGGCGAGCACCAACGTGCAGTTCACCTCGGAAGCCAAGGAAGCGGTCGCCGACAACGAAGAGGTTCACGATGAGGCGCGCAAAGCGATGCTGGAACTTGGACGTGGGCTGCGGAAGCACCTTGAGAAACGAAAGAAACTCGAGAAGACCAAGGAAAAATTCGAACTCATCACCGATATTTTGCCGGCCATCGCCGAAAAATCGGCGGCCATCCTCGACCGGCCCGTCCCTTCACTGGCCGGCTCGATCACGAAAATCATGAACGCAGTGATCGTGGAAGAATCCACCACGTGGAACAAAGAAGCCAAGCGGACGGAGGTGCGCTTGACCTTAGGGAACTACACCGCCAAATCTCGCGCCTTCACGATGCTCGCAACGTGGCCGGAGCGAGAAGGTGCGGTGATGGTCGAGAACGAATCGGGTGGGACATCCGAGCTGACCGGCGTGTGGGCGTGGAAGTTGGACACCCTCAAACCCGGGGAAACGGCCACCGTCACCTATGCACTGGACGGTTTGGAAAAGGGCGATTGGACGGAAACCGACGTCTTCTATCGAGGGGCTGGCGACGTCATCGGCGCCACGAAAATGGACGATGAACTGTTGAAGGAACTTCGTCGACAGGAGGAAGTCCTCGCTGACGATGGCGAGGAGGAGGACATGGACGAAGAGCCCAGCGACCTCGACGAAGCGGAGGACATGGACGAAGAGGCAAGCGACTTCGACGAAGCGGAAGAATTGGACGAAGAGCCCAGCGACCTCGACGAAGATGAGCCCCAGCAGGACGACGTCCGCGACCTGGACTCGGCCCCAACCGCTCCACGACCAAGCGGTGGTGGAAGCCTGTTCGACTACGACATGGGGGGTCATGCATGACGCGGCAACACACACCACAGGAAACCAAGACCGCCCTCCACGAGGTCGTTGTCGAAATGTACGACCGCATCGTGAAGGGCGAACCTCCGACGATGACCCTCCCCGTCCGAACCAAGAACAACATCGCGTTCAACGAAAGGCTCGGCGTCTACAAGTACGGCAAAAGCACGTCCGTGCGCGACGCCACGTCTTTGCAATCTGCGAAACAACTCCTTCGCGCCTTGCACGTGGTCGAATTCATCGAAGGGATGATCGACACCGGAAAATCGAGCACGCTCAGGGAGATGTACTACATCTCGGAAGGATGGGGGCATGGCAAGTTCGGTTCGCAGAACGAAAGCAACAACCTCGCCGAAGACCTTGAAGTCGTGACGAAGTGCCTTCGTGAGGACTTCAAACTCCGTCCCGAAGAAGACGGGGCGCGTATCATCGGCAACATCACCTTGCAGGAGCGCAACCGACGTGGGGAGTGGATGCGCATCAACGCCCGCGACGACGTGGGAGATTCGGGATACGGTGTGCCGTACAACGTGGAAGAAGAGAAGATCGAACTGCTCGAGCACGACATCGATTTCATCATGGCCGTTGAAACGGGTGGTATGTTTGACCGGCTCATCGAGAACGGATTCGACGAAGCCTACCGCTGCGCCCTCGTCCACCTCAAGGGGCAGCCAGCACGCTCTACGCGTCGCATCATGAAGCGGATGAGCGAAGAATGGGACTTGCCCGTGGTCGTCTTCGCCGACGGTGACCCCTGGTCCTTCCGTATTCACGCCTCAATCGCCTACGGCGCCATCAAGACCGCCCACATTTCGGAGTACCTCGCGACCCCGACGGCGACCTACCTTGGCATCACGGCAGACGACATCGAAGCCTATGACCTGCCAAGCGACGAGCTGTCAAAGAAGGACATCGAAGCCCTGCAAGCAGAATTGACCGACCCACGGTTCGCTGACGGATGGTGGCAGGAGCAGATCAGGATGATGCTTGAACTCGGCAAGAAGGCTGAACAGCAATCCCTTGCCAAGTACGGACTGGACTTCGTGACCGACACCTACCTCCCCGAGAAACTCTCCGAACTCGGCTTGGCCTGAACCCGTGTGCCGCGGCGCGAGGATTCTTGACGGGGGACCGAGCGCTAGGGGCGTGGACGAGGCTCGCTCACGGTGGCCGGGCCGGCTCTTGCTGCTCGGTGCGCTGCTGTTGCTCGCCGGTTTCGTCACCTTCGGGTCCATGGGTGGCATCCTCGAAGACGCCTTTGACCCGCGCATCAGCCACGTGGCGTCTGTGGAATCAGGAGGAGAGGTCCTCGAAGACCTGCGCCCGGTCTGCCATGCACTCTACGTTGTCCGAGGCGTGGAGGTGAACGCAACCCTTGAGCGCAGCGACGGATGGTCGACGAGCGGCACACCCCTCAACGAATCGGCCTGCCGAAGCGAGTGGCAACCGATGTCCGCCGACGGCGTCGATTTCGTGCGCGTGGCGGCATGGTCACCTAACGAAGCAGGCCCGCACCTGCTCCGTATGGAGGGAGACGAGGGCGTAGAGGCATGGTTGGTGGACCTTCCCGCGATGGAGCAAGGTATGTTTGAATCACCATGGATCATTGCCGCCTTTGGCATGTGCGTGTTTGGCCTCGTCGTGCTTCCCATCGGCCTCGTGCTGATGATGGGGGAGCGGCGACGCAGGGGGCGAGGCTTCCTTGTCGTCGACGGGGAGGGCGGCGTCCGCCCGCTGACCATGCCCCGCACCGAAGAGGAAGCGAAGCGTTTCTTCGAAGACCTGCGCGGCGATGGACTCCCGTTCGACCCCGTGACGGGGACCTACCGGACAGAGCAGCAGGCCCGTCACGAGGAGGAGCGCGCTTCGGCCCCGGAGGGCATGCTGACCACGGAACAGGTTTACGCACTCATGCGTGGAGACCTCGAAGGTGCCATGCAGCAGGACGCCGCTCCACCTACACAAACGCGTGACCCCTTTGTGCGCACGAGCCGAAGCGCCCCGGCACCCCAACACACGGCCCGTGCCCCCACGGAGTCGAGCCTCCCTACGGCAAACACAGACTGGCAAGCCTGGGACGACGGCGACTGAGCCCTGCGACGACGAGTTCAAAGGGGGCCTCGACTACTTGACCACCGGTTGAGCAGATGAGCGACGCGGACACCGTCCTTCGTCTCGTCCAGAACGACGTGCGGCGACGCATTCTTGCGCGCCTCGTTCGCGAGCCGCATTACCCAATGCAACTTGCAGAACTGCTCGACGTCAGCCAACCCGCCATCAACAAGCACCTGAAGGAGCTTGAAGCAGGGGGTTTGGTCACCAACCAGCAGGTGCCGAGCGAGAAAGGCGGACCGCCTCGCCGCGTGTACAGCGTCACGGAGTCCATTTCCGTTCGCATCGACCTTGGCCCGGACCTCTTCAGCGTGGACCAGCGCACGCTCCCCAAAGGCGGCCCGATGCGCTTGAGCGCCAACCTCCCCGAGGATGCGAAACCCGTCGCTGAAGCGGTGAGCGGGCGCAAGAAAATCGCCGTGGGTGAGGGGCTTGGCTACCTTCGGTCATTGACGGAATCCCTTGAGGAACTCGACCGAAAGCGGGATGCGCTCATCGCCCTTCACCAGCAGATCCGTGGGCGCATTTCCGCGGCGGTCGACGCCGACTTCGAAGATTACGAAGACCGCGTCCTGCTCCATCACCTCATCGAGGCCCCAACCGAGCGTTTCGATGCCCTGGCCATTGGCGAACTGCTGGGACTTGGACGTCAAGAGGCCGCCCACATGGTCGATGAGTTGAGCGCTCGGCTCGAGCGTCAACTTGCTGAACGCGCAGGGCACGTCATCGCCACGCGCACCGAAGACCAGCTCCGCTGGTGGCTCGGTGGATACCGCCGCCGCTGAACCGCCTCAGGTGCCGACGACGTTCCTGGCCGACGCCCGAGACGACCCCGACGCACGCACAGAGCGCGCCTGCCGTGCTCAATCCTCGTCGGAGGACAACACGGACATCAGCGAACTCTGCTCGGCAAGGCGGGCCTTCACGGCACCACGGCGGGCAGCACCAACGAGGAAGAGCACTCCGAGGAGGGCGAGGGTCAACAGCACCACGGCGCTTGGGAGGGCTGCAGCGCTGACCACCTCGGCCGTCTGATCGATGAACGGTGCATTCGAGGACAGTTCTTCGGTGAGGTAGATGATGTTGTCACGCTCGCTTTGCTCGACGATTTGGTTGCTTGGGTCGACCATCACGTACACCGCCTTGCTGCCGGCCGTGACCGGGTAGAGGAGGTACACTTCGACGACCTTCTCCGACTCTGCGTCGGTGGGAGCGAGGATGGCGCCGACGACCTGCCGCATGACGATGTCCTCGTCGGCGCAGCCGTCCTTCCGCAACTCTTCCTTCACCTCATCGCTCGCCTTTCGCTGAGCGCACAGGATGATCTCGATGTCCGTCGCGTGGGTGTTGCCGTCGTTCGCGATGACAACACGCACAGGCAGGCTCTCACCGACCTTCGCCACCGTGGTGTCGGCCGACGCTTCGACGATGCGGAGGTTGGGTGCGCGGAGGCGCAGGGTCACGATCTGTTCGTTGCTGTCGAGGAACTCTCCGTACCATTCTGGGCTGTCGTCGTGGTCACCACCGGCTTCGGCATCGCCGTACATGCTGGAGACCTTCAGGCCGACCTGGCGGGTGATGAGCGCGGCATCGGTGCCGATGTGGACCTCGGCGACCATGCCAATGGTGGAATAGGCATCCATCTGCGGCATACGCCACGTGTCGATGTCGCTGAGGTAGACGCAGCGGTCTTCGGGGAAGGCGCTCGCGGTGGACGCCATCTCCTCACACGGCACCGTCGAGTACACGTCGCTGCCGAGGCGCTGAACCTGCATCCAGGTCACGCTCCATGACGAGAGAGCGCCCATTCCGGGAACGGTGTTCCAGACGATCTCGTCGCCGGCGCCGGTCGTGGTGTAGTTGTGCAGGCTGGGCGTGTCGGGGACGTTGCCAAAGTTCGTGATGTTGACCTCAAAAGCCACCACACGCCCGGGGGCGGAGGTCTTGACCGGGTTGTCCACGGCTGCGTCCATCGAAATGCGCATGTCGTGGAATTCGTTCACGTTCATGGTGAAGACCATCGTGTCGCGCAAGCGCGTTTCTCGGCCCGAAGCATCGGGATACGCTTCTTCGGAGAAGGCCTCGAAAACGATGGTGTACTCACCGGCCTCAACCATGTCAGGAACGAGGACTCGGACTTCGAAGGTCTGGTACGCATCACGGTCGAGCTCTTGCAAGGCATCGCGGGGCACGTCGATGCCCCACAAGACGTCAACGCCAGCACTGTCCGTCACGCGCGCAAGCCGGAAGTCGTAGCGGTCTGGACCGTTTCCTTCGTTCCGTACGGTGATTGGAAGGAGGATCTCGTCGCCGGGGTTCACGTACAACTCCGTGCCGACGTCGGGGTCAACGCCGGCTTCGAGGTCGTACACGTGGATCACGTTGGTCGACAGCAGAACGGAGTCTGAAATGCGCGGATAGGACTCGAGGTTCGCCTTGAGCGTCACAGCAGGCCCGAGGCCGGCCGTGGCGTTTGTCGGAGCGCACACCTCGACACGCACTTCGTGCGTGACCGATTCGTCGCCGCCAAGGATGACCCAGTCACGGGGCTCAGACATTTCGACGGCGTTGCCGCCTGGAGCGTCGGAGAAGTCGACGTCAACGGTCCAATGGTCCACGCGCCACGCGCTCATGTCGATGCCCTGCGGACGACTTTCGGGAGCGCCGGGCGTGGTGAACACGAGCGAGCCGGAGTCGAAGTTCTTGGTCACGTCGATGGGATACGTTGCGCACTCGCCGGGGAGGACGTACTCGTTCGTGTCGAAGATCTCGAAGACGATGTTGCCCGTTGAGCGGATCGATACGAAGACCTGCAGTTCAAGGATATCGTAGGTCCCCTGCTGCACCGACTTGACCGGTTCACCGGCCGACCATCCCTTGAGGTAGATGACGAACAACCCGGGGTCTTCCGTGGTTGGGACACTCACTTCGAGGTTCTTTGTGACCGACTGACCCGGGTCGAGTTCGACTGAGGTCGGGAAGTTGACCTGCCAAGCAAAGGGCAGCACCCACTCGGCCTGCCCTTCAAGCGTGGACGGATCCCAGAAGTCAAACCGATCGAAGACGTTCCCAGTATTCGTGATCGTGATCGAGAAGATGGCGGTCTGCCCTTGTTCGATGTCGGCCACGCTGTGCGAGGTTTCGAGGTTGATGCCGTGCACCACGTCCATCTTGGTCAGCGTGATCAGCTGCGACTGGATGGCCGGGTCCGAGGTGGACTTCGAGGTCACCACGATGCTGGCAAACTCGTCCTCGTTGGCCTGGTAAATGGACGGGGCCTTGACGCGCATGTAGAAGCGCGCCAATTCTCCGCCAGCCAGTGGGATCACCGTGTCGGGGAAGATGGTGGTGTGGTTGTTGGCGAAGTAAAGCGTCGCGGTCCAGTTTTGCGGCACCCCCGATACGTTGAGCGTGTAGGCGTCCGCCACCAAATCGGTCGGCCCTGGTGTTGAGTTGTTGACCGTGAGGTTGTACACCGTCTGCTCACCGGGTTCGATGACGTGGTAGTAGGTCTCGCCCTCGTCCAGTTCGACGTCAACTTGACCGGTCAGCACGTGGGAGTAGCAGATGGTGAAGCGGTTGTTGTTTGCTTCATCGCTGCACTTGTTCGTGTCCGACCAAGCGATGTGCGCACCGCTGCCGAGGTCGTTGGAGAAGGCGGGCGGCATGCCGATGTCGGGCTGTCGGCCGTTCTCAGGTCCGAGTTTGTTCGAGTTCCACTTGGTGACTGCGGCCACCTCCCAAGGGTCGAGGGCGGTCTCGCCGGGTCCGGTCAAGTCCGTCGCGTTGAGACGGGTGTAGACGACCTCCTCACCAGCGCTCGCGTTGCCCGAATCAAGCCAAGCGATGTGGACGTTGTTCTGATCGTCGGTCAAGATGCTTGGGAAGACGGAATTGCCACCGTAAGGGCGGCCTTGCTGCAGGCCGGATTTGCCCTCGACGTTCGAGATTGCGGTGTCTTCAATCTTCTTGATGGCATAGGTGGATAGGCCTTGTTCGGCACCGTCCCACGCACCAGCTCCTTGAAGCCGCAACTTGGTGTAGTAGGTCTCGTAGTTGACCTCCTTTTCGAAGCCGTAGTCGCGGCCGTCCATCCAAGCGATGTGGGTGTTGCCTTGAAGATCCACGGCGATCGACGGGTGGAAGGAGTACGCGTCGTCGATGGTGATTCGGGTGTCGTTTACCACGACAATGTGGCCGTCGGCGCTGGCTCCAGTGTCCTCGACGTAGCTGTTGCCCACAGCGCGGGTGGCCATGTCGCCGGGCGTCCACTGCGGGTCGTTCTGCATCTTGCCGTACGGATCGAGCACCGTCATGTAGATCTCACGCGAGTTGTTCGTGGAAATGTAGACCATCGCCTCGACGAGCAAGTCCATGTTGTTTGAGGTCCCGGACGGGAACTCGTAGACTTGGCCGCCCGCGTCGGTGTTGCGGATGGTGCTGCCGGGGCAGTTGCGGGTGGCCTGGCTCACGACACCGTTCGGGCACTGTGCAAGGTCGCGGAAGTGCGACTCAACGGTGCCTGCACCGCCGTAGGTTTGGCCATAGAGGCCGACCGGCACGACACCAGCACGCACACAGGAGTCGTGCGCTTCCTCGATGGAGGCCGTGTCGTCGGCGCCAGAGGCGG
>JAURMD010000092.1 GCA_030830875.1 Thermoplasmatota archaeon | reverse complement strand
TGGGAGGTCATCGACGTGGACCTCACCGAGCGCCCCTCCTGGGAAGGGTGGCGCGTTCGCGAGACGGCGCGCATGTTGAGCACCGTTGGCGACGATGACGCCATCCAGACCGTTCTGGGCCCCCTTATTCCAGCCTCCGTGCTCGAGTGGCTGCTTGAGAACGACGGTCTCTACCGCCTGTCGCTGCTACGAGAGGGTCCCGTGGTCGGTTGATCACGAGGCTACAACAACGCGCGCCGGGGAAAGCACGCGGTCGTGCAGCATGAAGCCGGGTTCGAGTTCGTCCACCACTTGACCAGTTGGATGCTGGTCGGAGGCGGGAACGGTGGTGATGGCTTCCATCGTGGTCGGGTCGAAGGGTTGGCCCTTCGCGTTGATGCGGGTCACGTTCGACGATGCAAGTTCTGAGGCAAGGCGCTCTCGCAGCATCTGAAGGCCCTCGAGCACGGGGCCTTCGGCCTCGTCGGGAAGGTTACTGAGCGCGCGGTCGACGTCCACCAGCACGCTCGTGATCCGACGGGCGAGGTGCTGAGCACCAAAGCGCACGAGGTCGGCGCGTTCCTGAGCGAAGCGCTTGCGCGCGTTTTGCAAGTCGGCTTCCTTGTAGGCGATCTCCCGCTCGGCGTGTTCAGCCCGTGCAAGCGCTTCGTCCAACGGGTCAAGCACAACCTCGATTGGCTCAACCAGTTCTTCCGCAGAATCCACGTCTTCAGGCACCGACACGCCTTCTTCGTCGTCGGAAGCGTCCACCGAGCCCTCCTCGGTCATGAGACGACCTCATGTGGGACCTCCTTCAATCCGTCGATGCTGGCACACCGTCCTTGAGCAGGTGAGGAATGGACCATGCCCCATGACCCCACGAGGTCGCCTCAAGGTGCTCACGTCCGACCACAGCAACAAGGTCCGGTTCCTGAGCACGATGGAGCAGGTGGATCAGGGTGCCAGCGTTACGGGTGTGCGCTTCATGGGTCGGAAGAATACGAGGGTCCCTGTTTTCGTCGAGCGTTTCACCCAAGGCTTCCCTGCGCTGCATCCACGACAACACGACGGCTTCGATGAGGTCGGTCTCTGTTCTTGAGCGCGCCGCCTTTGCGGCCTCGATCCACGTTTGTTCTGTGTACAGTTCGTCAACGTGAGGAAGTTCCCTCTTCAGCAACACGTCAAGGTACAGGAAGGCACGTCCCTCCCAGACCTCCCATGCACCTGCGCTGCACCAGCGGAGGACGTGCAGGAGCCCTTCCCCTCCGTCCTCGTCAGCCCGAAGACCGTCCAAGAGCGGCACGTTTCGGTCGACCTCGGGCCTTGCTTCGGACCAGTCGAGCCATTCTGCTTCAGCGTCGATGTCGAATGTTCGGACGAGGCGCGCATCGTGGTTCGGGCGATGCCCTCTCAGGGAACGCTGGCGCATGCCGTCGTCCACCTGTGCCCAGGTCATGCTCAACATCCCGGCAAGGCTCGGGCGGTGGGCGAGGAGCACCACGACCTCAAGGCCCATGGCTCCCTCTGAAATGCCCGCGGCTTCAAGCCTCTCCACGTCTCCGTAGGGAGAGGTTCAAACCAAGTCGCTGAGAGCCACCGCAGGAGGAGGTCACATGGCGACCATCCAGGAGCAAATCGAGGCGCTCCAAGAGGAAATCCTTCGCACCCAGAAGAACAAGGCAACCAACGCCCATATCGGGAAGCTGAAGGCGAAAATTGCTCAGTTGAAACTCAAGCAGGAAAAGGCCGCTTCCTCCGCAAAGGCTGGAGGTGGGGACAAGGGCTTTGAAATCAAAAAATCCGGGGACGCCACTGTGGCTCTCGTCGGCTTCCCCTCGGTGGGGAAGTCCACGCTCATTTCGAAGGTGACGGACGCTCAATCGGAGACGGGTGCCTACGCCTTCACCACGTTGACGTGCATTCCAGGGGTGATGGAGCACAGGGGCGCTAAAATCCAGATCCTCGACCTTCCCGGCCTGATCAAAGGGGCAGCCGAAGGCAGAGGCAGGGGCAAGGAAATCCTTGGCGTCATCCGTTCAGCGGACATGGTCCTCTTCATCGTCGACCCCTTCCAAGACGCGCATTTTGAAGTGCTTCACCGTGAACTTCACAACGCCGGGCTTCGATTGAACGAGGACCGTCCTCCGGTGTTCATCAAGCGCACCGACAAGGGAGGCATCGACGTCCGCACGACGGTGGAGCAAACCCACCTCACACCGGAGGAAATGAGCGCCATCATCCGGACCTTTGGCTACACCAGCGCCCTCGTGACGCTTCGCCACGACACCACAGCCGAGCAAATCGTCGATGCCTTGGCGATGAACCGTGTGTACGAGAAGGCGGTCATCGCCATCAACAAGATCGACATCGCGACCGAGGACCAAATCGTGCACGCCGAGGGGGCGCTTCCTCAGGATTGGCCCATCATGCGCATTTCAGCCTTCAAAGAGATCGGGCTTGACGACCTGAAGGATTTCATCTACGACAACCTTGGTTTCATGCGCGTCTACCTCAAACCACAAGGTGGTGAAGCCGACCTGGAGGAGCCACTCATCGTGAAGGACGATTCGACCGTCGAGACCATCTGCATGAAATTGCACCGTGACTTTGTTCGCAAATTCCGTTATGCGAAGGTCTTGGGTCCAAGCGCGAAGTTCGATTGGCAACGCGTCGGCCTCGACCATTTGCTGCAGGACGGCGACCTGTTGACCATCGTCACGAAGCGTTGATGTGCAACGCGCTTGGGCGCAGTGCGTGAGCGATGAACTCGATGCTTGGTTTGACAACGAGGACCGATGGCGCGACGTCCTCGCTGAACTTCGAAGCGTGCTCCGTGGGCTTGGTCTGGAAGAGGCACGGAAGTGGCGCCAACCTTGCTACATGCACGAGGGGAAGAACATCGCCATCCTCGGCTCTGTGAAGGCCAACGTCGCCCTGACCTTCATGCGCGGAGCGGTGCTCGACGATCCGGAAGGTCTCCTCGAAGACATCGGGCCAAACGCGAGGCACGGGAAAGTGATGCGGTTCACGACCCTTGAGCAGGTGCGCCAACGACGGAACGGCATCGTGGCGATGGTGGAACGCGCCATCGTGGCTGAAGCCTTGGGCCTCAAGGTCGAGCCACCTGCAGAGGACGTTGACGTTCCCGAGGAACTGACCGCTGGGCTCGAGGCTGACCTTGAACTGAAGGCGGCCTTTGAGGCCCTGACCCCAGGCCGCCGACGTGCGTACATCATGCACATCGCGCAAGCCAAGCACGCCCCAACCCGAACCGCGCGGTTGGCGAAGTATCGAGATCGCATCCTCAAGGGGAAAGGGATGCACGACTGCGTGTGCGGGGCCTCGAAACGCTTGCCGAATTGCGACGGTTCCCACAAGCACCTCGCGTGAGCATCAGGACCCGCGAGCCTGCGACGCGGCCACAGCAGCACCGATGAGCCCCGCGTCGGCCCCGAAGCGGGCCCGCCTCCGAGGGGCGTGCGTGGTCAGCAACCCGTTCCATGCCTCCCAAGATTCGGTGATGCCTCCTCCGAGGACGATGAGGTCAGGGCTCATCCACTGCTCGTACAGGTCCAACGCCTCTTGGAAGCGAGCCGCCCACGTTGGGAGGTCCAACCCTTCCTCCCTTCGAGCCCGACCGCTTGCGTGTGCTTCGATGACCCCACCCCGTGTTGGGTGTGGCAGCAGCCCCAGTTCGAGGTTCGGGACCAGCACCCCGTTGCGGTGAAGGCTCGTGCCAAGTCCGGTGCCGATGGTCACCATGAGCACGGTTCCTTCGCAGCCTTGGGAGGCCCCCAGCGCGTGCTCCGCCGCTGCCGCCGCATCTGCGTCGTTGAGGAGGTGGACCTCTCGACCAAGCGCTTCGGACATGTCGGTGAACGGCCACGTCGATCGCATGTTGGGTGCCGTTTCCACCCGGCTGCCTCGGACCACGCCGGGAAACCCAACGCCCAGCGGTGCGTCTTCGGGGAAGGCAGTGAGGAGGCGACGTAGTCCGTCGATGATGCCCTCTGCCGGCGCCCCGGTCTCGTGCGGTCGGCGTTGCGGGGGGGACCGAAGCGTGCCCGTGGTGGTGTCGACCAGCCCAACGCGCACACCCGACCCACCGATGTCCACGCCGATGGCGTCCACTTCAGACCCTCCCTATTCCTGTTCGGCCATCGTGCGCCGCGGGACGCTTCCTTGCGACCTGCCCGCGTGCTGCCTCCAAGGTGCCGACATGCGGTTCACCGCCGATGGCCATCATCAATCCCAGACGCCCATGTCCATCTTGGCGTCCTCCGAGGCGTGCACGCGGGGGTCCCAGCGCGGCACCCAGACGAGGTTGACGTGAGCGCTGGCCACACCGCTCGTCAGTGCAGCACGGTGGGTGGCGGCCATGATTTGCGGTGCGACGGGACACCCTGGACTGGTGAGGGTCATGTCAATTTCCGCGTGTGGCCC
>JAURMD010000091.1 GCA_030830875.1 Thermoplasmatota archaeon | reverse complement strand
CGTTGAGCAACATGCGGCGAACGCTCCGAACCGAGGTGAGGCATGATGGGTGGATATGGTGATGTTCAACTCTTGAAGGAGGATGGAACGCGGCTCGACGGCCGAGCGGTTGACGAGATGCGTCCCGTGGAAATCAAGGTGGGCGTCCTTCCCGCTGCACAAGGTTCAGCGTGGGTCAAGCAAGGCTTGAACGTCGCCGTGTGCGCCGTCTACGGACCGATGGAAGCCCACCCCCGCAAGATTCAGCGCCAGGACCGTGCGGTGCTCGACGTGCGCTACAACATGGCTCCCTTTTCCACCGGCGAGCGCATCCGTCCCGGCTTCAACCGCCGGGCCCGCGAGATCTCGAAGGTCACCGCCGAAGCCCTCGAGTCCGTCGTCCTGCTTGAGCGCTACCCGCGCTCGAAGATTCGCGTTGAAATCGAGATCCTCGCCGCAGAAGCCGGGACTCGATGCGCTGGCATCACGGCGGCTTCGATGGCCCTCGCCGATGCGGGGATTCCGATGCGTGACCTCGTCGTCGGAATTGCGTCGGGCAAGATTCAGGACACCGTTGTCCTCGACCTTGACAAAGCCGAGGACAACTACGGTCAAGCGGACCTCCCTGCAGGCATTTGCCCCAACACCGGTGAACTTGTGTTCCTTCAGATGGACGGCGACCTCTCGATTGAGGAGTACAACCTTGCCATGGAGTACAACTTCAAGGCCGCTGCCGAAATTCACGAGATCATGGTCGCTGCCCTTGCTGCTAAGTACGGTGGAGGTGAGGCGTGATGGTGGCCCCTGTCCCCAACCTTCTCCGACAGGAAATCCAGAGATTGGCTGCACAGGACAAGCGCATCGACGGCCGTGGCCGTTGGGAGCGCCGCTCCGTCGACCTTGAAGTCGGCTTGCTCTACAACGCCGAAGGCTCTGCAAAGGTCACCTGGGGCGATACGGTCGTCTACGCCGGCGTCAAATTCGAATTGCGTACGCCGTGGCCGGACCGCCCCACCCAAGGCTCCCTCATGTGCGGTGCTGAGCTTCGTCCCGTGGCCCACGTCAAGTACGAGCCAGGCCCCCCAAGTCCCGAATCCATTGAACTTGGTCGTGTGGTTGACCGTGGCATCCGAGAATCTGGCTGCATCGACATGGACTCCCTCTGCATCGTCCCCGGTGAGAAGGTCTGGGGCGTGATGATCGACATCCACGTCATGTCCGACGGTGGCAACATCTTCGACGCCTGTGGCCTTGCCGCGATTGCGGCGCTCCGCACAGCCATTGTTCCCGCTGAGCGCTTCGACGTCGGTGAGGACCACGTGCTCGCGGTGTCGAGCACCCCGATCATGGCGTCCTTCACCCGCGCGGGGGGTCGCTTCGTCTACGACCCATGCGAAGACGAGGAACTTGGTGGAGACGAGAGGATCCACATCACCCTCGGCGACAAAGAGCACCTCCACTCCCTTCAGAAGGGCCTAAAAGGGGCCTTCACTCCGGCTGAGTTCGCTGAGATCCTTGAGGTCGCTCGGACGCAATGCGCAGAACTGAGGGACTTGGTCGCAAGCAAGGAGGGGAACTGATGGCAAAGCGAACCCAAAAGGCGGGACGAACCGGCCGTTTCGGTGCGCGGTATGGTGTGAGCGTTCGACGCAACGCTGGCGCTGCGATGGCCAAGCGTTCCGCCAAGTACACCTGCCCGGTCTGCCAGTACCGCAAGGTCACCCGCCAGTCCGTTGGGATTTGGTCCTGCGGCAAGTGCAACCACACCTTCGCCGGTGGTGCCTGGGAACCGTTCACACGTGCATCCGAAACCAACGCTCGCATCGTCCGCCGCAACGCCGACGGTGCGACCACCGCCGACATGGCCTACATTGCGCAGCAGGCGGCCCTCGAATTCGAGCGCCGCATGAACGCTGGTGAACTCGACGAAGAGGAGTGATCCGGTGCCGGCGTGCATCGCCGTGCTCCGCTTGGTGTGCGCGGACCAACGCGACCGAGCAGCCTTTGCCGCGTGTTTGTCCACCGAAGTGGTGGCCATGGAGGTCGATGGAGGGCTTCAGTGGTGCGTTGAAGCCGAGCGGGCGAGTGACCTGCGTGCTGTGCTGAACACCTCGCTCCGTTCCCTCATCGCGGCCGACGAAGTGTTGCATCGACCACCGCGTTCTTGAGGGACCTCCCCTCCGCAAGGCCATGAGCGAACTTGAGCGTCTTCAGGTGGTCGTGGGCGAAGTCCAAAACGCTCGCCAACAAGTCGCCGCCGTTCGCAATCAGGTGTCCGAACTCGAAGGAACGATCGCTGCAGTCGAGGCACAACCCGAAGGGTTGGCCCTCCACCGCCATCTCGGAGGCGTCCTCATTGAAGTGGCAGACCGAGCGGCGCTGCTTGATGACCTTCGAAGCAGCCACGCGCAACTGCAACAGCACCTCGAGCGTCTGAGTGAGCATGAGGCACGGTTGGTCGAGGCCTACGATGAGCTACGCAGGGACATCGAGGGGTCGGCGTGAGCAACCGTGAAGCCGACCTCGATGCGCTGCACGACTGGCTCAAAGCGGCCGGACAACGTGGCGCGATCGCTGTGGTATGCGGCGCCAACGGCGACATGGATACGGTGGCCTCTGCGGTTGGTCTCGCAGCCTCAATGCCACGGGCCATGGCCTGCGGTCGTCACCTCGGCCGTCTGGCCAAACGGTTGGTGGAACACGAAGGCGCCCCCTTCAGGAAAATGACGCGACCGACCGCGTGGCCCGTCGAACTTGGTGGCATCGTCGCCGTCGACGCAGCCGCCCCTGGTCAATTGGACCTTGACCTTCCGGACAACGTCCCTGTGTGCGTTCTTGACCATCATGCCACGGACGGGTGGGTGCTTGGGGAGCATGACCTTGCCCTTCGATGGCCCGTGGCCGCGACCACCGAGATCGTTACCGCCTACTTGACGCGCCACCAACCCAAGGCCCTGACGCCGGAAGTTCGGCGATTGCTGATGGCCGGTCTCATCACCGACACCGGTCGTTTTCGGCACGCTCAGGCAAGCGCGTTCCACACCGCCAATGTCCTGCTCGCGCCGGACGACATCGACCATCGAACCTTGGTCGAACACCTCGAAGAGGAAGACGGGGTCAGTTCCAGCGAGCACGGGGCCCTTCTTGCTGGCCTCCAACGCAGCAAATCCACCGATGCAGGGCCGTGGCGGATGGTGAGCACGCGTGCCGGCACCTTGGAAGGCAGGCTTGCATCGCTTCTTCTCGGGACCGGCGCGGACCTCGTCATCGTGATTCGCCACCGCGAGGGTCGGACGAGGGTCACCGGTCGAGCACGCGCCTCGGCCTGCCGTGAAGGACTTCACCTCGGTGTGCTGTTCGAGAAAGCAGCGGAGGCTCACGGCGGGGAAGGCGGCGGCCATGACGGAGCAGCCGGATGGACGTCCTCGCTCGACCCAGTGGCGGCCGAAACGGCCGTGCTTGCCGCCGTGGCTTCGGTCAAGAGGGGGACGTCGGCTTGATGCGAGGTCCTGAAGACGTGGTACGGCGGGTGCTGGACTCGCCCGAAGAGGCGGTTGAGGCGCTGCCAGCATGGATGGACGAGGCTGGTGTCGACGGTTGGCTCCGGCTCTGCGAAGCAGCCATGTTCCTCGGGGCGCCAGGGCTGCTCACCGCGTGGCACAGCCGCTTGACCCCGGCCGAGGTGGCGGTGCTCAGTCTCGTTGAGCGACGTTTCGAAGGTCGTGCGGTGGAAGCGCACCACCTCGAAGCAGCCATCGAGGTGTGTCGAGCCCAAGCGACGCGTGACCTCGCCCTCGAAGGGCGTGTGAGGATGGAGCGCGGTCTTCATCGATACGAATCAGGCGACATTGAAGGGGCACGGGACGACCTCACGTGGGCTGAAACCCGCCTCTCCTCCGTCGCCAAAGCCTCACGCGACCATGACCTTTCCTTGCTGAACAAAGCCGCCTTTCACCTCGCAGTTGGCGAGGCCATCATGGCCTTGCAATCCTATGGCGAACTCTCACGCACGGCCGGGCACGCCGATGAATCCATCGCCATTTCCCGTCTTGCGGCCGGTCGGATTCATGCTGATTTAGGGCAGGACTTTGACGCCCTACGCTTGCTGTGGCTCGGTCATGCGCACGCGATTCGTGCCGGACAACTCATGCTCGCCATTGAGGCGGGGACCACCTTTGTTGACCTCGCTGAGCACCACCTCTCGGACACCGCCGAACCGATGGCCCAACAGGTGGAGAAGGCCGCACCGCGAAGCGCTGGTGAAGGGCAGCCTGTGGCCGAAGTGCTGCGATCGGAAGCCGAAACCGTTCTGGCCTGGTGCTGTGAGGCGTGTGGTCTGGACCTCGGTGGAACGGACCGCCCTGAACTTCGTGCCGTAGCCCTTCTCGCCGGACGATATGGTCGAACGGACCTCATTTCCTTCCTCATCGGCGTGCCGGAAGGCGTCGACGACCCGATGCTCTGCGCCGTGATGCAGCATGTGGACGTGGACAATGCCTCAGGGTGGGCCACCCGCATGTCGGCCCTCGCCCTTGAGGCCCTCGACCCACACACCGAGGTCTGAGAATTCCTGAGGGTTCCATGAATTCATTGGAGGAACGGTCGACCACCATGAGGTTCGCGCCACGTGCGGGTCGTTCACGGGTGCCTCGCTTTGGTCGAGCACCATGGCAGCGACCCATCCTTCGTCGTAATACGACGTGTTCCATGCGATGATGCGTCCGCTCCGTCCGGTTTCTTCGAAGAGTTCGCGATGCATGGCCACTTCGGGACTTTCGTCCTTCTCGACGCGTCCTCCAGGGAACTCCCATCCTCGTTCGGGATGTTCAACCAACAGGATGCGGCCTCCCTCACCAAGCGGTCGGAGGTGCTCGATGACTTCGACCGCCCACGCAAGCACGAACCGTGGCAGGCTCACCCCTCCATTCGGGCACGAGCGGTCGCGAGCACGTCCTCGGCCCACGCTTCCCCGTTGGCGACAGCGCGGCGTGCGAGGAAGAACACCTCTTCCACCTCGCCGTCTTCGAGCAACCTCAGCAGGCGTGCATGTTCAGGGTCCTTCCCCCGATCCTCCTGTTCGTGCGCGACGGGCACCGGCGATTCTTTTGGCTCATCCGTGGTCAGGCGGGCCCTCAAGCCGAGCATGCCTTCGAGGAAGGCCGCTCGGGTCTCGACATCAGGAGGACTCCATGGTCGAGCCGTCCCGCCATCTAAGGCGGTATTGAGGCGGCCTTGGTACCGGTCCCGTACGTCGAGGTGGGGCCTGAGCGTTTGCACGTGGTCGTAGCACAACCACGCTTCGTCATGGCGACCACGCGCTTCATGCAATCGACCGAGGTCCAGCCATAACTCGTGATTTTGCGGACGGTGCGCGAGCAGGTGGGCGGAGAGGTCGACAAAGAGGTCCTCGTCATGGCGTCGAAGCCGTTCGAGTCGGCGGCCGAACACGATGGCTGCGCGAGGGTCGCTGAAATCCAGCCGACGGCAGCGCGAGGCAAAGGCCTCAAGTTGCGTCTCAACGTCCCCTCCGAGGTTGCTCCACCATCGTTCGGCATGAAGTGGGTCGACCAGCAACGCCGCTTCAAGGAGTTCTTCGGCCACGTGAAGAAGGTCCATGTGGCGGAGTTGGCCGGCCCGCTCAGGGTCTCGACCAAGCACTGAGAAGAGGTCCTCGAGCACGGCATGGACGCCGGGGCTGTCCTGCAACAAGACCTTCAGTCGGATGAGCATCCGCCAGGAATCTTCCTCGGTGAAATCGTGAAGCAGGGCCTGTCGAGCGTGCTGTTCAGCCCAATCCAAATTGTGTTGAGCCCGTTCAGGGTCACGTTCTGCCAACTTGAGAAAGCGTCGCGCCTGTGATAGATGACGTCCACCGAGGTGCCGACGTGGATGCTGCAAGGCATCGCTTAGGTCGTCCGTCATGGGCTCACCTTGGCCGCTGAACGGTGGTAAAGGCGGCTCGCTCTGCACCCCATGGAATGGTGGCGTCGAAGCCAACTTTGGACGTGCGTCCATCGTCGTATCGGCTTGGGTCAAGGGAGGACCCGCGCTGATCGCTGAGGATGACCGTGTCACGGTCGGGCTGCCACCGCGTCATCATCGCCCATTCGACGGACCGTGGGTCGGTGATGTCAATGTCCTCATCCACGACGGTCACGGCTTTCATCGAAGGATGACCACGGAAGGCAGCATCGATGGCCTTGCGCGGATCGTCCTTCGTCCTGCGGTGGATGCGGACGACGCAGGCAAGCCAGCCACAACCTCCATCGGTCATGTGCACGTCCAAACACTCCACGACTTCGTTGACGGCCGCCTTGATCGTTGGAGCACGGGGCAGACCCATCAGGGTCTTGTGTTCCGCCTCCCCGGGAATGAGGGCGTGGAAGATGGGGTCAGTCCTGTGTGCCACACCATCGATGGCCACCACAGGTTGCTGCCGGACGTCGTCGACGGTTCCCGTGATGTCAACGTACGGCCCTTCTTCTGCATCGTCGAGCGTGATTCGGCCCCACATCACATATTCGGCATCGGCGGGAACGACGACACCGTTCGGAGCCGTGGTGCACCGTAGCGGTCGCTGATACAGTCGCTCGTGAAGTGCTGCAGCCACCGTCATTTCATCGAGAAATTCGGCGAAGGTGGATGCTGCGGCCAGAAGAACGACCGGGTCAGGGGCGTTGACGATGACCACGTTCACCTCGCGCCCCGCTGCGCGTGCATCGTCCACCATGGTTCGAAGGTGCCGAGGCACAAGCCGCACGACGACGTGGTTGTCGTCCTTCAGGAGTTGGCGATGAAAACTGATGTTTCGACGTTGTCCGTCGTCAGCGACAATGACCGAGGCTGACATGTAGCGTCCAGCGTCTTCAGGCCAGTGATGCGGGATGGGGAGCGTGCTGAGGTCTGGTGTGGGGCGTCGAACCTCGAAGGCTTCCGCAGCATCGACCTCGACCATGTGAGGTTCAGAGGGGTTCGCCATCGCCCAACCGAGCGTGTCGATGTACGATTCAGGGGTGATGCCGATGGCTGCGCAGAGGCGCTCGCGGGTCAGCATGTTGATCGCCGCACGGTGCCCCGGAGCCTCGACGAGGTGGTCGAAGACGGCCATCGCCCCGTCGTTCGCTGCCGACCACCGCCACAGACCGTGAACGACGCTTGTTGGTTCGCTGACCACGGTGGCGGCAGCTAGGTGGTCGCGGAAGGCCATGTGTCCTCCTCGGGTGCACGGGGTTTGAACGTCTCGCCCATGCAGCGCAGCCTCACGCCCAACGTGGCTTTGATATAGGGGGCCAAGGTGGGCGACATGCTTCGATGAGGTGGTGTCATGGGTCGAGGACTCTTTGCTGGCGCTAAGATGGCCAAGGACCGCCAGAAGTTTCGGTGGTCGGACCGCCGCTACAAGAAGCGCATGCTGAAGACGCGCGAGCGTCACGACCCGCTCGGTGGCTCGACGCAAGCCAAGGGCATCGTTGTCGAGAAGGTCGGCATCGAAGCGAAGCAGCCCAACAGCGGCATCCGCAAGGCCGTGAAGATTTCCCTCATCAAGAACGGGAACAAACTCACCGCCTTCGCGCCCGGCGACGGTGCCATCAACTTCATCGACGAACACGACGAAGTCATGGTCGAAGGTATCGGTGGACGCATGGGTCGTTCGTACGGTGACATCCCCGGTGTTCGCTACAAGGTCATCCAGGTCAATGGCGTCTCGCTCGACGAGATGGTTCGAGGCCGCAAGGAGAAGCCTGTTCGTTGAGGTGGTATCATGAGCGACGAAACCGAGACCATCCAGCAGGAAGTCCGACCCATCTCCGGGATCGGCACCAAGGTGTTCGGCAAGTGGGACGCCAGCGAGGTCATCTGCCGGGATCCCGGCCTTGCTCCCTACGTCAACCTCACCACCGTGGGTGTTCCTCACTCCGGTGGACGTCACGCCAACGCGTGGTTCGGGAAAGCCAAGCTCTCCGTTGTTGAGCGCTACATCAACAAACTCATGCGCTCCGGGAAGTACACCGGCAAGAAGCAGGGTGCCATGAAGGCCTTCGAGGAGGCCCTCGACACCATGCACGAGCGCTCCGGCGACAACCCGTTGCAACTCTTCGTGGACGCGCTTTGCTACGCGGCTCCCATGGAGGAAATCACCCGCATCAAATTCGGCGCCGTATCGCAGCCCAAGGCGGTTGACGCTTCGCCCTCCCGTCGCCTTGACATCGCCCTGCGCAACCTCGCTGCCGGAGCTGCTGCTGGCACCAAGAAGTCGAAGCGAACGCTCACGCAATGCATTGTGAACGAAATCACAAAGGCGAGTTCTGGTGACGTGACCTCCTTCGCCGTGGCGAAGAAGGAAGAGGTCGAGCGCATTGCCGCCTCGGCCCGGTGAGCCGATGCATGCGGCGCACCGCACCTTTGCAGCGCTGCTTTTGATTCAAGCCTTCGACGTGTGGGTGCACCTCGCTTCGAACATGCTTGAGCCGCTTGGCGTTGCCGCGAACGTCATGCTCGCCGTTGGCGGTTGGATGATCCTCTCCACGCCTGCAGGCGCCAATGGCGTTGGCGCCGCCAACGGGTTCGCCTTCGTGGTCCTGAACGGGGTCTTCATCGCCGTGCATGGGCTGACGAACCCTGCAACTGGAAACCTTCGCCTTCCCATGCTGTTGCTGGTGGCATGCTCCTTGCTGGCCCTCGTTGTTCACGTCAGGGCCGCGCAGGAAGCTGAGCAATGACGAAGCTCACGTGAGCGACGTTGTGCTGTTTCCATCGTTGACGTTCCGCGCAGTGCGCAGCGCCGGGCTTAAGAACCGGGCTCCGGTCGGTCGAACCATCGAAGGTGGCCGTCATGGGACGCAAGGAAGACAACATCAAGAAGGCGACAGAGGTCATGCACGACCTCCCTCAAATCCGTAACCTCTGCATCGCTGCTCACATCGACCACGGCAAAACCACGTTGTCGGACAACCTCATCGCAGGCGCTGGCATGATGTCCTCTGAGCTCGCAGGTGCAGCTCGCGTGCTGGATTTTGACGAGCAAGAATCCGCCCGAGGCATCACCATCAACGCGGCGAGCGCGTCCATGGTGCACACCTACGAAAAGCAGGATTTCCTGATCAACCTGATCGACACCCCCGGCCACGTCGACTTCGGTGGCGACGTGACGCGTGCCATGCGCGCCGTCGTCGGCTG
>JAURMD010000090.1 GCA_030830875.1 Thermoplasmatota archaeon | reverse complement strand
ATCGACTCGCTGCTCGACGACGAATTTGCCTTCTCCACCTCATGGTGGGCGGCACGGATGGGCCTGCTGATTGGCCTGAACGTCGTCATCGGTGGTGCCATTTACTGGCTCTTCAAGGCCGCCGGCGTGATCGGTGGCGACGACGATGAACTCGTGGCTGAGGCCGCGTGAGGACGGGCGAGGCGCGTGGACGCTCGACGTCCAACAGCGGTCACGTGGGTGGTGCTCGCCGCGGCGCTGGTGGGCGTCTCGAGCGGAGGGGCCTTGCTGCAATCTTTCGGTGAAGTCCCACCGTTGCTTCGCGCCTCATGGAGGCTGCAGGCGACCACTGTCTTGCTCGTGCCCCTCGCCGTCCTCGATGCCAGACGCGAGGGTGCGCCATGGGTGGATGCAGGTCAGCGCCGTGGCGATCTGCTCCTGGTGCTGGCCTCAGGAGCCTTCCTCGCGCTGCATTTTGGGACGTGGACGGCCTCCCTCGACCGAACCACGCTGACCCATTCCCTGCTCTTCGTGACAGCACACCCGTTGGTGGTGCTCGTCGGTACGAGCCTGCTTGTGGCGCTGGGGCGAGAGGTCCTTCCACCAGGTCGGCTCGGTTGGGCCGGTGGGTTCCTCGGCCTCAGCGGCGCCCTCCTCACCCTTGCAGATGTGGGGTCCGTAAGCGGTGGACAACAGGTCACCCTTGTTGGTGACGTCCTCGCGTTCCTCGGTGCTGTGTTCGTCGTCGGCTACCTTGCGGCCGGACGCGTGCTCCGAGCACGCTGGCCGGTGTTCCTCTACGCCGCCGTGGTGACCGGGCTGGCGTCGTTGTTCCTCGTCCTTGCGTCCATCGCCGTGGAAGCGTCAGCCGTCGCCTCGTTCGGGGCCATTGGCTGGACGAATGGCGCGTGGGTGGGGGGCTTCATGCTGCTTGCCTTCCTTGCCGGTTTTGTGGGGCATACCGGGCTGAACCATTGCCTCGGCAGCATGACGCCGCTGACCATTTCGGTCACCCTCACCCTTGAGCCAGTGGTTGGCTCGATGATCGGGGCCCTCGCCTTCAACACCGGTCTACCTGGACCTGCAACGCTTGTGGGCGGCGTGGTGATGCTCTCTGGCTTGTTGCTCGTGGTTCGTGCTGAAGCTCACCAAAGCACGTCCTCGCTCACCGCTGAGGATGCCTCTGGGGCCTAGGCGAAGCATGATGTGGACGAGGTTGGAGGTGGTGTCATGGCCGGCGCGGACGGGTGGATTTTGCTCACCAACGACGACGGCATTGAAGCACCGGGCTTCCGCACGCTGGTCACGGCCCTGCATCGAGCAGGGCATCCACTCGTGACCTTGGCGCCCAGCCAAAACCACTCCGCGGCCGGCATGCGCATTCAACTTGGGGCGCCGATGGCCGTTCGATCACGGGAGGACCTGCGAGCGGCGTGGGGCCTCGACGGAACGGCCCCATTGCTGCTTCACGAAATCGATGGAACCCCGTGCGATGCGATGATCGTCGCGCTGGACGGGGGGCTGGAACACCTGCACCCGGGGCTTGTTCCAAGGCTCGTCGTGTCCGGCGTGAACCTTGGCCCCAACCTCAGTCAGGATTTCTACCACAGCGGCACGATGGGCGCGGCACGTGAGGCCGGCCTCTATGGCATGCCGGCCATCGCAGCATCGTTCACGTCCTTTGAGGAGCCGGGCATGGACCTCGCCGTGAAGGCCACGCTTGACCTTGTCGAACGGGCCCTCAGCGTCCTGCCGATGCGTCCGACCAACCTTGGACGTCCCACGCTTGACCTCAGCGCTTCGCACATCAGTGCGTGGCCGGCGAAGGACGAAGGTGCATGGGCGAAGGATGCCGGAGCCGCTGTTCGCACCGCTTTCGCCCATGGTGAGGTGATGCTCAACCTGAACGTCGGACCGTCGTGGGACGGCACGTGGCGAACGACACGGCTCGGCACGCGTTGGTACCGTCAAGCCGTGGCCTTTTCTGAAGCGGACGGCGAGGATCTTGCGACCTTTGTGATCGGCGCTGCAAGCATCGAACAAACGCCCGTTGACGGCGGCGATTGCTGCGCAGTGGATGCGGGCGCAGCGAGCCTCTCGTGCCTGCCGACGTGGCCGGCGACCCATCCGTTGGCGGTTGACGATGGCCTGCTCGCAGAGGCATTGCGCTCAAACCGTGATGGATGGCCCTGTTGGTTGGACCCTCAGGAACGATGCTGATCGAGCAGCCACTGCACGACGTGCACCGCGGCGTGGCCCTGCATCCAGCGTGTCCCGAGGCTTGCGCGCAGCATGGTGTCTGAGAGGTCCTCGTCGCCAAGCGGTTGGTCGTCGCTGAGCACAAAAGCGAGATCGTCATCTCGTCCTTCCGCCGACAACATGTGCACCACCTGCTGAAGAGGCGGTGCTGCAGCATCCAGCACCAGGACGGTTGCCTCACTCCATTCGCGCAGGGTGTCGCTCAGCGTTCCACCACCATCGTCGAACCCGGGGGCGACCTCGACCCATTGCCCACGTGGTCGCTGAGGTTGGGTCAGCGCGCGTCCGAGGAATCCAGCGGCCGAACGCTCATCGGCGTGCAGTCCACGCAGGGCCGCACCCCGAAGTCGGAGCCTGCGAGGAGGTCCGGGTCCACCGTTCAGGTGCAGCACGACCTCGACGTCCTCGCGCAGTCCGTGGCTCGTAAGCAGGGCGGCGGTGGTGGCTCGGACGAGCACGTCGAAACGACCTCCCGCTCCGGCAAGGTCGTTCAGCGGAAGTGTACCTCGGGCCATCGCTCGATGGCCGAGCACGGCAAAGCGACGCAGGTCATGCCCCCCGCTCAACAAGATGACGGATGGCGTCGACCATGTCGCGCTCCGTGTGCAGGGCAAAGTCCGACCCCGAGGCATCAACAAGGTAGGCACGGGCACGGTCCTCCCGTCCAAGGTCTTCGAGACGGTTTGCGATGACGGCCGTCATCCCGGCTCGCTTCACCTGCGCGTGCGCACGCTGAACAAGTTCCCGTTGAGGGATGCCAGATTCAAGTTTGAATCCGATGCGCACGGCGTTGGGACACGCCTCCCTCAATACGTCGATGTGCTTTGGTCCTGGGACGAGGTCGATGCGAAGGCCCTCGCTGCCGGAAGCAAGCTTCCCTTCGGCCGCGTTCGGCACGAGGTAATCGAGCACCGCCGCTGCATGCACCCAAGCGTCAAGCCCGTCCTTGGCCACTGCAAGGCATTCCTCGAGCATCTCCGGAGCACCTTGCGCGGGGAGGACAAGGGGCAGCCACGAGGGCTGAGGTGCACTGGTTCGTCCCGAGATGCAGGTCACGTCGTGCCCGTGACGGTAGAGGTCGTCCGCGATGGCCCAACCCGTCTTGCCCGTGCTCGTGTTGACGACGGAACGTATGTCATCGATGGGCGATACTGTGGCTCCGAGGGTGACCGCAACGCTTCTTCGGTGTGGCTTTTGGGCGTTGACGAGGTGGCACAAGCGAGCCACCATCGCCACATGGTCGGGTGTTTTTCTCCGGCCTTCGTCGCTTGGGCCCCAAAGAACCGTGGCGCCTTGCGCCTGCACGGCTTCGACGAGGTCCTCCGTGACAGGGTCATCAGCAAGGTCGTGGTGCATGCTTGGGACCACGAGGAGGGGGGTGCCTCGAGCACGCGCAGCGGACATCGCCATCAGCAAGGGTCCGTGCTGGAGCCCGTGAAGGTGAGCGGCGATCGTGTTGCGGGTGGCGGGTGCAACAAGCACGCCGTCCACGCCTTCCAGTTGGGCCATGTCACCCTCCCAATCGGTGATCACCGTTCCATCGGTCGCCCAGCGAACGGCAAGCGGCGTGATGACGCGCTGAGCCGCTCGCGTCATGACGGTCAGCACCTCAGCGCCATGGCGACGCAGTTCACGAGCGACCCTGACGGTGTCCACGGCAGCGATGCCGCCCGAGACACCAAGGAGGATGCGACGACCATCGAGCGAATGGCCCACCGGCACCACGTCAAGGTCCCGCGTCACGATGCGCGGGAAACGGCCCTCGCCATGACACCTTCGCCGAGGCGAGGCTTCATGGCGCACGCAACCACGCCACCCACGTGGTGGGGCGCGGGGACGACCTGGTGGTCGCTGGTTCGGCTCCAAGAGGGCCGGCCAACACCGGTTCAGCCTTCGACCTTCATCACCGTGGAACGGTGTTCATCCTCGCGGTTGACCTTGTGCTGCTCGTGTATGGCTCGTTGTCGGTCCTCACGGCTGGGGGGCTTGTCCTTCCAGCAGGCACCGGGTTCCTCGTCGGCCTCCCTGCGTTCCTGCTTTGGGGTGGGTACCGTCGCCGTCAACGCTGGGCCTACTGGCCAGCCGTGGCCGTGATGATGTGTGTGCTGCTGGTGTTCCTCTTCCTCGCGCTGCTCCACATGTACAGCGGGGTGTCAGGGTCCGCGCTCGACCTGGTGCTGGCTGGATTTTTGCTCTGGGCATCCTTCGGCACGTGGCGACGTGTTCGTCTGCACCTCCTTCCCGTGTACCGGTCCTCGTTCCTCAACGAAGTCCACGACCCGGAAGCAGACCTTCAACCGGGTGAAATGCTGGCTGCCTGCCCCACGTGTTTTGCTGTCCTCGCCATTCGACCAGATGCTCTGTCCTCGGCCGACCGCTGCCCGCATTGCGATCAGCCCTTGGTCAGCGAAGCACTGGCAGCACGCCACGAAGAAGAAGCCTGAGCCTCATGTGTGGGGTTTATGACGGGGTCGCGGGTGGAACGGCCGGAGAGAACAATGTCTCGAGGTCAGGATGGCGCCGAGCAGCGCCTTGTGACCCCGGGGGCGGCCATCGGGCCGGCCACCGGGCGTCGTGTCGGAACGGGTGCCCTGATTCAGGGGGACACCATCATCGCGACCCGAGTTGGCCTCGTTCGTGAGCGGCACGGTACCGTTTCTGTGGACCCTGTGGCCACCACCTACATGCCTCGCTCGGGTGACCTCGTCATCGGTACGGTCGTTGAAGCGAGAAGCAACCTGTGGTTCCTTGACATCAACGGTCCCTTCCAAGCCCTTCTCCCCATGTCCCTTGCCCCATGGAAAGTAGAATTCGGGGGCACAAGCGACCACGCGGACATCAACGACAGCCTGCTCATGCGCGTGCAAGAAGTGGACGAGGTCCAGAACGTGGTCGCCACGATGCGCGGTATCGGCCTTCGTCGTCTGAGCGAAGGTGCCGTGCTTCAGGTCGATGTGCAGCACAACGACACCCTCCGCGCCGAAGGCGCGTCCCTCCTCAAGCGGCTTCGCGACCTCAGCGACTGCCGCATCGTCCTCGCCGACAACGGCCGAATGTGGGTCGACGGTGAACATGCGGGGATCGATTGGCTCCGCTCCCTCTTCCGTGATGTCGCCGCCGCAGGCCGCACGGACGCACTCAACAACATCGTTGAGCAACATGCGGCGAACGCTCCGAACCGAGGTGAAGCATGATGGGTGGATATGGTGATGTT
>JAURMD010000089.1 GCA_030830875.1 Thermoplasmatota archaeon | reverse complement strand
GTTCTGCTGCATCGGAGGCAACGGCTTCGAGGCGCGCAGGAACGGCTCCGGACACGGGGGTCCAATCGCCAAACGGTGGGGCAACCACCCAGTGGCTCTCCGTCTGCCACAGCCGAGGCATTTCGTCGGAGGACACCAGGTCTTCGTGGAGCTTTTCGGAGCGGACCAACCCCCGCTCTTCCACCTCGAAGCCACCAGCGGCGAAGGGCATGGACTGGATGATGCCGAGCAACTGGCGCAGGGAGAAGGCCTTCATTCGAAGCACGAAGATTTCCCCGCCGTTGCACATCTCGACCGCATCAAGCACCAGCCTGGCCGCTTCAGGAATGGGCATGGCAAATCGGGTCACCTCAAGGTCGGAGACCCATACCGCTTGCCGCTCTCGGATGCCGCGCACGAACGCAGGGATGACGGAGCCACGGCTGCCCAACACGTTGCCGAACCGAACGCAGGCGCACTTCGTGGCCGAATCGACGTTGCCGTCGATGGTGAGCCGCTCCGCCACGAACTTGCTGGCCCCCATCGTGCTGGTGGGGGAAACGGCCTTGTCCGTGCTCACCATCATCATGATGCCAACGCCATGGCCCTTGGCAAGGTCAACCACGTTCTGTGTGCCTAGGATGTTCGTCTTGACGGCCTCCGTGGGGTTCTGTTCGCAAATGAGGACGTGCTTGAGGGCTGCAGCATGCACGACGATGTCAACGCCTTTCTGGAAGGCGCGTTCGAGGCTCTCCCGGTCGCGAACATCCCCGATCATGAACTCGACGTTTGCATGGGACGACAGTTCCTGTTGGAAGTGGAAATGCTTGGAATCATCGCGGGAGAAGACGATGACCTTCGAAGGCCTTCGGGGAAGCAGTTGGCGAACGATTTCTGCACCGATGCTGCCCGTCCCCCCGGTTACGAGCACGCGCGCGCCTGCGATGCGACCGGCGTTCATGAGGGATGGTCACCCGCCGTCGCCATCAACGTTGTGCGTGGATGGCGTTGTGGATGACGTCGGCGTACGCGGCTTGGTTGACCGCCGAATCGAAGCGCGTGCGTTGCACGTCGAGCGCGTTCGCTCGACGCGAACGGTCGGACGCGTCCCATGCATCGATGGCGGCAGCGATCTCCTCCGGCGACGGGTCGCTTGACAGCAACTGGCCTGCCCCCTCCACCACGATTTCGGGGTTGCCGCCCACCGCCGTCACCATCGCGGGAATGCCTGCAGCAAAGGCTTCCATGATGGACACGGGGAGGCCTTCCGACGCGCTGACGTTGACGAACACGTCGACGGGGTGGTCCGCATACCGCTGGAGGACGGCCGCATGGTCAAGCCAGCCAAGCAGGTCAACGGTCACGTGTTCCGGCATGACCTCCACCATCGTCTCGAGGGCAGGGCGCCCTTCACCGTCCCCAACATGCGTCCAATGCACGGTCCTTTGGACGAGCATGAGTGCCTCAGCAAGCAGGTGCACGCGCTTCACGTCGATGATCGAGGAGACGCTCACGATGCGCAGCACCCCGTCGTCGACGACCGGACCCTCCTCCCGAGATGGAACGCCGAGCGCTCCCATGTGAATCCGGTTGGCCATCGGCGCATGGACGGTGCGCAGGTGCTGCACCCCTGCTTCAGAGTCGGGAAAAACGGCGGTCATGGCCCGCGCAGCATGGCGTTGGAAAGGGAGCCGAGGAAGGCCGCTGCGCCATGCGTACACGTCCTTGCCGTGCGCCCGTGCAAAACACGGCAGGTTCGGCCGCTTCCTCCTCAGCAAGGCGAGGACGGTGGCAGGGCGCCCGAACCAGAAGGTCGTCGCCGCGTCGATGCCGTCGAGGTCAACCATGGATTCGATCGTGTTCGCCAGCAGCCTTGCTTGTGCAAGTTCTCCGACGGTGGCCCGGAACGGTGACGGGCGCCAGCGTGTGAGTTCGGAGAGCAGCCAAGGAGCAGGACGGAGGCCAAGGACCAACCTTCCCACAGGACCGAGGCCCGACCAAGCGTTGAGGAAGGCGTCACGAACGTCCCGTCTCACTTCCACGTTCGCAGGGGCAACGCGCGGTTCGCCGGGCGAGCAGGCCTCGGTGGGCACGACAACAACGCGGTCAAAATGGGGCGCCAGGTCCAGAAGTTCCTGATGCACGAACGTCTCGCCGGGCGGGTCGGGCCAGGTGGCGCACAGGTACAGCAGGCTGTGTGGCATGGTCCCGGTACCTCCTCAGGAGCCTCCGGCATCATTCTTCCGCGCTTCGTCGCCTCCGGAGGCGGCAAGCATCAAAGCGCACGGGGCCGCCAATGGGCCTGAGGGAGCACCATGCGGAAGTGGTTCATGCGCCAGTATTGGCGCCTGCAGCAGTCGCAGACCATCATTTCGATGGGCTTCTGGGTGACCACCCTTACCCTCCTGATCTGGCCGTATGTCAGTTGGCGCTTCGAAGGGGATTCCCCGGTGCTGGGCCTTCCTGCGACCTACGTGGGGCTCGCCACCATCGGCCTCACGGTCATGCTGGCCGTCCTGGCCATCGGGGTCATTTACGATCGGGGTCTTGGATTGTGGAGGGAACAGCGCACCGTGGACACGGAGCGGAACCCCTTCGGCACGTACGCGCTGATTCCGGCCATGACCGTCCTTCTTGGGCAGGTGAACACCTTGTTGAAACGGCAGGCCGAGGGCGACGAAGAAGTCCAAGCCACCTGCGCGTGGGTCGACGATTGGCTTGCGTGGTGCGCCACGCAGGAGATTTGGTTGCGAGCGCAAAAGCACTGGGACAGCGAACTTTCCCAACCCGTACCCGACCTCACCTTCCTCCCCCATGGCGCTGTGCAAACCGCTCGAGAGCGAACCAATGAGCTCGACGAGTTTTGATCATTCGAGCACCACGGCGATCTCGTCGAGGGACTTCCGCTTGAGGTCGGGCACCTGCGCCCCCTCAGCTGGGTAGCCCACCGGCAGCACGAGCATCGCCGATTCGTGCTCGGGGCGTTGGAGCAGGTCACGCAAGAACCCCATCGGTGAAGGCGTGTGTGTCAACGTCACTAGCCCCATTTTATGCACAGCGGTTATGAATAAACCCGCTGCGATTCCACACGACTCCACCGCGTAATAGGTGGGTGCCTCCTCGCCGTTGGGTCGTGTCCTTCGGTTTTGACGGAAGAGGACCACCACCCAGGGAGCGTCGGTCAAATGCGGTTTCACGGCATCGGTCCCGAGCGGTTCCAGCACCTCACGCCATGCCTCGGGCATGCGCTCCTCGTAGGTGCGTCGCTCCTCCGCTTCAGCAGCAGCACGGATCTTTGCTTTCAGGTCGGTGTTGCCGACGGCCACCCAGGTCCACGGCTGGAGGTGGGCCCCGCTTGGCGCGGTGCCTGCACATTGAATGGCGGTCTCGATGAGGTCACGCGGTACGGGCCGCGTCGAAAAGTGGCGCGTGGTGCGGCGCTGCTGCAGGTCGGCAAGCAGGGCGCGCCCCTCTGCCCGCATGTCGTCCTGTGGACGTTCGGTCCAAGACAATGGCAGCATGTGGGGTTGCGGCATGAATCGCGATGAAGAAACCGTCCGACAACCTTCCTGTTCGGAGAAGGCCCTAAAGTGGCTGCGAGGTTCCTGTGCGACGTGAGCAAGTCAGACGTTTCGGTGTACTGGGATTCCGGATGGAAGAGCGATGACCCTGCACAGTCTGAACCTCAAGAGCAGCCCACCATCCTTCCCCCAAGCCCTGTGGTGACAGCCCAACCCTCGGTGACCTTCGGCGCGAATGCGGCCGCAGGGGGCCTTGAGGCGGAGGAACAGCGCTCCAACGGTGGGTCAACACACCCGGTTGCGCTCGGCCTTCTCATCGTGGTGACCGTGGGGCTGGTCATCGGGAACGTGGCCCTCGTGAACGCCAGCAACGCCTACGTTCCTTGGTCCGCGGCCGATGCCACGGTTGTGGGAGGACCGATCACGCCGGAGGGCTTCCTGACCACGGCCACCGTCCACCTCGAGGAGAACAACGGAACGGCGTATTACGAGGACAGCTACGAACGATCGAGCACGCAATGCACGACCTACACAGACGAATATGGCGAAAGACGCGAGGATTGCTGGACGGACTACTGGACCGAGTACGAATGCTACGCTGACCTCGATTTGAGGTGGACCGTGAACGGGACGGAGCATCAGGCCTGGGAATACAGCCCGACGCTCCACGATGACTACCCGTGCCTTTCGGCCATCAAAGACGTGTTTGCTCCGGGCACCAACCTGACCATCTCCGTAGATCCGAACGATCCTTCCTCGTATCAGGCCTTTGAATTGGCCCTCATGACCGAAGTTGACGAGGCCCATCCGGGTTTCCTGACCGGGTACCGTGAATCCTCGTCGCTTGAATGGGTCGACGACGATCGTGCCCTTCTCGTGTCCACGTGCAGCATGGACGCTGCTGTGGCGTACACCTTCGACGGCGAGGCATACGTCAGGGACATCTGGGGAGGCGGCCCAACCACTCAGGGTTGGGGCTCGTCGTGCTTGATTGAGTACATCGACACCTTCGGTCCGGGAAGCGGCGTGACGGTGATGGTCGATCCCGAAAACCCATCGGAAGCGGCATGGGAGGACCCCACCACCGACCCCGGCGATTACATCCTCACCGCGAGGATCTGTTCGGGCCTCATCTTCTTCGCCATCTTCTTGCTGACCGGAATGGGCGGCAGAGGTCGGCCAATGTCATTCACTCAGCGCCCCATCGTCCGCGACCCTTCAGGCAGCCGGCACCGCTACCGTGGACACCACAACCGCAGGCACCACGGGCATGCACACCGCCCCTCCCGTCAGGTTGGATCAAGCCGCCGTTCGAGCGGCGGTGGAAGCCGGTCCAGCGGCGGCGGCGGCCGGAGAGGCGGCGGCAGTGGTCGCGGGCGCCGTTGATGCTCAATCGGCGTTGGGCTC
>JAURMD010000088.1 GCA_030830875.1 Thermoplasmatota archaeon | reverse complement strand
TTCGAGATGATGGTGCATCCTTCAATTGAGGGCAGGTGGTGGATGGAGGTGACGTGTTGATGGACCACAGCAACCTCAATTCCTAGGGAACGTGCGTTGCCCGCAGCCACTGTGCACACCTCAGCGTCCGACTCAATCAACCAAGCGGAAGATGCCCCGAGAAGCATCGCACCAAGACCAAGGATACCGTTTCCGGCGCCAACGTCGACCACCGTTCGACCTTCCACATCACCGAACTGATGCATGGCAAGCAACCATCGAGCCGCAAGGTCACCCTCGGTTGCGTATTGCTCGAGAGCGTCGTTGTTCTGCGGATGGGCGGTAAGTCCGGACAAGGTCATGGCGAGGTGGCGGAGCCGCACGGACCTCACCAGGTCCGCGGTTGACCAGGCCCTTGGGGCGGAATCTGTGACAACACCATCCGGATCTGCTCGGCTTCGGCACGGAGCTGAGCCATCAGTTGTTCACCGGGTTGCTGGGTGCCGCAAAATCGACAGAAGCGGATGCCCTCCGCGTGCTGCTGACCGCAGGCGATGCAGAACCCCATGTGATCATCCCGAAGGCTTGGCTGGTATGCTTCAACCTTGCTCCTCGATGAGGCCAACGAAGATGCCCCATGCGTCGATGCCGGCGGCCACAGCACGCTCGTTGTGACCTTCCCAGCGAGGGTCGTCCATCATTGCGCTCGGCTCCACGCCTGCTGACATGAGTTCAGCCACAAGGTCCCGGAATTCCCGTTCGATGGGCGACATACCGTCGTCGTCTGGGGCAGGTGCAGGGGCCACCTCGACCTGTGGACCTTCGACAGCAGGAACCTCGAGAAGGTCGGCGCTGGGTGGGGTGGCTTCGAAGGCCGTCTCCTCCTGCGTTTCAACAGGCAGGGGTACTGAGGACGTCGTGGCCTCCCCACCAACCATCGCCTCCATGGCTTCGTCAACACGGCGTGACACGTTCTCAAGCAACGTTTCCTCTCGCTCTGTAGGGTCATGAGCAGGAAGTGGGACAGGCAAGGCTGCAGAGAGGTTCTCTGGCGGCACAGAGGACGACTCTAGGGCGTGATCGACCGACGCAGCGGTGAGGGTTGGTGGAGACTCAGCCTCAGGGTTCGGCCGTTCAAGTCGACCGACACCAAGCACCTCAGCCTGCTGCCTCGCGTGCTCCGCTGCAGCACGGGTAGGAAGGCTAACGAAGGCCTTGCCCGGAAGCGAATCCAGCGGAAAAGGAAGGTAGTAACGGTCGAGGCTCGGCAACGATGGATGCCGAAACAACAGCAAGCGCTCAGCCTCAAATCGACGCTGCATCGGCAAACCGACCTCAAAGGGCACAGGGTGCAGGACCAAGGTGCCTCGGAGCCAGCCTTCGTTGGTGACGAGGTGCTGAAGCCACCGCCCCAAGTCAGAGGAAGCCAGGTCAACAAAAAGAAACGAAGCTTCTCGATGGTTCAGTCCTTGTTCCTCGAGAAGCACGCCTTCAGCTCGAGGGCGGTGAAAGATGCTGACCACCGGCTGCCCGTGCTCGACAAGATCGCCGTGCATCTCGTACAGCTTGCGTTCATCGCGTGGCATCATCATCATGACGCGGGTCCTCGTGGCAGCAGGATCCCAGATTTCTCCCCAGCGTTCAACCGCCTCCGACCGAAGTTGACCGATGGTCGCGTCTGGAATCATCGCCGTCACGCCCATGCCGTCACCAGCCCCGTTTTCTCGGCCGGGTATGAAGGGGTTCCGACGACTTGTCAGCGGCGCAGGGCAACCTCAGCCAGCAGCGTCACACCGCCGGCTGCTCCGCGAACGGTGTTGTGCGAGAGTGACCTGAGGTGGACGGTTCGAGGGCCTGTCTGCGACAGGTCGCCGACCACGACCGTCATGCCTGCGGTCAAGGATGTCGAGGGGTCTTCGGGCACTTGGAACCCATGACCGTCGGCCCATAGGTGCGCCTTGCGCTGAACCGGTCCATCGACAACCATCACTGGGCGGACCGGTGCGCTTGGACATCCAACGGACAACGGATGCGGAGCGATGCCCTCCAACGCCTGCCGAACCTCGCCCAAATCCACGTCTGAGGCGAAGGTGAAGGTAGCATCAACGATGTGGCCGTCGTCTGCCTCGACCCGTTGACACCTCATGCTGATGACCGGAGCCGAGGGATGGACCTCACCGTTGAGCACGTCTCCCGTGACCCAACCCAACTCGGCGACCGTTTTCTCTGCTTCACCAGGAATCGATTCGTCCATTGGCACCTGACGGCGGAGGAGCGCATACCCGGCTCCTGAGCGGGCTTGCTCGCTCCGAGCCGAAACCGACAACGGACCGAATCGACGTGTGAGGGCCACGTATGGAAAGAGCAAGGGGATGAGCGTGCAGTTGGTTGCACAGGCGTGCAGGACGTGGCCGGAAGCCACGCCAAAATGGTCTGGATTCAAGTCACCCACCACCAAGGGTATACCCGGACGACGTCGGTACTGGCTGGCATTGGAACAGACGTGCAATCCGGCCTCGACCAAGGCCGTTTCAAGCCCCTTCGCGACCGACGAAGGCAGCCCAGAAAAGGCCCAAGTGACGCCAAGCGACCTCAGGACGTGCCCAAGTGAAGGGTTGGCGGCGTCCAGAACTGGCGGGAGGTCTGCCAACGGAGCCGCACCTTCGAGGCCCCACGGGATGGTGGTGAGATCGAGGCCTGCGGTTCGCGATGAGCCCACCACCGCGGCCAGTTGAAATTCAGGGTGGTGGACCAGACGCTGCTGAAGTCGCTGGCCGACCAGACCTGATGCGCCGAGGACGGCCACGCGGTGAACCACGTTTTGGGCCGGGCGCACCACGACCTTGGCGTTTCCTCCCTCACAACCGGGTCTTGGTCGCGACCACCAAACGTCGAACAACCAACTTGCGCAGGATTCGAAGTCCATCAACCACTGAGGTCAGCTTCGTCGCCCCTCGACGTTCCCGATAGCGGATTGGCATCCAATGCGGTCGATGACCTGCGGCGATTGACGCCGAGAAGACTTCTGCTTCAATCTCAAATCCAGTGCTGTTGAGCCGTAGGTCATGCACGAGGTCACGACGCATCAACCAGCAACCCGAACACACATCGGCAGCATGGTAGCGGTTGAGGATGGACGCTGCTCCGCTCAATGCATGGTTTCCAAGAAAATTCAACCTGCTCATCGACCCTTCTTCGAGGTGCCCTCCAAGCCGGTCACCCACAACGAGCGATTCTGTGGACATCAGCGGAACCATCTGCAACAGAGCCTCTGGGGGGTATGAACCATCAGCATCAATCATGGCCATCGCCTCCCACGTGCCCGCGAGGAAAAGGTCCACTGCGGTTCGAAAGGCTGCGCCTTTGCCACGGCCGTGCTGGATCACCACCTCGACGCCGTGCGCGCCAGCGATACCGACGGTGCCGTCCGTGCTGCGGCCATCCACCACCACGAGGTCGAATCCTTCGAAGCGTGCGTCATCCAAGATTTCTGGAAGCAGCGATGCGAGGCCCACCTCCTCGTCAAGGGTTGGGAGCACGAGCAGGACCCCCATTGGGCTGAGTGAGGGCGCGTCCGGAATGATGGTTCCGGCTCATTCCACGTGCAACGTGATGGCGTGAAACCGCAGACCACCGTGCTCAATCAGGCGGTCACCACGTCCACTCACCGCAGCGGGGTCCACCCACGGCCCGCCGACAACGTCCACCTCGACGTGCACGGACAACGGAAGGTGGGTTCGAACACAGACGAGTTCATGGCCGGGGGGACCCGAGACGTCGAGGACGGTGCCGTCGAGGTCCACCATCGCCGTCTCAAGGCTTCCAAGCCGTTCCACGTGGAGGCAGACCAAGAGCAGCTCTGGTGACGTCATAGGCGTCAACGGTACGAGGCTCAGGGCTGCAACACCGTTGACCGTTGCTCGCATGGTGCCGAGGTGATGTGGATCCTGCCATCGTTGCGCAAACCAAGGCTCGCTTCGGAGCGTGCAACCCTCTGCCTCAAGACACGACGTCGAATCCACGGCAAGCACTCCAACGAAATTCGCCTCAGCCACGGACCTGAGGTGCCACGCACGCGATGCCCCGGATTCGTACGTGACCTCCCACCATGGCGAACGTTCGAGCACCCATCCCAGCGCACCCCGAGGGCTAGTGATGGCCCATTCCACACCGAGTTCCCTCAACCGGGTTGCGTTGTCGGTCAACACTGCTTGAATCGCTTGCGCATGAAGGCCTGGCTGGCCCTCGTGCACCCCAACATCCGGACCTGTTGTTGTGTTGAGGCCTGCCAAGGCCAAGGCTTCCCCCCATGGGGCCTGCTCAACAAGAACAGGCGCCGAACCTACCGTGGCACGCAGGGCATGGGCAACGTCGAAGTCGTCTCCATCAACAGAAAGCAACTCGTTGTGCTGTGCCAATTGCGCTACCAAACATGTCGCAAGGGTGGCTCCAAGAAACACCATGAGCAGGAGCAGGGAAGAGAGCCTTGGTGGAAGGTGAGGGTCCCCGCCCACCACATACGGACGTTGAGGAACGCCATCAATGCGAACATGCGTTGTAGGTGACCAGTGCAGCGCCATCAAGCATGCCGCTGGAACGACGAAGGCGTACAAGGCCATGGCATAGGTGGCTTCGACCAAGGGACGAAGGGCCTCAGGAAGGAAAGGCTCCGGGACAAGTTGCAGAAGGCTCACCCCCCAGATCAGCACAAACCAAGCCGTCAGAAAGCTCGCGTCGCGCACGGTGCGAAGGCGATACGAAGCAAGAGCCGCGAACGGAAGGAGCATTGCACCCCAATGCAGCATGGCAAGGCCGCCTTGCCACCCGTCTTCGAGGGACGAAGGGCCGACGGCACGGAGACCCAGGCCGAGGGGCACCATGATCAGAAGCAGCAGCAGCAAGCGACGACGACGCTCGTGGTGAACCGAATGAGGGGGCATCATCAGGTCCGAGATGAGCAGCATGACGAGCAAGACGCTCCCTGCTGGGTGCACAAGTGCGGTTGCGACGGCTGCTGCCACAAGCACGACGTGGACGCGCAAGGTTCGATGGGAATCAAGGACCAGGTACAAAGCAGTTGGAAGGACGAGCAAGGAGGCCACCGTCGGCCATCCTCCGTCCCACACCTTGGCAGCAAGGCCAACGCCAAGCAGGGTCGCGAACAAAGCCTGAGGCCCTGCTCCCTGACGGTGAAGCGCTCCGGCAAGACCGAGTAGTACAACGGTGAGCACCACGTTCCCTGTCCAACGCGCCGACGACCACACCTCCTGTCCCGTCAGCCAAGACAGCGACGAGGTCATGCCGATGAATCCGGGGGGATACCACCACGATTGACCGTTGACGGCGACCATGGCGCCGCGCTCCTGGAGGTGCATCGCCAACACAGAAAAGCCGACCCAGTCAACGCCGTGAGGGTACGGGCTCATCCAAGGTTCGACCAAGGGCAGGAGGGACACCGCGGCCGCCATAGCCAAGAGCCGTGGACGACGCTGGACCAGCAGCAGCGGTTCCTTGACGCGTGGGTCATGGCGTTGTTGAACCATGCGAAGCAGGGCCAGCACGACCAATGTGAAGGACAGGCCCGTGGCCGACGCTGGTGAGTACGCCCCTGCGGCGACCAACAGCCCATGGAGAACAAGGTGAAACCACAGCCCCAACGACGGGGCAAGCAACATCGAAGCCACCCTTCCGGGTCGTTCACCGATAAGGCGCAGCAGCATCAGGCCCGTAGGCACGGACCAAACGGCGAGGACCAGCACCTCCAGCACATGCCCCCCTCAAGCGGCCGGTGGTTGAGACTTGCCGACGAAGACCTATCACGAAGGAGGCATTGGGAGGGGCATGGACAACTGGCCGTTTCACCCTGTGGTGAGGATGGACGGGGGACATTGGGTGCTCGACCTCACACGTCCACCGCCTACAGGGTGGACGCCCCCCTTCACTTGGACGGTCGGACGGTACGATGAAGCGCGACCTTGGATGTATTCGACTGACCTGTTTGAAGGACGACGTTACCATCACATCGGGCTGGACCTCGGCGGCCCTGCGGGCACACCGGTGCATGCCTTCGCTGACGGACGTATTCACGCCGTGGGTTGTGAAACGGACGACGGTGGTTATGGCCCAACGATCGTTACGGAACACGACATCCAGATGGACGCAAACCACGACCATCCTTGGGCGGGAACATCAAGGCGCCTTTGGGTACTGCATGGACACCTTTCACGCGACGACATGGCACGATGGTCGGCTGGCGATGAGGTTGCAAAGGGAGAGGTGCTAGGCCACCTTGGGACAGCCGAAGAGAACGGAGGCTGGTCACCTCACGTCCATGTGCAGCTTGCAACGATGGCCCCGCATGGCATTGAGATGCAAGGGGTGGTGGCTCCGGAGGACGTCCCTGCAGCCTTGAAGGCGCATCCCGACCCACGCTTGGTGCTCGGTGCGCTTTACTGAAGACCATTCAGGTGCGCCTTCAAGCCGATGATGGGGTCAATCGAGGTTGGGTTCTTCCCTCCTCGAACGGCGAGCGTTACCGTGATCCAATCCATGACGATGCAATGGTGCATCATCACTTCAAGCAACGATTCGCCCTCGCCCTGGAGCATCCATGCAGCCTCCGTCTGAAGGTGCCGTACGCCCCAATCGATGCGTGATTTGACCTGCTCCTGCATGCCTGACCACGTCAGCAGCAACACGGCTTGCGATTCACTGGAAGGGTCACAGAACCAACCGGGGCCGCCCCAAGCCACGAGTTCGTTATGGTTCATCTCCGGAACCACGCCGATGCGTGCGAACCGCCCAGCGTTCTCGTTGAGTTGATTTTTGAATCGGGTCAAGACAGGTGCAAGTTCCGTTGGCCCTACCAACGCCAAGGGACGTTCAAGGAGTTCCGTGACAAGGTCGTCCACGCCCCCGGAGGGCCCCCCCCGAGGGTCGTGGGCAGTGCTGGCGGTTCGCAGCCGTGCAATCATCGCAGCATCGCCGACGTCGTCTGGAAGCAACCCCAAGGAGCGCAACACGGCCACTTGGCGGCCAAAGAGGTGTCCAAAGGCCGAGCGAGGAGGCTGGCCAGAGGGAACACCGACGAGGTGGATGGTGTCGTTGGTCTCGGCCATCCCTGCGAGTTCCCCTCCTGAAGCGAGGGCCACGACCGTCATTCCACGGTCAAGCGCTTGGCGAACGGACGCAAGGGTTTCCGCCGTGTTCCCAGAATAGGACGTCGCCATCACGAGCCACCCCTCGTTGGCCCACGATGGAAGGCGTGCATCGGAATGCTGAATCACGGGTGCTCGTCCTGCTTCGGCGGAGAGGCTCGCAAGGAAGGCACCTCCTGCACCAGACCCCCCCATCCCAAGGCAGAGCACGCCCGACCACGTCCGACGACGCAGCGTAGGCAACCAAGGCATCGCGGCGTCGTTGAGGCAGCAAAGCGCCGCTTCGAGGTCATCAACGAAGCGGGCGACATAACCGAACATCCCCTCGGTGTCGAGCGCAGCCACTGCTGCGTCCAACGGCAGCCGAGGCACGTCCATGGCGTGATGGACAGCGTGTCTTTCAAGGAACCTTCGTCACGATGTCGCGGTCCTGAGCCGAACGAGGCAGGGCCACCCATTCCCCGTCGATCCGTGCAAGCACCAACGTACGGCCGACTTCATGGTCCCAAGCAACGCGAACCGGCACGACGTCCCATGTGGTCGGGTCAAGGACCTCAGCCACAGAAGCGTCCTCCGTCAAAGGGTCAGCCGTAATGAGGTCTGCCATTCGAACCAGCACCACCGCCGGTTCCAAATCACGCCAGGTCGCACCGGTGCGTTCGTGCCGGTCGACGGCTTCTAGGATCGCACCGTCCTTTGTCCACGCTGAAGGACGCCACAACCGGTCACGCCAGCGAACCACATCGCCCAGGTCGTATCCCGGCTTTCGATACAGTAAGGTCAATCGCGTCACGTCAACGCCGTCCTTCCGTCCGATCGTGGAATTGGTCTCCATGCTCTGCCCTCCAAAGGTGGAGGTCAGGTGACGACCCCATGAACGTGCCAGCCCCTTCGAACCAAGCACAACGTCGTACCCACCTTGAACCGGCCCCTCGTTGGTGATGAAGAACATCGGGTCTTCAGGCATGGAAGCGATCACTTCGTCAAGCGTGACCCGAAGCCGATTGAGTTCACCCTCTTCCAGCCTGCGGCCGCTGGAGCGAAGTTGCACAGTGGCCTCGAAGTAATTCCCCGCCCGACGCGTGCAGGTCAAGCAGACACCATTGCTCATGCGCGCGCGAATGGTTCGCTCCTCGGTGTAGAGCAATTCATCGATCACCCCCTCGACCTGCAGGTGCAGCAAGGTATGCCGCTCGGTGATCGTCTGTGGCATCATCGCGATGGCCACGTCTTGCGCATCTTGATGCACACGAACGTGACGTTGGACAAGGTCGTCGAACAACACGTCCTCCTCAACCATGCCCCATCGGCCTTCGACCTCGATGGCCCCACATCGAGCGCATCGCGTCCATGGGATGTTGGCGGGGGCTTCAATCAGGCGGGTGCGAGCCCGAGAACACGACTCGCACATGCCATCGGTAAACAGAGGCGGGGGGTCGCCGCAGACGAGGCAGAACGCGCCGCCGAGGTCAACCTCCATGATGCACGGTCGAGAAGGTCAGCCTTCAGCATAGCGCTCGCCGTCGGCCACAGCATCGGCCTCGGCCTTGGCGATGTTCAGAACGGCTTCCGCAGCCTCTAACCTCGCCTCAAGGACACGGTTCCGTGCCGTCACGGTCCACGTCCAAACTCCAAGTCCAACCAGCATTCCAAGGTAACCTACAGCTAACGCCGTCGTTCCGTTCACACCGCCACCTCCTCTGGGTCCAGCGCACGCTGAAGCCGGTCCAAGCGCTGTTCGAGGGACGTCAAGCGCATGCTTTCGAGCACGTGGCCCGTGATCATGACCGTGAAGGCCGCCACGCCAAGCAAAAGAACGAGGGTCATCGACGGCGCGAGCGAACCACCGTCGTCCCCTGACGCGATGACCGGTCCAGGATGACGAATTTGCCAAATGCGCGTCGCCATGTAGGTCAGCGGCACGAGGATGAATCCAAACAACCCCACCGTGGCAAAGGTATCGCGGGATTCAACGCCGTCGGGTTGAGCCCGTCGGCCGAGCACGAGGAGGAGCGCCAAGAGGGTCAGCAAGCCGAAGGTGTTCAGTCGCACGTCCGTCCAATCCCATGGAACACCCCATTCAGCCTGACCCCATATGCATCCAGACCACACCGCCATCAGTCCCGTCGCAAGCCCTGCTTCGCTGCCCGCCACGTGCAAGCGCCACCCGACCGCGGAACGCCGCAGAAACCAGAGGCCAGAGCCGACGAACAACACCCCGAAGGCAATCATCGCCATCCAAGCGCTTGGAACATGCCAGTAGAAGAGACGCTGTGCATCGGGCGCTTCGAAGGCGTCGTTCGTGACGCTTGGAACCCATAACAAGGCGAGGGTAAGGCTGAGGCCAGCCCCACCGAAGCCGAGCGCGAGAAGTGGACGACCCAAGCCCCCGCCCATGGGAGGACGATAGGTGAGTTGGCTTTGAAGGATGGTTAAGCCATGACGTCCAGCAAGAGGCCGAACGGGAGAACAATCAGGACGGACAGGAGCCGGAGGTGGAGCACCTCAGGACGTGCCAAACGCAACCCCATCGCGTCACCGGCTCGAATCAGCATCGAAATCGACACCGCAAGCCCGCCTCCAAGGAGCACCGTTCCGAAGGAAAACGAGGCTCCAAGGATGGCACCCATCGCCACAACACCGGTGAGGCCAAAGAGCGTGGGCGTAGCAACATCAACCGGTCTGCAACCGAGCGCTGAAAGTCGAGCAAAGGCGCGGTCCCGCCGTAGGGTGGTGAGTGAAGCATCGCCAGCAAGACCGACAACGATGGCAGGCAACAGCACTAGACCACGTCGGAGCGTTGCATCGAAGGCGTCGAACTGCATTGGTTCAACGAGAAGGGCCGACAGCCCCAAACACACCAACATCGCAGAAAGCGCCCCTGAGAGTGGCGCCCCTCCCGACCACGCGTACTTCACGCCCAAGCGGAGGGCGGACGGTCGCGAATTGGAGGGTGGGAGGGAGGCGAACGAGGTCGGCATCAGGTTGGGCTTACCTTGGTCAACCACGCCCACACGACCGTCGTGGACCGTCACTCGATGGCTCGCAAACGGAAATCGGTCTGGATGGTGGCTTCCAATCAACACCGTACATCCTCGCGCGACGGCGTCGTTCACAAGTTCAGAAGCGAGACGGATGCCATCCTGGTCCAATCCAGCCGTTGGCTCATCAAGCACGATGAGGCGCCCTTCGCCCTCAACCAGCCCAGGGAGGACAGCGGCGAGCAGCGCGATCCGACGGCGTTGGCCGACCGAGAGGGCCACCATGCGGTCCTCCATACGATGGCGCAACCCAACACGGCCCAGCAGGGTCGCCAAGGTGTCGTCGGTAACGGAACATCCACCCAACGAGGCCGCCACTTCGAGGTGATGGCGCACGGTCTGATCTCGTAGGTCACCATCGACTTGCAGCAGCAAGCCGAGGGGTACAGGAGGCCGTCTGGCACGTCGCCCCTCTCCATCACGAACCAACGCGCCAGAGACGCGAACGACCCCTGCTTCAAGAGGCAGCAATCCAAGGATGGATTCGAGCAAGGTCGTCTTCCCGGCACCGTTTGAACCGAGGACCAAGGCACAGGCTCCTTGCGGTAAACTGAGACTTACGTCGTTCAACACCACAGAACGACCTCGGCGAACCACCAACCCAGTGGCCTCCACGAAGTCGTCCATGCGCCCAGGACCCGTCGGTTCGCCTTCAAGTCGCCGACCCCGAAGGGTCAAGGGCCACGATGACCGCACCTGAGCATGGTCGCCACGGCCGCATGGCCGCTGCTCACCCCGCTCGAGCAGGGCTTGATCGTTCTCTGGTTGGGAGCCGTGACAACACCGCTCGCCTATGCCGTGAAGTCGAGGGCCCCGCTTTCGCTTGGCGTCGTCCTCTCCGTGCTCTTTGGTGCCGTGGTTCAAACGTTGACCGGAGCGCTTTGGCGGATTGGCTGGCTCGACCGCCTCGTCGTGTGGAGCGACCTGGTGTTGGTGCCTTCGCGCATGGGGCACGTCGGGTGGTGGCACACGGCGATCACCTCAGGATTCTTGCATGCACAATGGGATCTGATGCACGTGTTGGGCAACGTGGTGATCCTTGCGTTGGTGGGCGTTCCCTTGGAACAGCGGCTCGGAAGCAAGCGTTTTGCCGTGGTCTACGTGACAGGACTGCTCGGAGGTTCCATCGCTTGGACGCTCGCCAATGCAGGAAGCCATGTCCCGGCATGGGGGGCCAGTGGTGCTGCCTTTGGATTGCTTGGCGCCTACCTCGCAGGCTGGCCGAAGGACGAAATTCCATTTCCACTCATCCTCATTCGCCCATGGCCCGTAAGCGTCATCGCGCTCCTGTACTTTGGCATGGAAATCGCCCGATGGTGGGCCGCTGAAGGAGGCGCCAGCGGCAACGTAGCCCACATGGCGCACCTTGGTGGCTTTGTCGCCACCTATGCCCTCCTTCCGTTGATTGCCAAAGGCGGGCCAGTGGCAAGGGGCATCGACGACGGAGGTCCGAGCGGTATGGCCAACCTTCGTGGACGGCTCGATGCCATGCGATCCTCGATGGTGGACCTTGCATCCGTGGACGACCCTTGGACCGCAGTAGGACGTCCTGTTCCGAAAGCCGCCAGAGGCATCCTCGCCACCCTGCAATCCGATGCAGATGAGCCCGAAATCCGCCTCGCGTGGTTCGAGCGGCTCGCCGATGCTGTCACGTGTCCTGAGTGCAACGGCCCTGTTGGCGCCGTAGAGCGAAAAGACGGTCCGAGACTGCAATGTGCTTCGCATCCGCAGCATCTCGACTGGCCACCTCAAGCCGAGGCTTGAGACCTTGAGGCAACGGGATAGGCTCAAAGGTGTCCCGAACGACCCATGAACGATGAGAGGGGAGCCTGCGGTCCGCTCACCTCACCTCCGCTTGGCGGTGATGATGCTCCTCGTCATGCTGAGTCCCTCGGCTGCTGCATTCGTGAACGCCGAAGAAGTTGCAGCGCCGGTCCCTACGGTCGCTGGCCTGCCGCCTGTGATGTGCGGGGATGACCTGTGCCACCTAACGGACCGCTCACCGGACAGGGCTGGACGCACGGCCGCTGAAGACTACGGCTGGTGGGCCGCCTACGGGCCCGATCTGGACAGCAACGGCATGGACGACAGATTGCAACGCGTTCTCGACGGAGCCTCTTCGGTCTCCCCTACGGCCATCCTTGACGACAACGGGCTTAGAACGGTGGCCATCGTGATCGATTTTGCGTGGCACCCGGGCCACGCCGAGGTGGCATCGGTTCGCACCGTGCTCGACAGCCATGGCTGGGTAGCGGAAGATGGCGGGGCGTGGTTTGACCTCCCCGAAAGCATTGACGCGATTGTGGTGGACCGGGTACCCGTTTCAGCCATCGTTCCGCTCTGGCAACTCGACGGGGTGGTGGTTATCGAAATGCAAAACCTGCTCGCGGCGACGAACGAAGTGGCAGCAAAAGCGGTGCGCGCTCGGGATTCAGACGTCTACGCAGGAGAAGTGCATCCGAGCGGCTACACGGGAGCCGGTGTGGTCATCGCTGTGCTTGACACCGGCGTCGACAACGAACACCGCGCCCTCAACGATTTCGACGACGATGACGACGAGCCAGACCTCGACCCCTTGTCGTACGACGACCACAAGTGGGTCGCAGGGTTTGACGCCACATCAGCGTCATCCAATCCGGACGGGTCCCAGGACCCCGACGACGGCTCTGGGCATGGGACGCACGTTGCGGCAAGTGCGCTTGGGACCGGCGATTCTTCCCGTCGCCACATGGGCACCGCACCTGGGGCCTCCCTCGTCGACGTGAAGGTCCTCACCGATGCAGGAGGCACCAATTCGCAGTATTCGATCAGCGGCATCCAATGGGTCATCAACAACGTCGACACCGATTGGGGTCACAATGGCTCAACCCGAGGCATTCAGGTGGCCTCGATGTCGTTTGGTTCGGTAGGGACACCGCTCAATCCTGACGACACGGGCGACAACGGATCAAGCGCCGAGGCAAGGCTGGTCAATCAAGCGGTCGAGGCCGGCGTGGTCTGTGTGATCGCCATGGGCAACGATGGAACCCACCGGGTCCCCTCGCCTGCCAGCGCTGACCTTGGGATTGCCGTCGCGGCGTCGAACGACAGGAACACAGTGAATCGAACCGATGACAGCATCGCCAGTTACTCTAATTCGGGACCACGTGACGACGACGG
>JAURMD010000087.1 GCA_030830875.1 Thermoplasmatota archaeon | reverse complement strand
TGGGACCTCGTGCCGCCCTCAAGCCACCCCGACCTGCTGTCCTCGTGGACCTTTGACGGCACGCGCATGCAAGCGAACCCCTTCGTCGGTGAGCGCTTTTCCTACGACTTCGAAGACGGGCTCCAAGGCTGGAACTTGGCGTACCGTTGGGGCACCGCCCGCTCGCGGGACTGGTGCAATGCCTACGCACGCAATGGCTATTCCATCCGTCTGGCCAGTGGCAACGGCACGAGCAACGAGGGCCCGGCCTTGACCTCGCCGTCCTACGACATGGGCGACGCAGAATTTGCGCAGATCAAGTTTGGCTACAACTCGTGGACGCGCTGCTGGGACGAGCAGGATGCCACCGACGTGCTGTACTTGGAGTACCTCGACGACCAAGGTTCGTGGCAAGAGATTTCGGATTACCCGCGGCAGCGCAAGTGGTACAACACGATGGTGCCCACCACCGTGCGTTTGCCCGCCGATGCCCTGTATGATGGGGTCCAACTCCGCTTCCGCTACTACGCCAACTGGTACGATTTCATTTTCATTGACGACATCACCGTGGAGTACGGACAAGCCCCGTCGTCGGCACGTGTCATGAGCACCGTGCCGTCCTACGCGCTGTCGAGCGCAACGGTCACGGACGTGGACCCTTTCCACCTCACGCTGGACACGGAGCAGGGCAACATGTCGTTCATCGACGGTCCGGAGCAGGCTGACCACGCCACCAACTGGGGCGTGCTTGACCTTGAATCGAGTTGGGGCTCAGAACTGATGAGCGACGCCGCGGGTTGGGCACAAACGTCGCAGGACCATTCCTCCACCTTGACGCTTGAGGGGTGGTTCCGACCTGAAACGCTTCGTGGGAACGACTGGAACATGATCCTGACCATGAAATCATGCCGCCAATTCGCAACGGCGGACGGATACAACAACGTGTACGAAGGGTACCGATCGCTCTCCTTTGGATTGTACGACAGCGCCCCCTCCCTCATCCATGGTGTGGTGAATTCCGGTGGGACGCACACCCATGGTGGTTACTGGACGGGGAACAACGAGGTCGTCTCGAACGGCGAATGGAACCATATCGCTTGGGTCATCGACGTCTCCTCGTCCACCGCCAGCCAGCGCTGGATGAAGGGCTACGTGAACGGTGTGCACGTGACGACCAACGTGCTCAACGATGGCTACTCGTGGACTGGGGCCATGGACGAAGTCTCCCTCGGTCAGGACAATTACCGCTGCGACGGTGCGGCAGAAGATCGATACGACGGTCAAATCGGCAGCATCCGCCTTCACCCGCAGGCCTTCACCGCGGACGAAATCCGCGACCGCATGTGGTCGATGCCGGTGGACGACGACGCCATCTTTGCCTACGACTTCACCGAAGGCAACGAGTACGTCACCGACCTGACGGGGAACTTTCACCTCTCGATGACGACCGATGAAACCTCGAACGTCTACAACCAACGCAGCACCGCGCCGTTCGCGCCCTTCGCACCAGGCAACCTGCGCGACGCGAACGACGCCGCGTTCACCTACCGCACGGTGGGGACCTCCTTCGGCCCGACCACCAACGCGGTCGAGGTCGCCACGCCCATTCCTGTGGGCGAGGGACGCCTCGTCGCGCTCACCTCCGACGACGACGTCGGCATGTGGCTGGAGTACGAATCCGGCGACACCGTGGTTGACGTCGACACCCCTACGCACCGGTACAGCAGCGGTGGCATCGCCTTCGACGACCTCCACGAGGAGGAGTTCACCGCTGCCGGCACCACGAACACGACGGTTCGGTTGCGCTTTGACCTCGAAGCGATGGGCCTCGACAGCACGGTGCAAAACGAAGTCCGCTTGCTCATCGACAACGGCAGCGGCTACGGCTTGTTTGGCGGCGTCGGGACGCGCAGCGGTGACCTGCTGACCTTCAGCAGCGTGCCCTTCGTGCTCGACAGTTCGTACCGGCTGGCCTACGTGGAAGCGCCGGGGAACCTGTCCTTCCAAAACAGCACCATCGGCTTTGAGAACGACTCGTCGAACACGGTCAAGCCCCTTTTCCTGTCCGGTGACGTGCAGTCGTGCAGCGCCTCAAGCAACTTGCCTTCGGGCCTCAGCCTGACGTCCGAATGCACCATTCAGGGCACGCCAACCACGCAGTTTTGGCCGCCGATCAACGTGACCATCACCGCGACGGGACCCGCGGGAACCGTTTCCACCGTGGTGAACCTCGTGGTCCTCGACGACCCGAGCGTCATCAGTTACAACCCGACCTCCAAGGTGCTTACGCGCGGCGTGGACGGCGGTTGCTGGCGCTCCGACGAATCAGCCGGTGCTGAGAACCTCACGTGGTCCATTGACAACACGCTGCCCTCGGGCATGACCTTCTCGTCAAGCACGGGAGACTTCTGCGGCACGCCAAGCACGAACATGTCCATGACGCAGTTCACGGTGAAGGCCGAGAACCTCGTTGGTTCAAACACGAGCATCGTGTTCCTGACGGTCAACGAGCCCGTGGCCCAGATCGCCTTCAACGTCAGCGCCATGCAGTTGACGAAGAACGAACTCTACCGCATCAAAACCTCCGACACAGGCGGTCGGATTGCGACGACCTCGGTGCATCCAACGCTTCCCTCCGGTCTTTCGCTGACCGGGAACGGGACCATCATCGGCCGGCCACTCACGGTGTTCAACGCGACGCAGTTCACGGTCTATGCGAACAACAGCGGTGGCAGCGCGTCGACGACGATCACCCTGTCAAGCCGCGATGCCTTCCACTTTAGCACGTGGAACTACACCCTCAACAACAAGGCGTCGCTCCTTGAGGTCAGCCCGACGGTGAACTTCACCGGGACGCTGAACTGGTCCATCACGCCCGACCTACCGGACGGCCTATCCATCGGCGCATCGAACGGGACCATCTACGGCACCCCGCAGGAGCAGATGCCGATTCGCACGACCTTCACCGTGAAGGCGACCAGCAGCACGTACACCCACACCCATCCGTTCAAACTCCGCGTCATCGCTGTCGCTCCATCCTTGGACTTCGAGGGTGCAAGTTCGACCATTGACCTCATCCGTTACGAGCCGACGTTGCTCGTTTTGGGCAACCTTGGCGACGACCTTGACAGCGTCAGCGTCTCGCCCTCGCTGCCGACAGGCTGGACGCTGTATGCCAACGGGACGATCCGTGCCATGCCGCAGGACTTGACCGGCGACGTCACCTACACGGTGACCGGTTCAAACACCGGTGGAACAGACAGCGCCTCGGTGACGGTGCGCACCATCGGCGCCTACCACTACCAGGTGACGGAGCACGTCTTCACCCGCTCCACTTCGAGCGTGTTCATTCAGCCCGTGGTCAACTACACGAACCCAATTTCGTGGACGGTGTACCCGAGCCTCCCCGCAGGCCTTTCCATTGGCTCAAGCAACGGCACGATCTACGGTGTACCGACCCAGCAGTCGGCCAGTTCGAGTTACTTCGTGCGCGCCTCAACGGGCAACTACACGCACACCCGCACCTTGTGGATCACGGTCGAGGACATCGCCCCCATCGCCCGCTTCAACGTCAGCGGTACGGTCAGCATGATCCGCAACGAGCCGTCCATGCTCGTGATGGACAATTTGGGTGGCGATGCGGTCAACGCGAGCATTTCGCCCAGCCTGCCCAGTGGCCTCACGCTGCAGGACAACGGGACCATCAGCGGTATTCCGTTGACCTTCAGCGGCGTGACCCAGTACACGGTGACCATCTACAACACCGGTGGCAACTCAAGCACCACGGTGAACCTCAGGGTGATTGGCGCCCTTCACTACACGCAGACCTCCTTCGACCTGCGCGAAGAATCGAGTTCCATCTTTGCGGTGCCGACCGTGAACTACACCGGGAACCTGTCGTGGTCCACCTACCCGACCCTGCCCGCCGGCATGTCCATCGGTGCTTCGAACGGGACCATTTACGGCGTGCCGACGGAATCCATCGAGCGGACGAATTTCACCGTCCGGGCCTGGTCCGCGTCCTCACTGCACACCGCCGTGCTGAGCATCGAGGTCCTTCCGGTCGCTCCGCAAGGCACCTACAACACGTCCGGGACGGTCGTCCTCTCGGTCAACCAGACCGTCTGGTTGGCCTACGAGAGCGGTGGCGGCGCCGCCAGCAGCATCACGGTGACGCCAAGCCTGCCGAACGGTCTGTCCATGCTTGGCAACGGAACCATCTACGGCACCCCGACGGCGGTGCAGGCAGCCACGACCTACACCGTGAACATGTCCAACGACGGTGGCTACGACGTTGTGACCATCACCTTGCAGGTGAAGACGCCCTTCCACTACAGCGACCTCGACCACACGCTCACGCGCAACAGCAGCCTGATCTACCTTGCACCGACGGTGAACTTGACCGAATCCACGACGTGGTCGGTCTTCCCCACCCTCCCGGCGGGATTGACCATCGGCAGCGCCAACGGCACCATCTACGGGACCCCGACGCAGAACTTGACCCGAACGTCCTTCACCATCCGAGCCCAAACATGGTCGACCATCCATACGGCGACCCTCATGCTCGAAGTGCTGGAGATCACGCCCTCCTTGTCGTTCAGCGGACCACCGTCGCGTTCCTTCATCAAGGGCGAACCGGTGAGCCTCTCCCCGGTCAACATCGGCGGCCCGGTGTCCAGCGCCTCCGTCAGCCCGAGCCTGCCGAGCGGGCTGTACCTCGCCAGCGACGGTTCCATCCTCGGAACGCCGACGGCGCTGTCGAGCAGCACGACCTACACCATCACCGGCTTCAACACCGGTGGCAACGACACGGCGACCATCACGCTTGAGGTGCTGACCGCCTTCCACTTCGACGACGACGAGCACACCTTCCGGCGCAACACCACCTCGGTCTTCCTCCAACCCACCGTGAACCTCAGCAGCAACGCTTCGTGGTCCACGTGGCCCGCCCTGCCGTCTGGATTGACGATTGGATCGGCCAACGGCACCATCTACGGAACACCGACGGTCAACTTGACCTCGACGGTCTTCACCGTGCGTGCTCAAACGAGCAGCACCACGCATCAGGTCACGATGACCATCACCGTCATCGAACTCGCGCCTGTGGTGACGTGGAACGTCTCTGTGGCCTCCATCCAGCACGTCAAGGGCGAAGCCTTCGCGCTCGGATTGATCAACACCGGTGGTCCGATTTCTGTGCGCAGCATCAGCCCGTCCTTGCCGGCAGGCCTGACCCTGCGCAACGACGGCAGCATCATCGGAAGCCCACAAGGCGTCTCGGTGGCCACGTCCTACACGGTGACGGTCGGCAACACGGGCGGCAACGTCACGGCCACCATCACCCTCGAGGTGGTGGAGGCCTTCTACTACGGCGACACGACGCACACGCTGCGACGCGACACCACCTCGCTCTACCTGTTGCCGTCC
>JAURMD010000086.1 GCA_030830875.1 Thermoplasmatota archaeon | reverse complement strand
GAGGCGACCCTGCGCATCCTCAATTCTGGGCACTGGATCAAGGGTCCAGAATCGAAGGCTTTCGGCCAGGAATGGGCCGAGTACTGCGGCGCCCTCGGCGGGGTGCCGTGCAGCAACGGCTCAGTCGCACTCATCGCCGCCCTCAAGGTGCTCGGCGTCGGGCCGGGCGACGAGGTCATCGTTCCAAGCCACACCTACATCGCCAGTGCCACATGCATCGAAATGGTTGGCGCGCACCCCGTTTTTGTCGAAGTCGAGCCCGAGTTTCATACCGTTGCCTTGGCGTCCATTCAAGCCGCGCACACCCCTCGTACCAAGGCCGTCATCGCGGTCCACCTGTACGGCCAACCCGTCGCCGAGGACGTGTTCGCATGGTGCGCAGAGCAAGGCCTGCCGGTCATCGAAGACGCGGCCCAAGGTCACGGCGCCTCGTTGAACGGAAAGCGCGTTGGTTCCTTCGGCGACCTCGCCACCTTCTCCTTCTTCCCAAGCAAGAACATGGCCGTGGGTGGCGACGGCGGAGCCATCCTCGTCAACCGAGAGGACCTGCTTCACCCCATTTCCGTGGTCATCGACCACGGGCGCTCAAGCAAGTACCAGAACGATTCCCTTGGCACCAACTTCCGGCTTTCGGAGATCCAATGTGGTATTGGTCGCGTGCAACTGCGCCACCTTGACGGGTGGGTTGCGCGCCGCAACAGCATCGCGTCACGGTACCTTGCCGCCTTCGAGGGGCACGCCCATGTGAAGCCGCCCGCCGTCCGAGCGGGTGCGGTGCACGCGTGGCATCAATTTGTGGTGCAGGTGGAAGACCGTGAGGGGTTCATGGCCCACATGGACGCCCACGGCGTGGCAACGGGCATCCACTACCCCATTCCGTGCCACCTTCAACCGGTCTTTAGGGACCACCCGCAAGCCAACGACGCGGGCCTCAGCGCCACCAGCAGGCTGTGCGACCGTATCGTCTCGCTTCCCGTCTTCCCCCTCCTTGAAGAGGAAGAAGTCGATCGGGTGATCGCCGCAGTTCTCGGCTACACCGGCACCGCCTGAGGGAAGGACATGGCGCACGAACCGCGGAGGCTCTGCGCTGGCATCGTGGATGTGGTCTGCGGGGAGGACGTGACCATCGTTGAGCCAGCCAACGTGTATGGCTGCACGCTGGGGGACGGTGTCTTCGTCGGCCCCTTTGTTGAAATTCAGCGGCACGTCACCATTGGCGCACGTACGCGCGTGCAGTCCCACGCCTTCATTTGCGAGCTGGTGGACATCGGTGAAGACTGCTTCATCAGCCACGGAGCGAGGTTCATCAACGACCCGTTTCGCATCGGAGGTCCCGCCCGCGGGGACCGGACGCAATGGGCACGAACCCGTCTGGGAGACCGTGTGAGTGTCGGTACAAACGCCACCGTCCTCCCGGTCACCGTCTGCAACGATGTGGTGATTGGCGCAGGTGCTGTGGTGACCAAGGACATCACGGAGCCGGGCACCTACGTCGGCAATCCGGCCCGCCGGTTGCGGTGATCAGCCCAGTTGTGCTTCGAAGCCTGTGACCCGCAAGGCCTGCTCCACACGCTGCAGTCCGAGGAGTCCGACCTTGGCGTCGTTCAGGGCAGGGCCGCTGCGGCGGCCGGTGGATCGAAGCACAAAATCACGAAGTTCAGCGGTCAAGGCGGGTTCGCCAAGGGGGATCTCAATGCGCTCTCGGGGAGCAGCGTCGAAGCCGCCCCACTCTGGTCCATGCGCGTCCCCGGGATGACGATGAAGCCAGAGGCCTCCATGGTCAAGGTAATCGATGCTAATGCTTCCGTCTCGGCCAAGGATGTGAAGGTCACGCACCTTCCCTCGAACGCGGCTTCGCCAGGAGAGCGTGATGTAGGCCACGGCACCTGGTTCCCCGTCAATGGAGGGATAGCGCATTTGCAGGGCTGCATGGTCCTCGATGCCCTCAACGAGGGACGGAGAAGCCATGCCCGTGATGGCGAGCGGTTCGAGGTCACCCATCAAGTCGCAGCAGATGTCCAGGTCGTGGATGCCGAGCGCAGCGATGACGCCGTTGTCGTCGCGAGGTTCGCGAGAGGCCATGCGCTCGGTGATGATTTGGCGCACAGGGCCGATCGCCCCTTCTTCGATCATCGTCCTCGCTGTTCGGACAGCGGCATGATGCCGAAACACGTGGCCAACGAGGAGGAGGCGCCCCGAGGCCTCCGCGGCGCTCACCATTACAGCTCCCTCTCCAGCGTCCATCGCGATGGGTTTCTCAACAAGGACATCGATGCCCATGTCCATCAAACGAAGGGTGAGGTCAAGATGGGTCCCCGTGGGGGTGGCCACGGTGGCCATGGAGACCCCGTGGGCGGGCAGCGCTTCAAGCGGCACAACCTGAACGTCAAATGCCTCCGAAATGGCAGCGGCCTGAACGTCGTTCGGCTCGACGATGAGCAGGCGGTCGAAGAGTCCCTCGTCCCGCAGAGCAATCAGGGTACGAACGTGGTTTCGCCCCCAGTACCCGGTGCCGACGACCGCCGCCGTTGCCATATGCGGCCCAACCGATGCGCCTTCATCAGCCTACGGGCCTGCGGAAGGATTGTGGAGCAGCCGTAGAACCCGCCCTACATGGACGCGGCCGCGGCGTGGGGCGAGCGCTGGTCCAGCATGCACTCCCCCATTGCGCGGCGGTACATGGCCACCGCTGCACGTTCGAAGAGCCTTGTCTGCCTCGCTGCCGACCGGCCGACGACGGCGGAGGTCCTCGACCTGATCCGTAAGGTTGGGCCTTTCCTTGCTGCACTCAAGACCCACGTGGACCTCGTTGAGGATTGGACCGCGGACGGATGGAACGAGGTTCGTGCTGCCGCGGACGCGGCCGACCTCCTTCTCTTTGAGGACCGAAAATTCGCCGATATCGGGGGCATCACCCGGAACCAAATGCATGGATTGTACGGTATCGCAGGCTGGTCCGATCTGGTCACAGCCCACCTCATTTCCGGACCGGACATCGTCGACGGCTGCCACGCTGCGTGGGCCGACCGAGGAAGGGAAGGAGGCGTGCTCTTGCTGGCACAGATGTCGAGCCGGGGGAACCTGCTTGCCGGGGAGTACTCCGACGCCGTGGTGCGTCATGGTTTGTCCCACGACGGTGTCTTCGGCTTCATTGGCAACGGGAGCCGCGCCGAAGAACTCCGGGACTTGCGGGGTCGGGTGGGTCAAGGACGGATGATTTGGACGCCTGGCGTCAACCTCGTTGTTGGGGACGGGGCGATGGGGCAACGGTACGGAGACCCGCGAGAGGCGGTCCTCGCAGGGTCGGACGCGATCATTGTGGGCTCGGGAATTCACCGAGCGGAGCAACCCGCTGAAGCCGCTGCGGCCTACGCAGAAGCGTCGTGGTCAGCGTTGTTGGAGCGCACGGGTGCATGAAATGGACGCCATTACCGCCGTCGGTTGGCTGCTGCTCGCCACCGTGCTCGCCTGCCTGATGTGGCTGGTCCTGCACGCGGTTGCACGTGAGAAGGCCCTCGATGCACGGCTCGCGGCAGGAGACATGACGCTCTTCGACGAAGGTGGCCTCGACATCGAAGAGGTGGTGCGAGCACCGCTTGGTTCGGTGCTGCAGCAGGGCCGTCTGATGGAGGTGGACGTTGCGCCAGCACCGGTTCAGATCATGCCCGACCAGATCACGTAACCCACGCCACCCGCCACCGCAACGACGAGCAGCAGCGGCCATCGGCGGCGGCGTTTGGTCGTCGTGGCGGGCAGCACCGGTTCGAGGACGAGGGAGGGGGGCAGGGCAGGACCCACCCCGAGGACGGGGAGCGGAGGGAGCGGAAGCATTGGAAGGGCAGGCAGCGGCGGCGGGGTGCTTTCACGCTCGGGATAGAGGGCATCGAGGTCCTCCAACCCAGGGGCTTCGGGAACCGGACCGAGGATGCGGGGCCATGCCTCATCGAGGGCTGAGCGAGACACGGGCTTTTCGAGAACTGCGACCGCTCCAGCGCTGTGCGCAGCGTCTCGAGCGAGGGCCATCATGGACCGTGGCGCCACGAAGACCACCCGTTCATCGCCTCCGTGTTCACGCATTTCGAGGGCCGCAAGGTGGCCGTCAAGCGACGGAAGGTCTAGCGCCAGCACCACAAGTTCAGGGTCGAGGCGAAGGTACTCGTCCACCGCCTTGTCGCCGTCTTCGCAGACCTCGACGGCGAACTTGCGGGCGCGGAAGAGTTCCTTCAACCGAAGCGTGTTCATCGGATTGGCATCAACAATGAGCACCGTGGCGGCCTGCTCGCCATCCCCCTCGGCAGGCCCCATGCACCCAAGGAGGGTGGAGCGACCATGAAGGATGCGCACGTTCAGCATCAGAGGTCTTCCTTCGGACCGTCACGCGGTGAAGCGAAAGTTTGGCGAACGGTCTCGGACTGCTCTTCCTCTTCGTTGAGGCGGCGGCGGCGTTCTGGTGCCCCCACAAACTGCAATCGAAGTTCAGACACGATGCCGTCCAGCATCGCGGTGGCCCGCGCGTCCAGGTTTCCTTTGGTCGTGCTCTGCAAAGCCCCGAGGAGGTCGATGGCTTCCTTTGCCTCGGGAAGATCAAACCGGTGACCTCCTTCCGGATGGGGGAGCAAGGCCATGTTCAGCATCGCCGACCTCTGCAGCATCTGAACGAGCATGAACAGGCGCTCCGTCGCTTGGTCTTCGAAGGGACTGTCCATGCGGTCACCTCAAGCGAAGATTTGCTCAACCAGCCAGTCCGGGTCAAAGGGTTGGAGGTCGCCGTAGTCCTGCCCCATGCCAGCGAACACGATTGGCCGGCCGGTGGCGTAAGCGATGGAGAGTCCCGCACCGCCTTTTGCGTCGGTGTCCAATTTGGTCAAGACCGCCCCGTCGAACTGGAGCATGGACTGGAAGATGCGCGCTTGCTCGACGGCGTCGTTGCCTGCGAGGCTATCACCAACAAACAGGGTGAGGTGGGGGTTGGCGACCCGCCGCACTTTCGCAAGTTCATTCATCAGGTTCTGCTTGTTCTGCATCCTGCCCGCCGTGTCCACGAGGACCACGTCGATGCCTTTGGCCTTGGCCGAGGCCACCGCATCACGAGCAATAGCCGCGCTGTCTCCTCCGCGTTGACTGGAGATGCACCGAATGCCCAAGCGCTCACAATGGGTTTCGAGCTGTTGGATGGCTCCGGCCCGGAAGGTGTCACCAGCCGCCGCGAGAACGCTGTGCCCCGACTGTTGCAGGCGGTGTGCGAGTTTGGCCGCAGTGGTCGTTTTGCCCGTGCCGTTTACGCCAACCAGCATGATGACCACGGGCGTGTCGCCGGCAGCAAGGGCTTGGGCGACCGTTGCATCAAAATCCCAATACCCCGCTTCCAACACACCACGCAGCGCGCGTTTCAGGCTCGCCTCGAGCACTTTCGCAAGGTCGGCGCCTCGTCGCAAGCGAGCACCCACCAGTTCTCGTCGTAGGGCGTCGATGATGCCGCTGACCGCATCCGACGACACGTCGGACTCCAACAAGACCCACTCCAATTCTTCGAGGAGGTCCTCGAGGGCCTTGCTGTCCTTGATCACGCGCCCGCCTTCCTGCACCACACCACCACCAAGGTCGATGCTGATCCGGTTGCCGGACTCCGTCAACAGGTCGGCGTGAAGGCTCGAACCACGTGGAGCCGTGGCGACCTCCACGAGCTGTCGGCCCGTGGTGGACCGCATCATGGACAAGGCCACGTTCGGCGTTGAACGGGGGCGTTGTGGTGCCGGGGGCATGGCCTTGGAAGGGGGTGCGTCTGGTTCGGGTTCCTCCCAGTCGTCGTCCGGTGTTTCCCAACCGTCGTCGTGCGCTTCCGAACCGTCGTCGACCGCCACAGCCGCTGAGGGTTCGAGCGCACTGTGCAGCGCTTCGGCTCGAAGCGCTTCTCCTGCCGCGATGGCTTGCTGCGCTTCCGTCGAGGACGCTTCGGCGAGAAAGGCTTCGGTGTCCGCGGCGTCCACCGTTTCATGAACGCGTTTTCGAAACTTGTCGAAGAGGCCCATGCGCGTCCCTCAATCGTCCAAGGTCAATTCCGACCCGAATCGTCGACGAACGCTGCGGGCTCGGAGGTGGGGTTCCTCCCCCTCGTCGTCGACAGACTCGGGTGGCTGTGGTGCGTTCGGTTGAGGCGCGGGGGTCGGTGCCTTGGCCTGCTCGATCTGTTCGGCCAAGGCGTTGAACGCGGTTGCGTGCTGGGCGACGGTGGCTTCGACCTCTTTCATGGAAGTGGCAATCCTCCCCGCAACGTCCTCGAGTTCCTGTTGACGTTCGATGGTGATCTCAAGTGCCCCCGACCAGGTTCGCTCGCCGTACACCCCGCTGCCAAGGTCAACGATGGTGCGGCCTTCGTCTTCTGAAGCAACGCTGGACAGGGGCAGGCTCACGCCGGCGCCGATGCCAACGTGCCCGGCCGCTCGACCTGAGGAGGCGCCCTCGATCAACGATTCGAGGACAGCCGCCGTACGCCGGTGGTCCTCCACCACCTGCAGCACCTCGGCCCGTCGGCGGTCGAGTTCTTCGAGGCGTTGCCGATTGACTTCGACGAGGCGTGCGATGCGTTGGAGCTCCGCGCGCCCATCGGTCGTCACGCGTTGAGCGAGTCAACCGCCCTTGATGAATGCCGCGACCTTCATTCCTCTTCGGCCACGACGACGGGGCCCCCAGCCGCCGCGATCTGGTCGCGGAAGTGGTGGAGCACGCTGGCCTCTTGCGAGGTTCGCGGGTCGATTTCCTGAATCGATTGGATGTCGATGGAGCGGCGGGTTGCGCGGTGCTTGGACCCGATGATGGAAAACGTGCGGTGCTCAGCGTCGCCTTTGTCCACTGCTGGGAGGTCGATGGTGAACGCTTGGCGGTGCTTGCCAAAGGGGGCGATGCCGCTCACGCGGAAGGCCTTCATGAGGGCGCCGACCGGCCAATCCGTCTTAAACGCGGCGGCCGGGGAATTGATGAGCGCCGAGCGCGCCGGCATGCCGTGCGCACCGCCCTCGCGCTGCTCTTGATGCTGGGCTTGGCCACCGTTCCGCCCGGCCTTCCCACGTCACCCTCGGGCACGGTGGTCCTCGAACTCGAGGAGGGCACGTGGAACCAAGGGGCCTGGGACGAAGCGCAGTCCCATGGTTGGGACATGCTTCGCCTTGCGTCGTGGACCCGTGCGGTCGCGTGGGCCGACGGCGACGAAGGCATGCTGGAAGGCGTCACCGTCTCGGTGCCAGCCGCCATCAGCACGTCCGCCTTCACCGACGGGGACGATGTGCGCCTGCTCTTCGAGCCGCGCTTGCCAGAAGCAGCCACCGTACGCATCGCCAACGAGGCCAACCACCTCGGCGCGCGACACCTCGATCTCGTTCCGCTCCTCCCCATGGTTCAGGCAAGAGCCGTGAAGTGGATTGGTGG
>JAURMD010000085.1 GCA_030830875.1 Thermoplasmatota archaeon | reverse complement strand
GCGCGGGTGCTCGACTCCGCGGCGGAGACGATGCTCCTGCAAACGAACGTCGACCTGCACCGCTTGCTCGACCGGCTTGGGGACGAAGAGGTTCAACGCGTCCTTGTCGAAGGCGGACCGGCCACCGTGCACCGATTCCTCGATCAGGGCCTGGTCGACGAAGTGTTGCTGGTTCGAACGAACGTGATGCATGCTGCCCCGGTGCCTTCGGGCATTGATGCTGAACGGCTCGGCCGGGCTGGTTTGTTGCGTGTCGAGGACCTTCAGTGGGGCGAAGAACACGTTGAATGCTGGCTCAGAGCAACGTTCGCATGATCAGGCCGTGGCCGGTTTCGCTTCCTCACGAACGGCGAAACCGAACCAAGCCACAGCACATCGAGCGAAGGTGGAAAAGAGGTACACGCCCACGAGCAGTGTGGTCAAGCTCAATCCTTGACGGAGCAGCACGTCGATGGTCACCCCTGCGACCGTCGAACCGATCAACGCCGCAACGCCGATGCCGGCGTTGTGGACACCAAACCGACGAGCGCGCTCTTGAGGAGGACTCGCGGCGCTCACAACGGTTGGGGAGGCGATGTTCATCACGGCGACAGGATGGCCATAGACCACCTGAATGAGGATCATCAGCCAAAATCCCCACCATGCTGGCCAGAGGGAGCAGGCAGCATAACTCAGCGGGATGAGGGCGATGGCCAGCCGAGCCCGACGAATCAAACGGAGGCTGTGTTCACGTTCGAGCATCGCGGGTACGTGAGGTTGCCAAATCAGCGTCGACACTTGGCCCGTGATGACGAAAGCGACGACGTGAAGGTTTGACAGGTTCAATCGGTCCAACATGGTCAGCGGCACCAACGGCCAAATCGTGCTCATGACGAGGATGTAACTCCACTGGCTGCGGAGGTAGCCCTTCCACGTTCGCTGCCCAATGATTGGATGTTCAAGGTGGAGGTCGGCACTCGGGGGCAGCGCGACCGTTGCCTTTGTGGTGATGGAAGCGACCGCTGAACTGTTGCTTCGGGCCGTTCGTCCTCCTAAGACCAGCATGCCAATGAGGTTCACGATGGCTGCGAGAGCGAATCCCCGAGCAAAGGTCTGTCCTGCCGCGCCAAACGAAACGATGATTCCTGCAATCGCGCTGCCTGCAACGTTCGCCATCAAGCCAATTTGACCGAATCGTGCAAAGGCTTGAGCACGCTCAGATTCACGATAGATATCGGTCACCAACCCGTTCCACACCGGGACGACCATCGACAAACCCACCGCATGGATGACAACTGCGAAGACCATCAGGCGTGGGTTGTCCGTCAAGGCCATCAGGCCAAGCCCAATCACCAAAATTCCAGTGCCGAGTCGCAACCACACCAGTCGCCTCTGCGTTCGGTCCGAAGCTTTCCCCCAGATGGGCTGCAAAATGTTCGGAATCACGTGGGCCAAGGCGGTCAGCACACCGAGCATCGCCACGCTTCCGCCAATCAGCCTGAGGTGGTAGGCGAAGAAATTCGTAGAGAGGCCACCACTGAGTTGTTGTGACGTCTGAAAGAGGCCCAGCCGAGGGCGCTCCCCTTCGACCTCCTCCACGGTCGCGGCATGGTTCCTAAGATGAACACTTCCCCGCTCAAGCGGGGTGGCAGCGCCTTGATGTTCAGCCACACCGCCACCTCCAACGATGTGGTCAGGAAGGTGGGGGGGGCGTACGCCCCCCAGATGCCTGCACTGTTCTCGTCCATCGCCTACGACGGGGGTACCTCAACGGTCCCGTCGGCGTACTGTGCAAAGCGGCCTTTGTCGGGCGGGTGCACCACGTCGGGAGCGCCCCATGACCAACCGCCAAACTGCGTGCGTTGGTAATCCTCGAAGGCCTGCACGATGCCCAATCGGTCGTTCATCACGAAGGGACCGTGCTGCGCTACCGGCTCACGGATGGGTTGGCCTTGAAGCATCAGCACCCGAACGGGGGCCTCCTGTGCCTCCACACGCACAGGTTGTGTTGCATCGAGGTGCAGGCCGGTGCGCGGACCGAGATGAACGCCGTCCACCACGGCCGGTGAACCATCGACGTGGTACACGCATCGCTCGACACCATCGTCCACTGGCAGGTCCACGCTTGCCCCACCGTCAAGGGTCAGGAGGACGATACCGACCCGATGGGACGGGTCCGCTGCCCACGAGGCAGGAGGAGGAGCAGGAGCAATCGCTTCGCCCCAGGTCCCGGCGATCACCCTGATGTTGACGCCATCGTGGTTCAGCACAGGGATGGTCGGGGCCCACAGCATGGTGTATCCGGGCTCCGTCATCTTGTCCGCCGCGGGGAGGTTGAGCCAGATCTGGAAGAGGTCCAACGTGTTGGGCGCCTCGGTGTCGACCAAGGGGAACATTTCCGAATGCTGCAGCCCGGAACCGGCCGTCATCCACTGCACGTCGCCTTCGCCGTACCGCCCGGTGGCTCCGCTTGAATCGAAGTGGTCCACAAGGCCGCGGAGCACCACCGTGACCGTCTCAAACCCGCGGTGTGGATGCGCAGGGAAGCCCGGAACGTGCATGCCATGGTACATGCTCCACCCGTCCTTGCCGCCGAAATCTTGGCCCATGTTGCGCCCGCGCAAGGACGCCTTGGGCCCCATGCGTCCGTCGCCCTCGGGGTAGTGGTCGAGGTGGTGCACGCAGAACAAGAATGGGTCCACTGTCGTCCACACATGGCCAAGTGAGAATCGGTCGAGTATCGCGTTCATGGTTTCACCTCAGTGCGCAAGCCGACGGGCACAGGCCTCCAGGTCCTCCGCATCCTGACGAAGGCGTCGAATGTAGGCAGGAACCGTGTGGCTGGAGTGCTGAAGGTCAATGAGGTCCCCGACCCATTCAAGGTTGGTCGTTGGCACGGTTGCGCTTTCTCCGGCCTCATGAACGGTCCAGACAGAGCATCCTGAACCGTCCGCGTCCGCGACCTGTCGAAACCACGGCTGCTCGACGGCATCACGTGTCAGGCTGTGCCGCTCTGCGTAGCGCACGAGGCAATCGTCGTGCACCACCTTCCATCCGGCCTCCTGAAGCCATCCTATTGAGACGTCGTCTTCGGCACCGGGCTGCAGCCAGACGAGCGGAGATGGATCGGGTGACTGAACAAGCAGGCGACGCACTTGGTCGCGGACGCGCTCTGGCGCGAGGAAGAACACGACCACCTCAAGCGGCGAGCCGGGTTCAATCATCGGCCGGACCGGACAACCGCTTACCGTCGCTCCTGCATCTCGAGGATGCACCGGAACCACCCTCCAACCCCGTCCCACGAGTTCACCGACAGCAGTGTGGGCGGTCCGCTCTCGATTGAGCCCAGCGCCCACCACGTGAATGGAGGTCGATGCCAAGAGGCGGGTGGTCAGCGTGGGTTCGGCGTCCATGCACATCGCCTCATGGCTGCAGCCGCTCCATTGACCACTCGGACGCTCCTGGTCGAAGTCGGAGCCTGTCGTGCAGCCTTGCAGGTCGGCCGGCCCAATACTCAACCTCGTGGACGTGGATGCGGAACCCCCCCCAATGAGGGGGGCAGGGCACCTCGCCGGAAGCAAAGCGAGCCTGAACGTCCAGATGCTTGGCTTCAAGGGCGGACCGGTCTGCGATTGGTGCAGATTGATCGGACACCCATGCCCCAACCTGGGAGGAACGGGGGCGTGTTGCAAAATAGCGCTCAACCTCATCGCGCCCCAACGCCGTGGCGTGACCCACCAACCGGACTGAGCGCTCAGCATCGGGCCACCAGAAGGTGCTCGCAACCTCGGGACGGACCAGGAGGTGTTCGGCTTTGTCGGACGTCATGTTCGTGAAGAAGATGACTGAGGCCTCTTCGACGCCTTTGCAGAGGACCATGCGCGCGCGAGGGGCACCGTCCGCACCGATGGTAGCAAGGCACATCGCGTTGGGGTCGGCGACCTCGGCCCCGGCCGCCTCGTTGATCCACGTTCGAAGCAGGTCCAGCGGCGCTACGGACGATACGGTGGACTCGTCGAGGGATGCGCTGTACTCGTGGCGCATGTCCTCCATGGCCGCATGGCTGCGGCTGCAGGCCTTGAACCCCTGTTCACATCGAGCGTCATCAGGCGGTCTGAATCACATGCAGTCGCCCGTTTCCGCCAAATGTGGCGAAAAAGAGGTCGCCGTCTGGATGGAAGGCAATCGGAAGGGGGGTGCCGAGGTTGGTGGCAAAACTGGTGGTGGTTCCCTCCCAACCTCCGTCCGCCGATGGAGCAAGGTCAATGCGGACGATCTCGTGCCCGACGGGCACGACGCTGTTCCAAGAGCCATACACCGTGGCGTAGACGGTCGTGTTGCCTCCGGGCAGGCTGGACGTCGTTGGCCGCACCGCCAGCCCGTTCAGGCTGCTGTGCGGCAGCCATGTCGCCACCGGGCCAACGGTTCCAGGAGGAACGGGGGTGTCCGGCTCATCGTCTGGCCAACCGTAGGCAGCGCCTTCCTCAAGCAGGTTCACCTCTTCAGGTGGATGGTCGCCGTCCCAATCCCGCCCGTTGTCGCTGAACACGTACCCTGCACCGGGGACCCATGCCCCATCGAAGGAATTCCGGACGCCGGACGCCAACACGCCGTGGGAGCCGTCCTCTGGGTTGACCCACAGCAAGGCAGCGTTCCGCTCGTCTGCCTCGCTGCACACGTTGCACGTGGAACCGACGTGCCAGACCGCCGTTCCGTTGGGGAGGACGTTGATGGCGTTCGGCTGATGGTTGCCGGTCGGCACGTCGTCGATCAGGACCGACCATGGGCCGGAGGGCGGGACAAGCGGACCTGCCGGGTCAAGAGCGATGCTTCGAAGCCGCCCGGATTCGGACACGAGCGCCGTCTCGTTGAGCACCAGCACGTCGTGTGGCCTGTCCAGGCCATCGAGCCACGTCACTTGGTCCTCGACCGTCCAATCACCATCGACGAGCCCCATGCTGAGGAGGTGGACCTGACCACCGTCACGGTCGCAGACCAAAAGGTGCGCAGCATCGAGCCACT
>JAURMD010000084.1 GCA_030830875.1 Thermoplasmatota archaeon | reverse complement strand
TTGGTGCTGAGGCGACGAAGGTCGATGTCCGAAGCCTCAATGAGATGACCGTCGACCAATGGTGCCGTACCGAGAACCGTTGCATCATGCTCCTCAAGCACGTCAGAGACGTCCGCTCCGAGCGGTGTCGTGAACTGCACGATCACCTTGTGAACGTCGCTGGCACCACCTTCCGCGAGGGCACGCTGCAGTGATGCATCCATCACGGACACATCGCCATAGGTTTGTCCACCCGCAGCAAAAGGGGCGGCGGACGACGTCACCAAGAGCAGGAAAAAAAGGACGGGACTCACTCGCCGCACGCGGCCGGTCATGCCTTGTGGTTGAAACGGCCCCTCAAAGGCCTTCGCTCCGCTTCAGTCAAGCCAAGGAACAACAGCAGGAACCTCGGCAAAGAGGTTCGCGGGCAGGGCGACCTTGATCTTGGAAACGCTCCCCAGACGAGCACTGGTTTCGGCTTGCCACGCTCTGAATTCATCAACGTCGGTCATGGAGAGGATTGGGTTATGTTCTCGGTTCCATGCAAGCGTCATCATCTCCGTACCGGGTGGGTCGTGACCGGTGCAGACCACCGCCGTACCAGGGAACCGGTCGAGCACGTTCAGGGCTTCCCAATGCACGTCAACACGACCGCTTGGGAGGTCATCCCTCCCTACGCCACCAGCACCGGTGAAGAGGAAATCCCCCGTCAGGATATGGCCATCCGCCTCGACAATCATGGAATCGGACGTGTGACCGGGCGCAAAGTGGAACCGCACCTCAAGGTTCCCAACCATGCAAGCAGAGGACTCGTCCACATAGTCGCTCACACCGAGCGAAGCCGTATCTTTCCACATGATGTACGCGCATCCTGTGCGGTTACGCATTTCGAAGCACGCGGTAATGTGATCCGCATGGGTGTGCGTAGCGATGGCATGCGTAAGCGTGAGTCCCCTGTCCTCAAGCATGGCAAGGTCCTCGTCCAAACTGTCGTAGACAGGGTCAACCAAGGCCACAGATGTGCTTGTCCCATCATGAATCAGGTAAGTCTTCGCCCAACGATCACCGTGAAGCAACTCAACGACCATGCCGTGAAAGGAAGGAGGACACTTCATCAAGATGGCGCCGAGCGAACCACAGCCTTCATTCGCAACTGAACCGTGAGCCGAGCATGAACCACCCCCCGCACGTGGTTCACCTCGAACACGATGGAAAAGTTCTGCTCGTTGATGAATCCGGAAATGGTCCGAAGGCTGCGGTCAAAGGGCGCATGGTCGACGCCCCCTCGCTGAGGTTTCCAACGCCGGACGAGGTGAAGGGGATGGGGATCGAGTGGACATTGAAGCGGTACGTGTCCCTGGACGACGTTCAGCAGGGTGTCCACGTTGAGTACGGTTCTCCTTTGATTCCATGGCCCGAATCTTGGCCTTGGAAGGACGACCTCATTTCAGACAATGCTGTTCATCCTCTCGCGCGTGAAAGCGTGTACAGAACCATCCACCGTGTCGTATCGAAGGTGATGGTGATGGACAGCAGTGGAAGGATCCTGATGGGACGTGTGGCTCGTGGGCATTTCGTAGGTTCGTGGACCTTGCCCGGAGGCTACCTCGACCATGATGAACACCCTCAGGTTGGTTGCCTTCGCGAATGCATGGAAGAATTTGGACTCACCATCACCTTGAGCGACGAAGCACCAGTTGTGACGCAGCGGGTCTTTGACGAGCAAGGATTGTCCTTTTTGTCCTTCACCTACACCTCCACGGCCGCAGAACGCGCCGAGGTGACCGTTGAGCCTCGTGAGATTGCTGAAGCAGGTTGGTTTTCCCCCACCGATGCCTTGCATCGAGCCGTATCATACTTCGACCAAGCGGCCATCCGTGCGCACATCGGTCGGTCATGAGAGACCAAGAAGCACCCGAGCCGCCTCGAGTGCGTCATCCAAGCCGTCCGGATGGCTTCCACCACCTTGGGCAAGCGTCGGACGCCCTCCCCCGCCGCCGTGAATGTGAGGGGCGATGGCGCGCAGAACCTCGACTGCATTGTAGCGTTCAGACGCAAGCGATGCTTCGGTCAACGCAACAAGCAGTTTTCCACCAGAATCCCGAGACCCAAGAACGGCCACCGTGGGTGTTTCCGCATCGCGGGTCATGGCGCCCACCATCGTTGTCATTTGCTTGATGTCAGAATCCACTTCCTGGACGATGATGCGAACGCCTTCGACGATGGTGGCCCCACCCCCTCCGCTGGTTCGCAACCGCGCGATCTCCAAATCCTGATTTTTGATGCGCTTCTGCATCTCCTTCCATTCGTTAAAGAAGCGTTCTGCAGCCCTCGGGAGATCCTCAGGCGTCACGCTAAGCGCATCCGAGGCCTGACGAAGCAAGCTCTCCTGTTGACGGGCGTACGCCAAGGCTGCTTGACCTGCGACAATCGTCAAACGCTCCACACCGTCTTGGACGGCGGTGGACCGGACGATCCTGATGGAACCTATGCGTCCTGGTTCATCGTGGTGGGTACCGCCGCACGCTTGTACGTCGTGGTCGGCGATCCTCAAGATGCGTACCGTCGCGCCTTTGGGCGCCCCGCCCTGGTAGAGATCGAAACCCCATTTGCGGTCCGCCTCTTTGCGCTCAAGTTCGGTTTTCTCGGTACGGTGGACCTGCGCAAGCACCTCGTTGGCAAGGTGTTCAATCGCATCGAGGTCGTCTCGCGTTAGCCTGGTGTGGTGCGTGATGTCAAGACGAGCACCCTCGACTGATTTATTGGCACCCGCTTGGAAGACATGGGGCCCGAGGATTCGTCGAGCGGCGCCACCAACGATGTGCACCGCTGTGTGGTGATCCATCAACTGCTTTCGACGAACGGCGTCCAAGGAACCGGTCACGAGGTCGCCGACTTCGATTGGTCCGTCCGTGAAATGAACCACAAGGCCACCCTGCTTCTTCGTGTCCAAGACCCGGCGTTCGACGGCCTCTGTGGTCAAACGCCCATGGTCGCCTTCTTGACCGCCACCTTCTGGGTAAAAGCAGGTTTTGTCCAACACAACAGCGTGCGTGATGCCTGCAGAACCATCCCCCGTGAACGGAACGCATGCAAGCACAGAGGCCTCCATGTCGACTTGGTGCACATCGTCGTAGTACAGAGGAACCGTGTTGGGCAATTCAGGGAAGGCGATGAAGGGGCCACCTGACGTGTCCGCCCTTGCGGCCTCTTTTGCGATGCGAGCATGACGCTCTGCCATCTCAGCGGCGAAGCCAGCACGAAGTTCAAGGTTGGACCAACCTGCTTCACGGGCGACACCGACGGCTATTTCAGGTTGCAGTCCGTGGACGTCCGCAAGTTCGAAGAGCACGCTGTCCTCAACGCTGCGGGCGTTTCGATCCACATCACCCAACGCCTTCCGAACCAACCGGTCGGATTTTCTCATCATCTCGCCGTACCTTGCCTCTTCAAGCGTCAGGATGTGGAGAAGCCCTTCTCGAGTCTGTTTCATCTTCCGATCGAAGAGATGATGGTCGAGATGATGGACCATCAATTCGGCGAGCGAAACGTCGATTCCGAGGTCGTCACGCATCCTCAGCACCCGACGTGCGAGCATTCGGGCGAGGTACCCGTCTTTGGCGTTGGAAGGGACAAGACCGTCGCCCAGCATGTGGGCAAGGGCGTGGAGATGGTCTGGAATTGCGTAAATCCGAGAGAGCGGCTCGGTCACGTCCCTCAAGATTTCTGCCGTGACCGAAACCCCGCGTTCCTCCAAACGGGAAATCAAAACTTCGCGCAACGCGTCTGCATCAACACCCGCCTCGATGTTCATGATGCCATTCAGCCTGCTAAGTTCGCCAAGCAAGCGGTTGACATCAACGTCCTTGTGTCGAGCAAGCACAGAATCAAACGAACTCAGACCCTTCAGCCAATCCACACTCTCAGGGTAAATCGCTTCGTAAATGGTCGGTGTCCCTGCCGCAGCCCAACAGAACCGCTCCAGGCCGTAGCCAGTATCGATGATTTGGAGCGGCATGGTGCGGTATGAAACACCCTTGATTTCGACGTCACCCTCGACGTGCTCCTCAAGGTCCATGAACACAAGCGTCGCAAGCTCGAGGCCACCGACGATCACTTCGACGGCAGCGCCAGCATTCCCCCCTCCGCTCCATGGATTTTCGACGTAGGTTATTTCGCTTGCATCAATCGCAAAGGTAACGGTCAACAGGTCATGGCAGAGTTCCACGCAGCGCTCAATCCAATAGTGTTCGTCGTCATCCTCGGGACGGTTGAAGACGTGGTGGGCCATCATTTCAAACGTGGTCAAATGCCGACCGGAGCGGCCCACTGCGTCAACATCAGTAAGCCGAATGCACGGCTGAGAAATGGTCAACGGGTTGGCAGGAGGTTCCGCCAACCCACTCGTCACGTGGGGTTGAAAATCGGCGATGGACGCGATGGTGAGGTGAATGTCATCACGCCACCTTGCCAAGACAGGGTAGGGTTCCACACGGGTGTGGCCGCAGCCCTCAAAGCAACCCAAGAACGCCTCACGCATGCGGTTTTTGAGGGCCATGCCTCGCTCGTGCCAACCCGCGATGATGGGATGCCTCATTGTACGGGCTTTGCTGCTTGTTTCAGGTCTTTCACCCAGTCGCGGATGTACTCGACGCCCTTGTTTGCGCCTCTGGCGTCCTCTGCG